>NZ_JBVVQO010000044.1:0-53875 GCF_055811215.1 Mesorhizobium sp. WSM4819
AACGCTCTTCCTGGGAAGAGGCAAGCAGGTTGCGCCCGACCATCGCTGATATGATGGTATCTCTTTCCTTCTCCCCTTGTGGGAGAAGGTGGATCGGCGCGCAGCGCCGAGACGGAAGAGGGGTGCTGGACGGAGTGCGTCGGTGCCAAGCTGGAACACCCCTCATCCGACCTCGCGGAGCCTGTCCTCGGGCTTGCCGGAGGCAAGACCCGTGGGCGAGGCCACCTTCTCCCACAAGGGGAGAAGGAAAAGCGCATGCGCAGCCGCGATCGGTGCCGAGTCGGCAGCGTGCCCCATAGGATTTCGGAGCAGCGAGACCCCGCAACGCGCGAGACGCCGAGTGCCGCTGACGTTCAGCTGCGGTATTGTTCGTCGCTGACTTTCTCCAGCCATTCGACCGGCTTGCCATCAAGCGATTCCTGGATAGCGAGATGCGTCATCGCCGTGGTCGCAGACGCGCCGTGCCAATGCTTCACGCCAGGCGGAATCCAGACGACGTCACCTGGTCGGATCTCTTCGACTGGCGCGCCTTCGCGCTGGACCCGGCCGAGACCGGCCGTGATGATCAGCGTCTGGCCGAGTGGGTGCGTGTGCCACGCGGTGCGGGCGCCAGGCTCGAACGTGACGCTGGCGCCACCAACGCGCGCCGGCTCGGGCGCCTGGAAGAGCGCATCGATGTGCACGGCGCCAGTAAAGGAATCGGCCGGCCCGGGGCCGGACGGCTGTGATCCAACTCGGGTGATCTTCATTGTCTCATTCCTTCCTTGAACAGAGGCTGCGCCAACCTGGCCTGCTGCAGCGACAGCGGCGAAAGCACTTGTCGCGGCAAGGACGTCTCTGCGGGTGATGATCATGTCTCAAGCCCCTTCGTTTTCGACGAGGTGGATCAGAGCAGCTTGTCCGGCGTGATCGGCAGTTCGCGGATGCGCTTTCCGGTAGCGTGGAAAATGGCATTGGCGATCGCCGGCGCGACGCCGACCAGCGCGATCTCGCCGAGGCCCTTCACGCCGAGCGGGTTCACGTGCGGGTCGTGCTCATCGACGAAGATCACGTCCATGACAGGCGGCGCGTCGGCGTGCACCGGCACGGCGTATTCGGCGAGATTGGCATTGGTGACGCGCCCGTTGCGGGGGTCGACAATCGAGTGCTCCATGAGGGCCATGCCGATGCCGCCGATCATCCCGCCGATGCACTGGCTGCGGGCGATCTTCGGGTTGACGACGCGGCCGGCGCCATAGGCGCCGACCATGCGCCGCACGCGCGTCTCGCCGAGATCGGGATCGACGGCCACCTCCACGAACACGGCGCCAAAGGCGTGCATGGAAAACCGCTTCGTCTCATCTCCGGGAGCGACGTCGGCCGTTGCCTCGATGACTTGGCCGAGACGCTCCATGGCCTCTTCGAGATCGTTGGCGCCGGCGCGTCCCAGCGCGTCGTCGCGCGCCTTGCGGCAAGCCGCCTGCACCGCACTGCCGACGCTCGCCATGGTCATGGAACCGCCGTGGATAGGGGCGCGCGGCAGGCGGGTGTCGCCAAGCGTGAACTTGACCCGCTCGATCGGCAGGCCCAGCGTGTCCGCCGCGACCTGCGTCATCGATGTCCATGTGCCGGGTCCCATGTCGCTTGCTGCGCTCATCACGTCGGCAGTGCCGTCCGGCAAGAGCCGGGCCATGGCCGAGGCGGGTGCATAGTTCATCGGATAGGTGGCGCTGGCCATGCCCCAGCCAATCAGCGAGCGCCCGTCGCGCATGGAGCGCGGCGCGGCGTTCCTTTGTGCCCACCCGAAACGCTCGGCGGCGGCCCGGTAGCACTCTTTCGTCGATCGGCTCGAGAACGGGAGATCCCTAAATTCGTCCCGGTCCGGCTCGTTGCGCAACCGCAGTTCGACGGGATCCATGTTCAGCGCGACCGCCAACTCGTCCATGGCCGATTCCAGGGCATACATGCCGCTCGCCTCACCGGGCGCGCGCATGTAGGTCGGCGTGTGGACGTTCATCGGCGCGATGCGATGGCGCGTGTGGACGTTCGGGCAGGAGTGCAGGAACCGGGTCGCGCTGAGCAGCGCCTCGGTGAACTCCTCGTAGGTCGAGGTCTCCTGGTGGCCCTCGTGCCGGATGGCCTGGAGCTGGCCGTCACGGGAGGCGCCAAGCGCGGCCCGCTGCACCGTGTGAGGACGGAAGCCGACGCCGTAATACATTTCGCGCCGCGACAGCACCAGCTTGACTGGCCGTCCGGCTACACGGGCGCCCAGCGCGGCGAGCGTGACATGCGGCCAGCAGCGCAGCGCCGAACCAAACGCGCCGCCGACGAAGGGCGAGATGACACGCACGTTCTCGGCAGCGATGCCGAACACGGCGGCGATCTCCTCGGCGACGTTGTGCACCCACTGTGTCTTGTCCCACAGGGTCAGGCTGCCGCCCTGCCATGAGGCAATGGTGGCGAACATCTCTATCGGATTGTGGTTCTCGCGCGGGATCACATAGGTCTGGTCGACCCGGAATTCCGCTTGTTCGAAGGCGCTGTCGGGTCGGCCTCGCCGTATCTCCCACTCCGCCGGTTTCCCGGTAGGCAGAACTGGATCGACGCTTTCCATGTCGGTGGCCGCCGCTTCATTCCGGTAGGTGATCCGCACGACCTCCGCCGCGTAAACCGCCTGTTCAAGCGTCTCGGCGACCACCAGCGCGATCGGCTGGCCCTGGTGAGTCACTCGGTCGTCCTGCAGCACATGCAGGCGCTCGCCAACGGCTGCGTCGGGGAGGCCCTTATGCGGCTGGTAGGCGAGCCTGGGCGCGTTGCTGTGCGTCACAACCGCGATTACGCCGGGCGCCCGTTCGGCCTCCGCCGTGTCGATGGATGCAATGCGGCCGTTCGCGACAATGCTCCTGACGACGGCGGCATGGACGAGGTTGGGTACCTCGAACTCGGCGGCATAGGTCGCGGCGCCGGTAACTTTCAGGCGGCCATCGACGCGGCTGACGGATTTTCCGATCAAGGCAGCAGTCATGCGCGTGCTCCCGCGATTTCGACCGCACGCACGATGGCGCGCTGCATGAGTTCGATCTTGAAACCGTTGTCGCCGCGACCCCGTGTGCCGTCTGCTGCGAGCGCCGCCGCCTGGCGGAGCACCGCTGGCTCGAAGTCGGCGCCCTCGAGAGCGGTCTCGACGTTCGGCAGGCGCCAGGGTTTCGTTCCAACGCCGCCGAGCGCTACGCGGGCCTGCCGGATGCGAGCGCCGTCCGTCTCGATTGCGACCGCGGCCGAGACCACGGCGAACTCGAAGGAGGCGCGATCGCGTACCTTGAGATAGTGAGACCGCAGTCCTGCCGCCCTCGCCGGGACCGTGATCGCGGTGATCACTTCGCCCGGTTCCAAAACGGTTTCGAGGTGCGGCGTATCGCGGGGAAGGCGATGGAGATCGGAGAGCGGCACGGAACGGTCACCGCCAGTTCCTCGGAGCTCGACCGACGCATCGAGCGCCACCAGGGCAACCGCTTGGTCCGACGGGTGAACGGCGATACAGTTGTCGCTCGTGCCGAGCACTGCGTGCCAGCGGTTCTCGCCGTCCAGGGCGGCGCAGCCGGAGCCAGGCACGCGCTTGTTGCATGCCTCGTAGCCGACATCGCGAAAGTAGGGACAGCGCGTGCGCTGAAGCAGATTGCCGCCCATGGTCGCCTGGTTGCGGACCTGCGGGCTCGCCGAATTCAGCAGCGCCTGGGATATCAGAGGGAACTGCTCGACCACAGCTTGATGGGCGGCCACCTCCGCCATCGTGGCGGCGGCGCCAAGCCTCAGGCCTTGCGGACCGATCTCGATGCCGTCGTCGAGAACTCCCGCGAGGCTCACAAGCCGATCCGGTCGGCGGACATTCTCCTGCAGAAGCTGCACCATGTCGGTGCCGCCGGCGATGTATTCGACCGGCGCATCATTGCGGCCGGCCTGGGCGCCGAGGGCGAGGACAGCGGAAAGGTCGCGCGGACGTTCGAGCACAAAGGGATGCATGGCTCAGCCCTCCTGCGTCGAGTTGGACACGGCAGCCGCGTCCTGGATGGCCGCGACGATATGGTCGTAGGCGCCGCAACGGCACAGATTGCCGCTCATCCATTCGCGGATCTCCTGTGGCGACCCGGCATGGCCTTCGCTGATGCAGGCGACGCCGGCCATGATCTGCCCCGACGTGCAATAGCCGCACTGGAAGGCATCGCGCTCGATGAAGGACGCCTGCAACGGGTGGAGCTCATCGCCCTGCGCCAATCCTTCGATGGTTTTGATTTCGCGGCCCTGAGCGAGCGCGGCGAGCGAGAGGCACGCCTTCACGCGCATGCCATCCATCAACACCGTGCAGGCGCCGCATTGGCCGAGGCCGCAGCCCTTCTTCGAGCCCGTCAGATGCAGGTGCTCGCGCAGCGCATCCAGCAGCGTCGTGCGCGGGTCGAGCGAAAGCCGGTGCTCCGTCCCGTTGATGCGCAGCGACACATCGAGCGGCGCCGTCGCGGCGCCGGCAGCCTGGGCCAGCGCCGGAGATATAGCTCCGGGCACGAATTGTTCTCCTAAAAGAGCACCGCCAGTCACAGCAGCCGCTTGCATGAGCTCCCGGCGCGTTATGTCCGAACTGGCTGTCGAAGTTCTTTGGCTATCAGACATGTCGATTGTCGCTTTCGTGATGATCCGCCAATTCGCGGCCCAAGATATGGATGGCCCCGGCCCGAAGACACGCTGGGTGCGTGTGCGACGCTAAAAGCTTAGGGCGCTTGAGGCGCCTTGATTAGCGCCCGCTCCCCGATAGGACCTATCGGTCGGGGCCATGAATGGCAGCGGTGCGAATGAACTGCCGCCGGTTCTTCCTTCATCGTGTTTGCCCAGCCGGGTTCGCGCCGCCGTTCGGGAAATTTGCGGGGGCTGTCGGCAATCGCGATCGATTGAGTGTGTGCAGTTCGCTCGATTAGTCCGTATAATCCGCACAAACTTATGGGGCGGAGCCATAAATGCAGCGCGGACGAACCGATATGCTTCTGGCGTTTCTGGCGGTTGCGCGGGAGGGCAGCTTCACGCGCGCCGCTGCGCAGCTCGGAATTTCGCAGTCCACGCTCAGCCACACGGTCCGCGATCTGGAAGAGCGGCTGGGCATTCGGCTGCTGACGAGAACGACCCGCAGCGTTTCACCTACAGAGGCCGGCGAGCGGCTGCTGCGCAATATCGGCCCGCGCTTTGAGGAGATCGAGGCCGAGGTCGAGGCGTTGAGCGAATTGCGGGAGAAGCCCGCCGGCACCATTCGGCTCACGGCAAGCGATCACGCGTTCAACGCCGTCATCTGGCCGAAGCTGGCGAAGCTCCTACCGGACTATCCCGAAGTCACCGTCGAGGTCTTCCTCGACAACGCACTGACGGATATTGCTGCCGAACGGTTCGACGCGGGCGTGCGAATGGGAGAGCGTGTTGCAAAAGACATGATCGCGGTGCGCGTCGGACCGGACATCCGCTTCGCCGTCGTCGGGACGCAGTCGTATTTCGCCAGGCGGCCGCCGCCAACGACGCCGCAGGAGCTGACCGACCACGTTTGCATCAACCAGCGCTTTTCCATCAATGGCGGGCTTTGGGCCTGGGATTTCGAGCGCGATGGTCGCGAGCTGAAGGTGCGGGTGGACGGCCAGATCGTCCTCAATGGCACCCTCGAGATTCTCGAGGCGGCGCTGGCTGGTTTCGGCCTCGCCTATGTGCCGGAGGATGTCGCGGAGCGTCATCTGGAAAGCGGCCGCCTGATGCGGGTGCTTAAGGAGTGGTCCCCGCCCTGGCCGGGATACCACCTCTACTATCCAAGCCGTCGCCAAGCGTCGCCGGCTTTCGCCCTGCTCGTCGATGCGCTCCGCTTCTCGGGTTGAGGCAATGCAGTCCTGTTGAGATCCAATGGGGCCGTGACATCCGCCGAGGAATGCGGCGGCCCAGAATAAAAGCGCCCTGTAGCGATCCTTTGCGCCCCCTCTGTCCTGCCGGACATCTCCCCACAAGGAGGGAGATTGGCCTTCATCAATGATTTTCGCCAACCACAAACCTTGCAGAAGGGACGCTGTCCGCGAAGCTGCCGATCTCCCCCCAAGTGGGGGAGATGTCCGGCAGGACAGAGGGGGGCGCTGTCCGTCGGCGATCAAAGGTTCTGCACCGCAGCAACGCTCCGAGGTAGCGGCATGGATCCCAGGGTCTTCGCCGCGTCGCTGCGCTCTTTGCTTCGCCCTAGGATGACGAATGCATGATGGCCTGTGGCTAATCCCCAGCGTCAGAGATGACGGCTGCGGGAAAAGCCGCCAAAAACCCGGCCATGCCGCCAACGCCTGACAGCGCAGCTAGGATGAGGCCGAGCGGAACCGGGTCCATGCCCGGTCGAACCAGGCCGACGTCCCCGCCTATCGCCACAACGGAGAGGCAGGCGAGGCCACGATGATTTCGGGCCAGCCGGGGCAAGCGGGTGCGGCATTTGCGTGAATCGGAAACTGTTCGCGACATTGCAGGGGCTTCTCTGCAGGACGAGGATGGCGAGGGCCGGCAAACGGATCGATCCCGACGCTCACCGAAATGCTCGCCATCCCGGCCCGGATCAGCCTTCGCTCGGCACCGGCGTGTTGAGCAGCTGCTGCTCCCACAGGTACGCCATGCCGCTGCCGGCCATGTGATCCTTGAGGAGCTCGATCAATGCAGGCAGGGTCTCGGCCCTCGTGTAGTCGCGCTGCCATTCGCACGCGAGCGCCATCCACGTCATCATGTTGCAGCCGGCCGCGATCATGCGCTGGATCGCCACCTCATGGGCTTCAACCGACACGCCGCCGCAGGCGTCCGTGATGACCGTGACGTCCCATCCTTCGCCGGCAGCCTGGATCGCCGGCATCGCGACGCAGATCTCCGTGAACAGACCGGCGATGATCAACTGCTTGCGGCCGGTCTTCTTGACCGCGTCGACGACCTTCTGGTCTTCCCAGGTGTTGATAAGCATCCGGTCGATCACCTCCTGGCCAGGGAAGACGTCGGTGATCTGCGGAAAGATGAGCCCGCCTCGGTCAGCGAGCACGCTCGTGAGGATGGTCGGTACGCTAAATGCCTTGGCAGCCTTCGCCAGACCCGCAGCATTGTTGACCGCCATATGCGGGTCGTGGCTGTTCAGGTTCGTGAGCTGGTAAGGCTGGTGGTCGATCAGAACGAGTACCGAGTCTTCGGGACGAAGAAGCGAATCAAGGCCGTTACGGGGGGTCATCAAGACTTCCTTTCTCTGCCGTTGTGGGCGGCAATGGGTTCACGCGGAGACATGCGCCGGCGGGCGACGTTGCCTTGGCGCAATTTGCTGTTCCTTTGGGTGATGGGGTAGTGCAATAGTCAGGCAAGCCGTGTCGCGAAATGAGGAACGTCGATTGGACATCGAAGATCTACAGACATTTGTCGCAGTGGCCGATGCAAGGGGCGTATCGGCCGCAGCGCGCCGGCTCGGCGTCTCCAAATCGATCGTCAGTCGGCGACTCTTCCGGATAGAAGCAGAGCTTGGCGTCCAGCTGCTTGCACGAACGACCCGCGGCGCCGCGCTCACCGAAGCGGGAACCACTTTCAGGGATCATGCGGCCCGGGCGAGCGCCGAGATCGACACGGCCAGGGAAACGATTCTCCCGACCGGTGAGCTGCGCGGCCGCCTGAGGGTTGCCATGCCGCTTACTTTCGGCGCGACCCACTTCGCCCCCGTGCTCGCGGAAATGGCGCGTCTGCACCCGAAACTTCACATCCATACTTCCTACAGCGATCGCTTCGTCGATCTCATCGCAGAGGGTTTCGATTGCGCGATCCGGGGCGCCTACCTTCACGACTCCAACCTGGTCGCGAAGCGCGTCGGGCCGATCCATGGAAAGCTTGTCGCGAGCCCGGATTACATCAAGGCGCACGGGTCACCCGAGTCTCCGGACGAACTCGTCACCCATCAGGCCCTCATGCAGGGAACAGAAGCCTGGCAGTTCATGGATGGCGACAAGATTGTTACGGTCCAGCCGCAGGGCAGGTTCAAGGCTGACAGCGCCACGGCGCTTGCCGCCGCCGCAGTGGCAGGTCTCGGCATCGCCTGGCTCCCCGATTGCATCACGCATGAATATGTGGCCTCCGGCGCGCTGGTCCCGATCATGACACGCTATCCGGTACCTCCGGGGGCCGCATATGTCGTCCGCCCGCCGGGTCAGCATCCCACGCGGAAAGTGCGGGTGCTCACCGAGTTGCTGATCGAGTATTTCAAACAGAACCCGGATCTTTGGGGAGTTGATCGTTAGAACGCGAACGGTTCAAAGCATTGTCAAGGAACCGTGTTCGACGGTCGCACTACTGCGAGCCGTCGCGTTCGGCGACATCGCCCGCACGTTCCACTTGCTGCGACACAGCTAGACGTATCACAGGACTAGTTGGGCAGACGGTCGCTCGCCAGTTTAGGCATTTGTCGGCCGAAAGCGCTCTTCCCGCTCGCGGTTCGGATTAGTCGAAATCGGGCATTCGCATCGGCAAGGGCGAGGCTGTCTGGACGGCCTAAGTGAGGATGACGCGCATGAGTTGGAACCCAGCAATCGAACCGGGCGGCGGCGCAACGCTCAGCGGACCGCGCTATATCTGGTGGAACTCGTCGCCTCCTCGAAGGACCGCATCGAAGAAGCGAAGGCCGAATGGCGCGCCGAGGGCTGGGGGCAAGGGATGTTTCGATCTCCCGATCGATGACCGAGATGAGCACATTCCGTACCGGACTGACCGGCGCTAAGAATGACCGGCGCTAGAACGAGGTCGCCTGGGTGCACGGACCCGGGCGGTTCAGACGAGATGACGCGTCGCGTGCCGGATATGTTTCTGAATGGAGAAAGCACAATGAGCAACAAGTGGCCCCACCTGGATTACCTCGGCTGGCGCGAGACGTGTTCGGCCCTGCATCTCTATTTGCAGATCGCCGGGAAATATCGCCTTGCTCATACCCCGTGGCTCAACCATTCCTGGAACGCGACCTTCTATGTCACGCCGCTCGGCCTGACCTCCTCGCCTATCCCCGACGGCCCGGGCATCGAGATCCTCTTCGACCTTCGGAACCACATGGTTGTCGGCGCATGCGGCAATGGTCGCATGGCATCGTTTGCGCTCGGGCCATCCACAGTCGCGGCGTTCCACGCGAATTTCGTGCAGTTGATTTCCGAACTTGGAGGCACGCCGACCTTTAACGGCAATCCGAACGAGGTGCCCAATCCCGTGCCGTTCACCGAAGATCATCGCGACCGGCCCTATGACCGGGAAGCAGTTCAGCGCTTCCATCACGCATCGGTGGCGGTCGACAGGGTATTCAATCGGTTCCGGACCTCCTTTCTTGGCAAGTCCAGTCCCGTTCACCTGTTCTGGGGCAGTTTTGACCTGGCCGTCACCCGCTTTTCAGGGCGGCGCGCGCCTCTCCACCCCGGCGGCATTCCTTCATTGCCCAACGATGTGGCACAGGAAGCCTACGACCGCGAGGTCTGCTCAGCAGGTTTCTGGCCCGGCGGTGGCGGCATCGATTATCCCGCCTTCTACGCCTACGCCTATCCGGCGCCGAGTGGCTTCCGGGGCGCCTCGGTGCGGCCCGAGGGCGCGTTTTGGCATGAGGGCCTATCGGAATTCATCCTGCCGTACGATGCCGTTCAGTCGGCTGCAAATCCCGACGCGGCGCTTATGGAGTTTCTCGTCTCGACCTACGACGCTGCGGCCGATCTCGGAAGATGGGACCGCGACCTACTGGACTGCATGCCGGGGCGGCGGGGTCAGGCGCGGCCGCATGACGCCGAGCAGCCGGGCCCTGCCTCTCCCTTGACCGTCGAAAAGGTCGAGCGGGAGGATACCGCATCGAAGGGACGCTACCGGATGCTCGTCGACGGCATCGAAGCTGAGATGACCTATAGCCGGGCCGGCGAAGGGTTGATCATCATCGACCATACCGAAGTTCCAGCGGCGTTGCGCGGGCGCAAGGTCGGCGAGCGACTGGTACGCCAGGCGGTCGAGGATGCCCGGCGCGAAGGGGTCGCCATCATTCCGCTTTGTCCGTTCGCAAAAGCGCAGATCGACCGTCATCTCGAATGGCAGGACGTGCTGCGTCGGTCATAGGCTGCTCGTAACTTCCTCCACCCGCCAACGTATCGGCGTGGAATGGCAAAAATTGGCGCGCCCAAATGGATGAAACTGGGCACCGCTATATGATTGAAGTCGCTCTGTAAAAACTGTCAGGCGGATTCAGGAGCCTTGGCCTTTGCGAGGTCCTGCAGGAACTCTTCCATCAGCGGCCTGTCACCGAACCGGCGGTAAGCGCGCTCTGCTTCCAGCGAGAATGCCGGATGCGCCTCGACCAGCTTTGCCATCGTCTGCTGGGCTGCCTCGATGTCGCCGCCCCCGCTCTGCAAAGCGGCCTGAATCAGAAGGCAGTTTGCATCACGCGGCGCCCGGATCAGGCACTCTTCTATGACGGCGGAAGCCTCATCGCGGCGGTCAGCCGCGTAGAGCGCCTGCCCGTGCACATAGGCGTAGTACTCGGGCGCCATAGGATGAAGGCGGCGGGCCCGCTCTGCGTTGGCGACGGCATCATCATATTCCCCGAAGCGAACCTGCGCCTTTGCAAGCGCCATCATGCTGTCGGGATCGTTAGGGTTGAGCTCCACAGCGCGCCGTGCGGCCTGCAAGCCGCCTGAATAGTCGCCCTGCAGGGCAAGCCCGAAGCTGATGACCTGATAGCCAAGGCCAAGATTGGGGTCGAGACGGACCGCCTGCCGAGCTTCGCTAAGCCCAAGATGGAGTTCCGGCGCGTTTTCCCGGCCGTCACCGCTCTGCGCCACGCTGGCGATAAAGGTCAGCGCGAGGCCCGCGCGGGCGGCCGCATAGGACGGGTCCATTTCAAGGGCGCGCTGGTAGAGGCCCCGCGCCTCCAGAATGTCCTGCGGGTCATCGCCGCCGTGCCGGTAGCGGTTGCGGGCCTGCAGCACGAGGTCATAGGCCTGCAGGTTGTCGGTCGGGCGTTCCGCTGCCGCCGCCGCCTCGCTCCTGCCGATATAGGGCGCGATCTGCGCGACGATTTCGGTGGTCAGCTCGCTCTGGACGGTGAACACGTCGGCGACCTGCCGGTCAAAACTGCGCGACCACAGATGCGCGCCTGTCTTTACGTCGATCAGCTGCGCCGACACGCGAAGCTGGTCGCCTTCACGGCGGGCGCTGCCTTCAACCACATAATCAACGCCGAGCTTCGCCCCGAGCTTGCGCACGTCCGTACCCTGCCCGTGCACGGCGTAGGTGGAATCGCGCGCGATGACCTGCAGCTCTGAATTGCGGGCAAGGGCTGTCGTCACATCCTCGGCCAGTCCGTCCGCGAAATACGATTGCTCGCCGCTGCCGCTCATCGCGGCAAAAGGCATGACCGCCACTGACGGCCGGGGGTCTGAGCGGCTCTGGTCCATCGACAAGACCCCCGGGATGCGGCTGACCATGGCTGCCAGGGGGAGCGGCTGGATTTGGGTGCCGATGAGGATGAGGGCTATGGCGGCTACGCCATAAGACCAGCGGGCGGCGGTGCTGCGCAGCACCTGCGGCACGTGCCGCCATGGCGACCACGCAGAGCCCGCGCGCCTTACGCGGTAGACGTTGAGAAGTTCGGGAATGTTCTTGGCCCGCCTGCGGCCGATGCGGACGAACCTGTCCGCGCTGTTGCGGTCGGCCGCCATCACCACGGCGCCGCTGACGAATATCTGCCCCGGATCGCACATGGCCTCAAGACGGGCGGCCACATTGACGCCGTCGCCGTATACGTCGCCGTCATCTTCGATGACATCGCCAAGATTGATGCCGATGCGCAGCTCGAACGGGCCCTTGTCGAAGCCTTCCTGTATGGCCAGCGCCGCATCAACCGCTTCGTTGACGCTTGGAAACATGGCGAGAAAGCCGTCTCCCGCCGTCTTGACGATGCGCCCGCCATGGCGGGCAGTGGTCGGGTCAATGAGCTCATCAAAAACAGCGCGCAGCTTCGTGTAGGTGGAAGCCTCGTTTTCAGCCATCAGCAGGCTGTAGCCGACGATATCGGCGGCCATGATTGCCGCGAGCTTGCGTTCCATCAGCATTATTCCTGAGCGGCGGCCCTGCAGGGACTATTACTAGTGACACTTAAGACGACGCACGCTTCAAGATTAGACCCATAATCCCGAATAGGCTTATCATACAGCTCACAAATGCGTGACCATTTTAGCCTATACCGTTCTGACCTTCGTCAGCCATCATCCGCTTCGCGCGGAGCCGTCCCCGCATCCGAAGCGGCGTTGGGCATGCTGGTCAGGCAATTATTGCGCCTACGCTTGTCGGGCGCCGGGTAGGCAAGGGACGTTATCCGCGGCAGTGTCGCCACCGCGAATAACTCCTGAGCTTACGGGATTGCAGGCCGCGAGGCCGGATTCGGTCTGATGCTTGCGGATGTGGCCGTCAGGCCCGACGCCCGAACAGGTCGGCGTATCGCTGCAGGTAGAGCGGCCAGCCTTGATCGGCGGCGACACCATCGCGCACGCTTTCCCAGCCGGCGCCGTGGCGCTCCAGTTTGCGATGCTCGAGATCCAGGCGGGTCCGATTAGCCGTCTCGGCAGTGAAGCGGACTTCCCACTCGCTGGCCTTGTTCGGATCGGTCTCCAACCGCCATTGCGGGCTGATGTCCCAACTGAGCAGCACACGGTGCGGCGGCTCACAAGCCAGCACGCGCGCCCAGCGGCACTCGCTGCCGTCGACGCCGCGATCATAAATATGGCCGCCGACGCGCGGCTCGAACACGGTCTCGGCAATCGGCACGGCGAGCAGATTGTGCTCCCTGGGTTTGAACTTGCCAAAATCCTCCGTGAAGACCTCGAAGGCGCGCTCGATCGGCGCCTCGACCACGATCGAGTGCCTTACCAAGGTGTCTGCTGCTTGCGTGTTCATTTTTCACTCCTTTCGCGGTTGTTCGACAGCTTGCTTGAAGGCAGCGAGCGTCTTCATCCAGAACCGGTCGAGCTCTGTGCGAAGCGCCGCCAGCCCGTCGGGTTCGACGCGGTAGATGCGGTGCTTGCCGTCCGGCGTGGCAGCCACGAGCCCTGCCTCTTTCAACACCTTCAGATGCTGCGAGACCGCCGACCGGCTCACCGGCAGGGCACGCGCCAACTCGGTAACCGAACGCGGATGCTCGACCAAGAGTTCGAAGATCGTGCGCCTGGTGGGGTCGCCCAGGGCGGTCCAGCTGTTGTTGTTCACGTTAGTCACCACTAACGCGTTAGCACGGACTAACGTGATGTGTCAACCTTGCTACGGCAAAAAGGACTGAGTGAGGGGGACTTTGAAGTTGAAGTCGATCAAGCCTCGACAGCTAAGCCCGCGTCACGCCACTCGGGCAGGCCATCTTCCATGCGGCGTGCGCGGAAGCCGTGCTCACGCAGCAATGCGACCGCCTCGAATGACATCACGCACCACGGACCGCGGCAGTAGGCGACAATCTCGGGCTTCGCCGCGAGGTCGGACAACCGCTGTTCCAGTTGGCCGAGGGGGACGTTGATCGCGCCGGGCAGATGTCCGAGCGCAAACTCATCGGGCGGTCGGACGTCGATGACTGTAACGAGCCCGTCTTTCATTCGCGCGGCCAGTTCTTCCCGGGACACGGGCTCCATATCGTCGCGCCGGTCGAAATAGCCCCTCACGATGCGTTCGACCTCGGCCGAATGCCGCTCGGCAACGACTCGAATGGAGGCGAAGGCGGCAAGTACGCTTTCATCTGCGAGCCGGTAGTTGACGAACTTGCCATCGCGCTCTGACGTCACGAGTCCGGCGCGGCGCATCGCCTGGAGATGCTGCGAGACATTCGCCACCGGACGCGCAAACTTGGCGGCCAAGGCTTCCACGCTGCGCGGACCCTGCGCGAGTTGCTCGATCAGTTCCAGCCTCTGCGGATTGCCCAGAGCCTTCGCGACAACCGCGAACTGCTGGTAAAGTGCCTGCTTCGGATTGCGGATTGACATCAGGGTAGCAGCCACGCTAGTTCATTCAACATAATTATTGAATGATACGTATCACACGGCCCCCGAGGAGACAAGTCCGTGGCCGAGAAGCCCCTTCTATCCCTTAGCAGCCTTGGCTCCGGCTCTGACGGCTGCCGAACGGGATAGATGTAGTGATGGCCGCACGCACCCGAGCCATCAATGCCGGTGCCGCATGACAACGATCGCGGCGCCAGCAGTGAGCCTCGGTCTCAAGGCCAACTGGCGGCAGTTCGCGCTGCTTGTGCTTATCAATGCATTCGTCGGCGGCATGGTCGGCATCGAACGCACCGTCGTGCCGTTGATCGGCTCAGAGGAATTCGGGCTCGCCTCGACCACGCTGGTCGTCTCCTTCATCGTCAGCTTCGGCGTCGTCAAGGCGCTGGCCAACCTTGTCTCCGGACAGTTCGCCGACAAATGGGGGCGCAAGCGCGTGCTGGTTCTCGGCTGGCTGTTCGGCCTGCCGGTGCCCTTCATGATCATTTGGGCGCCAGACTGGAACTGGGTCATCGCCGCCAACGCGCTGCTTGGCATCAGCCAGGGCTTCGCCTGGTCGATGACCGTCATCGTGAAGGTCGACCTTGTCGGCCCGAAGGGGCGTGGCCTCGCCCTAGGGCTCAACGAGTTTGCCGGTTACCTCGCAGTCGGGATCACCGCCTTTCTCACCGGCTATCTCGCCAGCCGCTACGGTCTGCGACCAATCCCCATCTATCTCGGCGTCGGCTACGCAGTTTTGGGCACGGTGCTCTCGATCCTGCTCGTGCGCGACACGCGCGATCATGTGCGTGCGGAACTGGCGAACCATCCGCGCGAGGCATCACCCCTTTCCTTCCGCGAGGTCTTTGCGTTGACCTCCTTTCGGGATCGCAACCTCTTTGCCGCTTCGCAGGCCGGGCTGGTGAACAACCTCAATGACGGCATGAGCTGGGGCATCTTTCCGCTCTTCTTCGCAGCCGGCGGGCTCGGTGTGGAACGCATCGGCATTCTGAAGGCCGTCTATCCCGTCACCTGGGGCGTGCTGCAGGTCGTGACGGGACCGCTCAGCGACCGCTGGGGCCGCAAGGGCCTGATCGTCGCCGGCATGTGGGTGCAGGCGGCGGGGCTCTTTCTCACGGCGCTGAGCGCGAATTTCGGCTGGTGGCTGGTGGGGAGCCTCCTGCTAGGACTTGGCACCGCGATGGTCTATCCGAGCCTGATCGCCGCGGTATCAGATGCGTCGCATCCTTCATGGCGCGCCCGCTCACTCAGCGCCTACCGCTTCTGGCGCGATCTCGGCTACGCGATCGGTGCGCTGTCGGCGGGACTGATCGCCGACTTCTTCGGCCTGGCGTGGGCGATTGCCTCGATCGCTGCCCTCACTTTCCTATCCGGTACCGTGGTCGCTTTCATGATGCGCGAAGGTCATGCCGGACGAAGCAGTTGAACGTCGCCTCGGATGCGTCCGCCTCCGCCGCGCCAGCGTCGGGTTCCTGACGCTGCCACTCGCGCGAAATCACACGAAAAAGCATCCGGCCGTTCAAACCGTTTCAAAAACCGATTTGAAACGGTGTCGCGCCGCTAACTGATTGAGATTATTGGCGCGCCCGAAGAGATTCGAACTCCTGACCCCCAGATTCGTAGTCTGGTGCTCTATCCAGCTGAGCTACGGGCGCGCAACAGGCCATGCTTTGCATGGCCCGCGATCCGATCCTTGACGACCGGCCGCGATGTGACGTGTTCCCTAGCGACTGAATTTCCGAAAAGCAAGCCGATCCGGCAAAAGTTTTGCTGTTGTGCCTTGACGAGGATCGGGCGGGCGAGGATCAGGCGGGACGGCGCAGGCCGTTGCGGGCCTGGTCGAGCCGGACCGGCTGGTCGGGAATGGTGACCGCGAATGTGGTGCGGCCGCCTCTGCTTTCGACAAGCTCCACCGTGCCGCCATGGGCGCGGATCAGTTCATAGGCGATTGCCAGGCCAAGGCCGGTGCCACCGCTGCGGGCCGAGCCGCGGAACGCCGCAAACAAATTCTCGCGCGCCTTCGGCGGCAGCCCGGGGCCGGTGTCGGTGACGGTGATGCGGCTGACGCTGCCGACGCGCTCGGCCGACACCGACAACCGACGCACCACCGCGCTTTCCGCGTCCGCCGCCATCGCCTGGACGGCATTGCGGCAAAGATTGGTGAGCACGCGAAAAAGCTGATCGGAATCGGCATCGACCTCGAAAGCCAGATCGACGGCATTGACGAATTCGATGCCGCCTTCGGTGTCGAGCAGGCCGTGGACGTCATCGACCAGCTGGCGCAGCCTGAGCCTGCGGCGCGAGGGCGGCGGCTCCTGGGTGCGGCCATAGGCAAGCACACCTTCCGAATAGGATACGGCACGATCGAGCGCGCGCAGCAGTTTTGGCGCGAAGGCCTGCACGGTCGGGTCCTTGACCTGGCGCAGACGGTCCGACATCAGCTGCGCCGACGCCAGGATATTGCGCATGTCATGGTTGATCTTCGACACGGCGAGGCCAAGGTCGGCGAGATGCTTCTGCTCGGAGAGCATCTTTTGCAGCCGCTCCTGCATCTGCGAGAGCTCGCGCTCGGCAACGCCGATTTCGTCGGCGCGGGCAGCAGGGCGGATGATCCGCCCGGGGTCGTCGGGAGCCTCGGAGAAGGCCAGCATCGAGCGCGTCATCGTCCGTATCGGGCCGATCATGATCAGGTCTATGGCGGCATAGACCAGCATGGCGGTGAACAGCGAGATCAGCAGCGAGACGAAGGCGACGTTGCGCGAATAGATGAGCATGGCATTGCGCAGGCTGTAGTCGGGCATGATCAGCTCGAATTCCTTGTCGCTGTCGCCGACCGGCCCGAAAACGCGCAGCATCCGCTCGCCGCCGAACAACAGCGTGTCCAAGGCGCCGGTCATGCCCTCGATCAGGCCGACATTGGCAATGTCGATATGCTCGTCGACGTGCGGCGGCATCTCAGCCACCACCAGAAGCCGCGAGACACCGCCGTCGCGCACGGCGATCGCCTTGGCGCCGATCGCCATCAGCACATCGTTCTGGGCAGCGCGCGACAGCGAGGCGGGCTCTCCCTGCACCAGCACGATCGAGACGGCCGCAGCAGTGCTCAGCCTCTCTTTCAGCCAGCTCAGCCGGTAGCTGGCGATCCAGGGCAGAAAGATGAGGACCTCGGCCAGGAGCACGAAGACGATGGTGAGCAGCAGGAGCTTTGTCGACAATCCACGCGACAACGGCACCCTGCGGGCGGCTGCGGTCGCCCGATCGGTGCTTTCGTCCGCGGATGGGATTTCACTCATGCTGCTTTTTCACGATCACTTGATCGGCCAAGATTAGGCCATTGCGGCTTTTTTGCCAATTTCATCCTTCGTCCCAATCAGGGATAAGACCGCCCAGACCTCGGCCACACGCCAGCCGTTGGCCCGCGGCGCCGGAATGTCGAGGCCGGATTGACTTCCAAAACCCTTCTTTCTATAAGCCCGCTCACGCTCGGGCCATTCGTCCCGGCGCGGTTTCGATCGCGCCAAAGCCGGCCGGGCAAAGCTCCTGTTACAGAGTGACAGAATCAAGAAGGGCCGCACCCCGCGGTATTAAAACAAATGAAGCGTACCTACCAACCGTCCAAACTCGTCCGCAAACGCCGGCATGGTTTTCGTGCCCGCATGGCCACCAAGGGTGGTCGTGGCGTCGTCGCAGCCCGCCGCAACCGCGGCCGCAAGCGGCTCAGCGCCTGAACGGAAGACGAGATCGTTGCCCGCAACCGGCAAGCCAGTGGGAGCACATCCCAAGCGGCTTCTGAAGCGCGCGGAATTCCTGGCCGTCCGGCGTGGCGAAAAGCGCCGCGGGCGGCTTTTTCTCGTCGAGGTTCTCGACCGCAGCGACGCAGCGGCGCCTCGCGTCGGCTACACGGTCACCAAGAAGGTCGGCAACGCAGTCGTCCGCAACCGCATCCGGCGGCGGCTGAGAGAAGCCGTGCGTACGCATGCCGCGGATGACATGAAGCCAGGCAATGACTATGTCATCGTCGGGCGCGAAGATGTGCTTGCCATTCCGTTCGGTCAGTTGAAGGCCGAACTCTCACGCCGACTGCGCGGAACACGATAGGCCAAGGCTTTCGATGGAAAACAACCGGAACTTCTTCATCACCATCGCGCTGTCGGTGCTGATCCTGTCGCTTTGGCAGTATTTTTACGTGCTGCCGCACAGCGAGGCGCAACGCGAGGCAGCCCGTATCGAAGAGCAGCGGATTGCGGAGCAGAAGAAGGCGGCCGAAGCCGCCAGTCCGGGCGGCAGCGAAACGCCGGTGCCGCAGCAAGGCGCCATTCCTAATGCACCCAATGCACCGGGAACCGACGGCACGACGCTGGCCAGCCGCGAGCAGGCGCTGGCGTCGACGAAGCGCGTCAGGATCGACACGCCGAGCCTGGAGGGCTCGATCAATCTCGCCGGCGCCCGTCTCGACGACCTGAAGCTCAAGCACTACAGGCTGACGGTCGACAAGAACTCGCCCGAGATCGAACTGCTCAACCCGGCGGCGCTGCCTACGGGCTACTATGCCGAGATCGGCTTTATCGGCAGCGACAAGACCGGCACGGTGCCGGGCCCGGAAACCGTGTGGACCGTCGACGGCAATGCGACGCTGACCCCGGCGACCCCGGTCACGCTGACTTTCACCAACGACAAGGGCCTGACCTTCAAGCGCACCTTCTCCGTCGACGGCGACTACATGTTCACCGTGTCGGACACGGTGCAGAATTCGGGGTCGGCCGCCGTTACCCTGTCGAATTACGGCCGTGTCACCCGCTTCGACAAGCCTGCCGTTGCCAGCATCTATGTGCTGCATGAGGGGCTGATCGGCGTCACCGGCACGGAAGGCCTGCAGGAACACACATATTCGTCGATCGAGGAGGACAAGCAGTTCACGCCGAGCAAGTCGACCGATGGCTGGCTGGGCATAACCGACAAATACTGGGCGGTGACGCTGGTGCCGACCGAGAAGCAGCAGTTCCAGCCGCGTTACGCCTATTTCGAGGACGGCCGACCGCGCTACCAGGCCGACTTCCTGACCGACCCGATCACCGTCGATGCCGGCCAGTCGGCGACGGTTGAGAGCGAAATCTTCGCCGGCGCCAAGGAAGTGGCCAAGGTCAACGCCTATGCCGAAGACCGCAACATCAGGCTGTTCGACCGCTTGATCGACTGGGGATGGTTCATCTGGATCACCAAGCCGATGTTCTATCTGATCGACACGATGTACAAATTCTTCGGCAATTTCGGCCTGGCCATCCTGGCCACCACCGTCGTCGTCAAAGCCGCCTTCTATCCGCTCGCCAACAAGTCCTACGCGTCGATGGCGAACATGAAGAAGGTGCAGCCCAAGATGCTCGAGATCCGCGAGAAATACGCGGACGACAAGATGAAGCAGCAACAGGCGATGATGGAGCTCTACAAGACCGAGAAGATCAATCCGCTCGCCGGCTGCTGGCCGGTGGCGCTGCAGATCCCGGTCTTCTTTGCGCTCTACAAGGTGCTCTACATCACCATCGAGATGCGGCACGCACCGTTCTTCGGCTGGATTCAGGATCTGGCGGCGCCCGATCCGACCTCGATCTTCAACCTGTTCGGCCTCATCCCGATCGCGCTGCCGGATATGTTGATGATCGGCGTCTGGCCACTGATCATGGGCCTGACCATGTTCCTGCAGATGCGCATGAACCCGACGCCGCCGGACCCGACGCAGGCCATGATCTTCACCTGGATGCCGGTGGTCTTCACGTTCATGATGGCGGGTTTTCCGGCCGGCCTCGTCATCTACTGGGCCTGGAACAATCTGCTTTCGATCATCCAGCAAGGCGTGATCATGAAGCGGCAGGGCGCCAAGATCGAATTGTGGGACAATCTGGTCGCACTGTTCCGGAAGAAACCGTCGCCGGCGGAATAGACGGCGCTGCCTGCCGAATCCAGGAAAGCCCGGCGCGGCGGTAGACGCCGCCGCGCCCTATAAGCTCCGCTGTCGTTTCAGGAGCGCGTTCCCGTCGATGAACAGGTAAGGATGATCCGCTGCGCACGCGGTCGGTGCTGCCGGGCGGATCGCGCTATTTGACCTGCTGTTTCGTCGATGGAGCCAGACCATGATCGGACCCAACCCCAACATCAAGCACCCGATCCCGATGCATAGCCGCGTCGGCTTCCTGAAGGGGCTGGTCACGGCGCCGAACATCGAGATCGGCGACTTCACTTATTATGACGATCCGGACGGGCCGGACAAATTCGCCGAGCGATGCGTGCTTCATCACTATCCATTCATCGGCGACCGGCTGATCATCGGCAAGTTCTGCGCCATCGCCGAGGGCGCGCGCTTCATCATGAACGGCGCCAATCATGCCATGTCCGGCTTTTCGACCTATCCGTTCAACATCTTCGGTCATGGCTGGGAAGAGGGTTTCGATCCGGCGACCTGGTCGAAGGAATTGCGCGGCGACACAGTGATCGGCAATGATGTATGGATCGGCATGGAAGCGGCGATCCTGCCCGGCGTGGCGATCGGCCATGGCGCTATCGTTGCGGCAAAGTCGGTGGTGACGCATGACGTGGCGCCCTATGCGATCGTCGCCGGCAATGCGGCCAAGGTGGTTAAGATGCGTTTCGACGACAGGACCATCCGGCGGCTTTTGGCGGCGGCGTGGTGGGATTGGCCGGTGGAAAAGATCAGCCGCAACCTCAATGCCATTCGTGGCGCCGATATTTCTGTTCTGGAGGCAGGCGTTTGAACGCGTTGAACAAGTCCGTGATCGGCATCGAGCTGTTCACGCGGCCGTGGATATTCATCCGCGGCGTGCCGGCGATGAAGTTCCTGCCGCCGGAAGGACCGCCGGAGATCGCCTTTGCCGGCCGCTCGAATGTCGGCAAATCGTCGCTGATCAACGCGCTGGTCAATCAGAAGGGACTGGCGCGCACGTCCAATACGCCAGGGCGGACGCAGGAACTCAACTATTTCGTTCCGGGCGGGTTTTCCGGCGAAGGCGCCGACCTGCCGCCGATGGCGCTGGTCGACATGCCGGGCTACGGCTACGCCACTGCGCCCAAGGAAAAGGTCGACGACTGGACGAAACTCGTCTTCGACTATCTCAAGGGCCGCGTCACCCTGAAGCGCGTCTACGTGCTGATCGACGCCCGCCACGGCATCAAGGCCAAGGACGACGAAGTGCTGTCGCTGCTCGACAAGGCGGCGGTGTCCTATCAGATCGTGCTGACCAAGACCGACAAGATCAAGGCGGCCGGCGTGCCGCGATTGATCGAAGAGACACTGCAGAAGATCAAGAAGCGGCCGGCGGCGTTTCCGTTCGTCCTCGCCACGTCGTCGGAAAAAAACGAGGGCCTCGAGGAATTGCGCGCGGCGATCGTGCTGGCGGCCAATGGCGGCTAGAGCGGGATGCGTTCAAATTGAACTGGCATCCCGCTCTATCTATTTGTTTTTAGTCGCATTTCTGCGACGCCAAGTGATTCCACTTGGCTGCAAAATGCTCTAGGACTTTGCCTCCAGGGCGATCGTCTGGGTGCTTTCTTCCGTGGCAAGCCTTTCGGTGCCGTAAGCCTTCAGGAACATGCCGACGCCCGACCTGACGATGTGGTCGATTTCATCCTGGCTCGGGGCTTTGGTGCGGTAGGCGAATATGCACTGACGGAAAAGACCCGCCAGGCACAGTTCGGTGAACTGATAGGCGGCAAGATCGACATCGTCGATCTCGAGCAGGCCGCGCTCGATGGCGGCATTGAGAAAAGCAACGACCTTGTCGTGGCCGCGTTTTGGGCCGCGTTCGTAAAAACGCGCACCAAGTTCGGGCATCCTGTCGGACGCGCCGATCACGGTGCGCTGCGCCTGGACGACCTTGGCCGAGGTGATCTTGAGGGACAGCACCTTGCCGAACTTCACCAGCGTCTCGCGAAGATCGTCGGCGCGGTCGAGCAGATCGTACATATTCTTGAAGATCGTGCCGCGCTCTTCCTCGATCAGCGCCTCGAACAGCTCTTCCTTGTTGGCGAAGTAGACATAGATCGTGCCCTTGGAAACGCCGGCCTCGCGGGTGATGTCGTTCATCGACGCCGCTTCGAAGCCCTTGTCGATGAAGACACGACGCGCGCCCTCGATGATCTGGTTGCGCTTGACCGGGTCCTGTCCCGCCGCCGGGCGGCCGCGACGCAGGCCATCCAGCAGATCGCACTGGTCCTTGTCGGGCTCGGTCATAACGTCACACCTCGAAAAAATTCGAACCGATCGGTTCGATCATCCTTGATATGGGCCTCTCACCGCGCTAAGTCAACGTCAACATCGAACCGAACGGTTCAGTCTGATGCCCGGTTTCTAGCGATGCCAAGAGAGATGCCATGTCCTCGAACGCGACCCCAACCGCCGAAGTCCGTCCCTTCCCCAACGCCAAGGTTGCGCCGGCAACCGAAGCGCCGAACCCACCGACTGAACCCGCAACAAGCCCTCCGGCCGAGGCGCCGGCCAAAAAGAAACGCTCGGCACGCTCCTTTCTGTTGCCGATCCTTGCGCTTGGCTTGCTGGGCGCAGGCGCCTGGTATGGCTATGATTACTGGACCGACGGGCGTTTCATGATCTCCACCGACGACGCCTATGTCCAGGCCGACATGGCGTTCATTTCGCCGAAAATTTCCGGCTATGTCGATCAGGTCAAGGTGACCGAGAACCAGCAGGTCAAGGCCGGCGACCCGCTGCTGGTCGTCGACAATGGCGACTACAAAATAGCGGTCGCCCAGGCCGAGGCGCAGATCGCCACCTTGAGCAAGACGCTCGATCGTATCGACGCCCAGACCGAGGCGGCGCGCGCCTCGCTCGAGCAGGCGCAGGCGCAGAAGACCGCCGACCAGGCCGCCGCCGCCAATGCCGCGCGTGTCCAAGCGCGCGCCGCCCAATTGCTCAAGACACATGTCGGCACCCAGGCCAAACTGGACGATGCCCAGACCGCGGTCGAGCAAGCCAATGCCGCCCTTGTCGGTGCCGACGCCCAGATCGCGGCGGCTGAGGCCAATATCGGTGTGCTCCAAGCGCAGCGCGCGGAGACGGCAAGCACGCTGGCGTCGCTGCAGCTTGCCAGGGACAAGGCCGCACGCGACCTGTCCTTCACCGTGCTGCGCGCGCCCTATGACGGTGTCGTCGGCAACCGCTCGGTCGAGCAGGGCGACCTGATCAGCCCCGGACAGAAGCTCGCCGTCATCGTGCCGATGGACAAGCTCTATATCGTCGCCAATTTCAAGGAGACCCAGCTTGCCCGGCTGGTGCCTGGTGAAAGGGTCAGGATTTCGGTCGACGCGATCGACGGCCAGGATTTCGAAGGGACCGTCTCGTCGCTGGCGCCGGCATCCGGCGCGGTGTTCTCGCTGCTGCCGCCGGAAAACGCCACCGGCAACTTCACCAAGGTCGTGCAGCGCGTCCCGGTTCGCATCGACGTGCCGGCGGATGTGCTGAAGACAGGCAAGCTGCGCGCCGGCCTCAGCGTCGTCGTCGCCGTCGACAGCCGCACCGCACCTTCGGCGTCGAACTGAGCGGCCGCTTGGGAGCAATGCCGTGGCAACCGCAACCTCGACAGCAGGATCGCCGCCGGCGAGGCCGGCTACGCCTGATACCATTCCCACACGCCGCATTATCGCCTTCCTGGCGATGGTGTTCGGCATGTTCATGGCGATCCTCGACATCCAGATCGTTTCGGCCTCGCTGGCCGAGATTCAGGCCGGCTTGAGCGCCAGCTCCGACGAAATTCCGTGGGTGCAGACCGCCTATCTCATCGCCGAAGTCATCATGATCCCGCTGTCCGGTTTTCTCAGCCGGATGCTGTCGACGCGTGTGCTGTTCACCGTCTCCGCGGCCGGCTTCACCGCCGCGAGCGCGCTGGCGGCGACCGCCACCAACATCGACCAGATGATCGTCTACCGCGCCGTCCAGGGTTTTATCGGCGGCGGCATGATCCCAAGCGTGTTCGCTGCCGCCTTCACCATCTTCCCGCCGTCGCGCCGTGCCATGGTGTCGCCGATGATCGGCCTGGTGGCGACGCTGGCGCCGACCATCGGCCCGACTGTCGGCGGCTATATCAGCCATGCCATGTCCTGGCACTGGCTGTTCCTGATCAATGTGGTGCCCGGTATCATGGTGACCGCAGCCGCATGGTCGCTGATCGACTTCGACAAGCCCAATCTCAGCCTGTTCCGCAAGTTCGACTGGTGGGGCCTCGCCGGCATGGCGGCTTTCCTCGGCTCGCTGGAATTTGTGCTCGAGGAAGGTCCCAACAACGACTGGCTTCAGGACCAGGCCGTGTTCATCTGCGCCATCCTGATGACGGCCGGCGCGGTGCTGTTCTTCTGGCGCGCCTTCACTGCCGAGGAGCCGATCGTCGACCTGAAGGCCTTCGCCAACGTCAACTTCGCTTTCGGCTCGCTGTTCTCCTTCGTCATCGGCATCGGCCTCTACGGCCTGACCTATCTCTATCCGGTGTATCTGGGGCGCATCCGCGGCTACGACTCCCTGATGATCGGCGAGGCGCTGTTCGTCAGCGGCCTGGCGATGTTCGTCACAGCGCCGATTTCCGGCATCCTGTCGCGCAAGATGGATCCGCGGCTGATGATGATGATCGGCTTCTTCGGCTTCGCTGCCGGCACCTGGCGGATGACCTATCTGACTGCAGACTGGGATTTCTGGGAGCTTTTGGTGCCGCAGATCCTGCGCGGCGCCTCGATGATGCTGTGCATGGTGCCGATCAACAACATCGCGCTTGGAACGCTGCCGCCTGACCGGCTTAAGAATGCATCCGGTCTGTTCAACCTCACCCGCAATCTCGGTGGTGCCGTAGGCCTTGCCGTCATCAACACCGTGCTGATCGATCGCAGCGCCTTCCACTACGCAAGGCTGGCCGAGCATGTGCAATGGGGCAGCGCCGAGGCGCAGACCAGGCTGCAGAACATGACGCTCGACTTCCAGCAGAATGCCGGCCTCGACGCCTCCAAGGCGGCGATCTCCAAACTGTCCGGCATGGTCCAGCAGCAGGCTTCGCTGCTGTCCTTCATGGACGTGTTCTATCTGTTGACGGCGCTGTTCGCGACGCTGGCGATCTTCACTATGGTCATCCGCAAGCCGGCCGAGCCGGCGGGCGGAGGCGGCGGACACTGACCGCGCAACTTTGCGCGTCCAAAGGACGCGGCGCTGTGGGTCAGGCCGTGGCCGGCTTGAAGGTCAAGGCGACGCCGTTGATGCAATGACGCAGGCCGGTCGGCGGCGGGCCGTCGTCGAAGACATGGCCGAGATGACCGCCGCAACGGCGGCAGTGGACCTCGGTCCGGGTCATGCCCAGCGACCTGTCCACGGTCATGCCGACGGCGTTGGGAATCTCCAGCCAGAAGCTCGGCCAGCCGGTGCCGGAATCGAACTTGGTTTCGGAGGAATAGAGCGGCAGGTCGCAGCCGGCGCAGGCGAAGATGCCCTTGCGATGTTCGTTGAGCAGCGGGCTGGTGCCGGGATATTCGGTGCCTTCCTTGCGCAGCACATTGAAAGCCGCATCGGACAGGATGGCGCGCCACTCGGCCTCGGTCTTGGTGACCTCGAAGGTTTCGACCGCGTGTGCATCCTGCGGCCGGCCGATGCGCAGCGCTGCCGCCGTGCCTGCCAGCAATGCCACAGCGGCACCGCTCCAAAGAAAGTCGCGCCGGATCATCACCATTCCTCCTTCTGTCCGTTTGCCAAATTCGACCGTCACATGGAAACCAAAAGCCGGTGACGGCCAGCTCCCGACAACGGGCACTCCGCACCTGCCTGGAGCGGACGGTGCGGAGTGTACGCTTGTCGATTGCGCGGGTCACGCAAGCGGAAACCCGCGCACTCGGCATGGAGCCTCAGCCATATGTTCGCTGGCGACGCCCGCTTCGTTACATCTTCGGCAGGAGAACCTTGTCGATGACGTGGATGACGCCGTTCGACTGCTCGACATCGGCGACGGTCACATTGGCGACATTGCCGTTCTCGTCGGTCGCGGTGACCTTGCCGTTTTCGGCCTTGAGCGTCACCTCGCAGCCGCCAACCGTCTTGACCTTGTGCGCGCCACCATCGTCCATGGCCATCTTGGCAACGTCGGCGGCCATCGCCTTGGCACCGATGACGTGGCAGGTCAGGATCTTGACCAGCTTGTCCTTGTTTTCGGGCTTGAGCAATGTATCGACGGTGCCGGCCGGAAGGGCGGCAAAGGCCTCGTTGGTCGGCGCGAACACGGTGAAGGGACCGGCACTCTGCAGCGTGTCGACGAGACCGCCGGCCTTGACGGCCGCGACCAGCGTCGTGTGATCCTTCGAATTGACGGCGTTCTCGACGATGTTCCGGGTGG
This sequence comes from Mesorhizobium sp. WSM4819, assembly GCF_055811215.1. NCBI lineage: Bacteria > Pseudomonadati > Pseudomonadota > Alphaproteobacteria > Hyphomicrobiales > Phyllobacteriaceae > Mesorhizobium > Mesorhizobium sp. WSM4819. The sequence goes on from NZ_JBVVQO010000044.1 coordinate 26,417, forward strand.
CATACATGGCGGCGCCGCCGACCATCGGATTTTCGGCATAGGCGGCGGTGGCGAGCGCGGAGACGGCGACCGTTCCGGCAAGCAAAAGGGTGGCGAACTTACGCATTATTTCTATCTCCTCAGTTTATTTCTTCCCCTCTTTGGGGCGCAAGGAGATACGGGGGATAAATGCCCGAGTTTCGCCCGCTCAGGAGAAAATTTTATTTTTATAACGGCGAGCATGATTTTCAGGGCAGGACTCTTACAGACTGCATGCTTTCCCGCTAAAGTCACCACAGGCGATAGATTTAAAATATTCTCGAAAAATCGGCAGATAGGGGTGATTAGCAGACAGGGGCGATCAGATGCTCTTCAGTTCGCCCGCAGCGACCACAGGGCCGGTCGGTTGGCCGGTCGGCGAACCGCCGGTCGGTTCAAGGCTGACCGCAAGCACGGCGCCTTGCGCAAGTTTTTCCTGCACGGCCGGGGAGATGGTCATACGCGCGGTCTGGCCGGCCGGCATGACGCCCATAGAGACCGGCGCATTCTTGCCCTCGATCATCCAAAGCTCGAAATCCTTGCCGGCGGCGCGCTCGCCGGAGACATGCGACAGGCCGACCTCGCGACGGGCGGCATCATAGACGGCGAGGTATCTGACGTCGCTGCCATCGGCAGCCAGCGAGGCGATGAGCCGCGGCGGCTCGGCCGGCGGGTTGAGGTAAGGCTCGGCGATATAGATCGCCAACGCCGCGACGGAAGCGGCTGCAAGACCGCGCCAGAAGGCAAGGCTTGACCAGAGGCCGGCGCGAGGCTCTGCGACGAACAGCCGGCGATCCAATGCCTCCTTGACCCTGATCGGCGGCTCTGTCTCCGGATAGGCGTCGGCCATCGGCGAAAGACGCGCCTCCCAGGCATCGACAAGGTGCGCGAAAGCGGCGTCCGCGTCGATGCGGCGTGACGCAATCTCGCGTTCGTCCGCGGCCAGGACGCCAAGAACGTATTCGGCGGCAAACAGGTCGTCGCCCCCAGATTCCGGTCCGTCATCCTCTGCCCGCATCATCTTTCAAGACACTCTCTGAGCTTCAACAGGCTGCGCCGCAGCCAGGTTCGCATCGTGTTCAGCGGCACGTCATGGCGCGCCGCCAGTTCGGCATAGCTTTCGCCCTCCAGATAAGCGCCCCGGACGGCCGCCGCCCGGTCCTTTTCCAATTCGTCGAGACAACGATAGATGCGCCCGGATTCACCGCCCGCAACAGCCGCAGCCTCCGGTCCCGGCGCCGGATCGGCGACGTCGAGCGCAGCGTCGATATAGGCGACAGGCTCTCGCCGCGCCCTTATCCGATCGATCGCGTGATTGCGCGCAATGGCCACCAGCCAGGAAATCGGGCTTAGCTCCGAGACAGCGAAACGGTCGGCCTTCGTCCATATCTTGACGAAGACCTCCTGCAGCGCCTCTTCTGCCTCTCCCCGGTCCTTCAATACACGAAGGCAGACGCCGAAAAGTTTCGCGCTGGTCTGCCGGTAGAGCAGATCGAACGCAGCCCGGTCCTTCATCGAAGTCCGGACGATCAGGTCGCTGATGTCCTGCGGCGTCATCGGCTGCCAAATTAAGCAATTGCCCAAATTAGGCAATTGCCCCAGATCATTCCACTGCAATGTGTTGCAACGGCGGAAGCGTTCCTGTGCATCGGGAGCGCCGTCGGCTTCCATTGACGAGAAAGAGCCGACCTTTTTGAGGATCGGATTTTCCCAAAACCGGGTTTCCACTTTTGAATCCGATGCTCTAGCTTGCCGATAGTTGGGGGAGCAAGAATGTCGGTCGAACGGACCCTGTGGGAACATGACGCTACCGGCCTGGCCGGCTTGGTGCGCAAAGGAGAAATCTCGCCGCAGGAACTCGTCGACGCGGCGATTGCGCGGGCCGAGGCCACTCGCCCGGATATCAATGCCATCGCCGAGCCGCTTTACGAGGCGGCGCGGACGCGCGCGAAAACCATCGACCGCAAGCTGCCGCTGGCCGGTGTGCCCTTCGCGCTGAAGGATCTCGGCATCGCCATGAAAGGCGTGCCGACGCACGGCGGCAGCCGCATTCCGGCTTTCGTTGCCGATTTCGACTCGGTGATGACCGAACGCCATCTGGCCGCCGGCCTCGTCCCGATCGCCACCAGCACCTCGCCCGAACATGGGCTGAGGCTGATGACCGAATCCGCCGCTTTCGGCATCACCCGCAATCCGTGGAATACAGCCCATACCAGCGGCGGCTCGTCTGGAGGTGCGGCGGCGCTGGTCGCGGCCGGCGTCGTGCCGGTGGCACATGCTTCGGACGGCGGCGGCTCGATTCGCGTTCCCGCCGCCTGCACCGGGCTGGTCGGGCTGAAAACCTCGCGCGGCCGCGTGCCGCTGACGCCGCTGGTCAGCGAAAGCTGGTACGGCCTGGTCATCGACCACGCCGTTTCCCGCTCGGTCCGTGATTCGGCCCTGCTGCTCGACCTGACGCATGGGCCCGATCCGCTGTCGCCGTATGCGGCGCCGACGCCGAAAGGAACTTTCGCCGCCGCAGCAGTGCGTGACCCCGGCAAGCTGAAACTGGCGGTCTACCGAAAATCGCCGCTCGGCCTGCCGATATCGACCGAGACGCTGGCGGCGCTGGACACTGCGATAGCTTTGGCGCGCGAAGGCGGCCATACGATAGAGGAGATCGACCTGCCCTATATCGATCGCGATTTCATCGCTGATTTCGCCAGAACCGTCGCCGCGGCGGTGGCCGGCACGATGCGCGGCGAGGTCTTGCGCGTCGGCCGCTCCATTTCGGGTGATATCGAACGCACCACGCGGGTGATGAGCGCCTTCGGCGAAGTTCTTTCGGCCGGCGAGATCTATGCCAGCCTGCAGCGGCTGCATGCCACGTCGCGCCGGCTGATCATCGAGACCGCCCGGTACGATGCCGTGCTGATGCCTGTCATCGCGCATCCGCCGCTCGCCTGCGGCGCGATGGATCCAAAAGGCGCAGATGCGTTCCTGGAAGAAATGCTCGACAGGCTGCGGCTTGCCCGCCTGCTGAAATTCAAGCCGCTGTTCGGCCAGTTGATGGACAAGAGCCTGTGGTTCACCCACTGGCCGGCAATCCAGAACGTCAGCGGCCAGCCGTCGATCGCGCTGCCTGTTCATGTCACCGATGCCGGCCTGCCGCTCGGCATCCAGGCCGCTGGCCGCCCCGGCGACGAGGAGACCTTGTTGTCCCTCGCCGCGCAAATGGAAAAGATTTCGGGATGGCTGACGCGGCGGGCGCCACTGCAGGTGCCCCGTATGAAAGCAGGCCGATTTCACCTGACGTGACAGCAAAGCCGTTTGCCCCCTGCTCCAATTCCCGCTAAGACGCCGCCGTTCATGCCAAGCTGGGAACCAAGCCGAATGACGGACCTCGCCGCCACCGCCGAAATGCAGGCCGCGCTGCTTTCGAGGGCGCTGCCCTATATGCAGCGCTACGAGAACAAGACGGTCGTGGTGAAGTATGGCGGCCACGCCATGGGCGACATCGCGCTCGGCAAGGCCTTTGCCCGCGACATCGCGCTGCTCAAACAATCCGGCGTGAACCCGATCGTCGTGCATGGCGGCGGGCCGCAGATCGGCGCCATGCTGAGCAAGATGGGCATCGAATCGAAGTTCGAGGGCGGATTGCGCGTCACCGACCAGAAGACGGTCGAGATCGTCGAGATGGTGCTGGCCGGCTCGATCAACAAGGAGATCGTCGCGCTGATCAATGCCGAGGGCGAATGGGCCATCGGCCTGTGCGGCAAGGACGGCAACATGGTTTTCGCCGAAAAGGCGCGCAAGACCATGATCGACCCGGACTCCAACATCGAGCGTGTGCTCGATCTCGGCTTCGTCGGCGAGCCGGTCGAGGTCGACCGCACCCTGCTCGACCTTCTGGCGCGGTCCGAAATGATCCCGGTGCTGGCGCCGGTGGCGCCGGGCCGTGACGGCCACACCTACAACATCAATGCCGACACCTTCGCCGGCGCCATCGCCGGCGCCTGCCAGGCGACACGCCTTCTGTTCCTCACCGACGTGCCCGGCGTGCTCGACAGGAACAAGAAGCTCATCGACGAACTGACCGTCGCCGAGGCCAAGGCCTTGATCAAGGACGGCACGGTGTCGGGCGGCATGATCCCCAAGGTCGAGACCTGCATCGAGGCGATCGAGCGCGGCGTCGAAGGCGTCGTCATACTCAATGGCAAGACGCCGCATTCGGTGCTGCTCGAACTGTTTACCGAACACGGCGCCGGCACACTGATCGTGCGGTAAGCGCAGGCTGCAACTTTTTGGAGTATCAACCTAAGGTTGAGCAGCAGGCACCAGGCGAACTTATCGCCTGAGGTGTCCAAGCGGCACGTGGCCCGGCCCCTTGATGTTCTGCAGCACGAGCTGCGTGTGGACGTCGCGCACGCCGTCGAGCCGCATCAGCCGGTGCATGACAAAGGCGTTGAGCTCGTCGACCGACGGCACCATCACATGCAGCAGGAAATCGTAGTCGCCGGTCATTGTCCAGCACGACGACACCTCGTCCATGCGCTGCACGGCGGCGATGAAGGTTTCGGGCGACCCGTCGCTGTGGGTCACCAGGCGCACCTGAATGAACACTTCGACCATCAGGCCGATGGCGCGGCGGCTGAGCACAGCGGCAAAGCGCTTGATGATGCCGGCGCTCTGAAGAGCCTCGAAGCGGCGCGCGCATGGCGTCGTCGAAAGCCCGATCTCCTGGGCCAGTTCGGACACAGGCTTGCGCCCATCGCGCTGCAAGATATCGAGCATCTTGATCTCAAAATCGTCAACCTGAGGCACTTTCACTCTCCTGCAGCTCTGCTGTGGTGGCTTTTACCTCAAATCGCCTGTTCGAGCCATCATCAAAGCGGATTTGCCTCACCGGATCCGGCTAAACTTCCAAGATGTTAGTCGTGATTTCCAGGGAGAACAGCCATGACGATGAACGTTGCCGATTACGCCCGCGAATGCGCGGCGCAAGGCCTTCGCGGCGACTATTCGGTCTGCCGTGCCGATTTCACCGTTGAGCAGAGCTACAACTACACAGCTGACGAGCAGGCAGTGTGGCGTACTTTGTGCGACCGCCAAACGAAGCTGACCAAAAAGCTGGCACACCGGTCCTATCTCGACGGCGTCGCCACGCTGGGCCTGCTCGACAGGATTCCGGATTTCGGTGTGGTCAGCGAGAAGCTGCGCAAGCTTACCGGTTGGGAAATCGTCGCCGTGCCGGGCCTCATTCCCGCACCGGCCTTCTTCGTCCACCTGGCCGCCCGGCGCTTCCCGGTGACCAACTGGCTGCGGACGAAACAAGAGCTCGACTACATCGTCGAGCCGGATATGTTCCACGACTTCTTCGGCCATGTGCCGGTGCTGACCCAGCCGGTCTTTGCCGATTTCATGCAGATGTATGGCGAGAAGGCCGAGCATCTGATCGCGCTCGGCGGCGACGAGATGATCAGCCGCCTCTACTGGTACACCGTCGAGTACGGGCTGATCCAGGAGGCCGGCCAACCGTTGAAGGCTTTCGGCGCCGGGCTGATGTCGTCCTTTGCCGAACTTCAATTCGCGGTTGAAAGCAAGGACGCGCATCATGTTCCCTTCGATCTGGAAACGGTAATGCGCACCAGCTATGAGATCGACAAGTTCCAGCGCGCCTATTTCGTGCTGCCGTCCTTCGACGTTTTGCGCGATGCCTTCCACAACGTCGCCGACATGGCAGCGATCATCGGACGCCACAAGGGCAAGCCGGCGCTCGACCCGGCAAAACTTTAGACGCTGGCCCGGCTCGGACGCTCGCGGCCGATCGGCGCGGGCGTTATTGGTGGCGCGCTGTGATGGCGATCCATCGGCAGGCCGGAAGCCGAGAAGATGGGACCGCTCAGGCCGCTTCGGAAACGTCCCTGTCCAGGATGGTCAGATTGCGGCCGCGATCCTTGGCCTGGTAAAGGCGGCGGTCGGCGACACGCATCAGATCCGATACGCCGGCATCCTCGCCGCAGGTGACACCGCCGATGCTGACGGTGAGGGGTATGACCCGCTCATCGACGGGACGGAAGCGGATCAGCTCGACTTCACGGCGAATGCGTTCAGCGACGCGTTTGGCTTCCTGTTCGGTGGCGCCGACCAGAAACGCACCGAATTCCTCGCCGCCAATGCGGCCGATCACGTCGCCGCTGCGCACGCCGCGCTCGATCGCGCTTGCAATCAGGAGCAGCGCATCGTCGCCGGTCAGATGGCCGTAGCTGTCGTTGATGAGCTTGAAGTGATCGGCGTCGATGATCAGCAACGCACCGCGATCGGATCTACGCCGGGTGGCCTCGAGGGCGGCGAAGAAGCTCTCGCGGTTGAGCATGCCGGTCATGTCGTCGCGGCTTGCCTTCTCCGACAGGCGCCGATGCGCAGCGGCGAGCTGGGCATGAGCGCGGGCGAGGTCGCGATGAGCGCCTTTCAACCTCTCGCCCTGCCAGAACGTGTAGGCGCTGGCGATCCAGGCGAGCACCAGCGGGCAGACCGTGGACGTCAGCCAGATCGTGCGGTTGATCGGAAAGCCCATTGCCGGAACGACGATCAGCGTCAACAACAGCGAGACTGCGAGGGAGGCGAAAGCGACGGCGGCAGACTTCAGAAATATGCGGCTCATCGCTGGTTCCCCCTGGACCGTCTATGTGCCACCAAGCCCTGAATGGCACCTTTCGGCGATGCCTAAAATTTGAATCATCGGGCCATTTTCGCCACCCATGACGCGCATAAGTTGTGGATAAAGCCTCTGCCAAAGGCATTGTTTCGTGCCATAAGGGGTTGCATGACCACGCTCCCGGATCCCGCCCGCTTTGCCCATGTCACCGACTGGGTGTTCGACCTCGACAACACCCTCTATCCGCACCATTCGAACCTGTTCTCGCAGATCGACGTAAAGATGACCGCTTATGTCGGAGAACTGCTGACGCTGCCACGCGACGATGCCCGCAAGCTGCAGAAGGAACTCTACCGGGAATATGGCACGACGCTGAACGGTCTGATGGCGCGCCACGGCATCGATCCCGACGACTTTCTCGAGAAGGTCCATGACATCGACTATTCCTGGCTGGTTCCCGATCCCGTTCTCGGCACCGCCATCCGCCAGCTTCCCGGCCGCAAGTTCATCTTCACCAATGGCGACCGCAGGCATGCCGAACGCACCGCGCGCCAACTTGGCATCCTCGATCATTTCGACGACATCTTCGATATCGTCGCTGCCGGGCTGAACCCCAAGCCGGCCCGCCAGACCTACGAGAAGTTCGCGGAACTCCACGCGGTCACCGGCCACAATGCGGTGATGTTCGAGGATCTGGCCCGCAACCTGTCCGTGCCGAAATCGCTGGGCATGACCACGGTGCTGGTTGTGCCGCGCAACTTCGAGCCGACCTTCTCGGAAATCTGGGAACGTGACCCGGGCCACGAGGACGATGTGGATTTCGTCACCGACGATCTTGCCGAATTCCTCACCGCGATCGTCGACATCACCGCTTGAGCCGTTGCTTCGTAAAGCCGGATCGAAGCCCGCGGCCTAAAGCTGATAGAAGCGGCTGATGATCCCCCAGGCTTCGTCGGCGGTGTCGACGAAATCGATGATGTCCTGGTCGCCAGGGGTGATCGTGCCTTGCTCGGCGAGGAAATCGAGATCGATCGCCCGTTTCCAGAAAGCCTTGCCGAACAGGATCACCGGCACGCGCTCCATGCGGCCGGTCTGGATCAGGGTCAGCGTTTCGAACAATTCGTCCATCGTGCCGAAGCCGCCGGGAAACACCGCGACAGCCTTGGCGCGCATGACGAAATGCATCTTGCGGACCGCGAAATAGTGGAAGTTGAAACAGAGCTCCGGCGTCACATAGGCATTCGGCGCCTGCTCGTGCGGCAACACGATGTTGAGGCCGATCGACGGGGCGCCGACATCGTCGGCGCCGCGGTTGCCGGCTTCCATCACGCCGGGTCCGCCGCCTGTCACCACGACGAATTCGCGATAATAGGAGGTGGCCGACTGCTGCGAGCAGAGCCGGGCGAATTTTCGCGCTTCCTCGTAATATTTGCTGTTTTTCTCGAGGTTTTCCTTCTGCGTCTCGTTCTTGGCCGCCCAGGCTTCACCGCCCGGCTCGGGTATGCGCGCCCCGCCGAACAGGATGACGGTCGAGCCGATGCCGCGCTCGGCCAGGATCATCTCCGGCTTCAACAGTTCGAGCTGCAGCCTGACCGCGCGCAATTCGCGCCGTGTCATGAAGTCGGGATCGTTCCATGCCAACCGGTAGGTCTCGGCACGCGTCTGCGGCGTGTCCGGCACGCTTTTCGACCGCTCCAGATCCTCGTCCGAATGCGGCAGCGGCGTCCACCCCGCCTTTTCCATAGGAGTCATATTACCTACCCGTCCAATTATTCACTTGCGCCGTCCCGCGACGCAGCCGCGATTGACCCTCACCAAGCCTTCACATAGGGTCCGGCGACTTTCAAAACAGGTTAAGGTGCGGCCCCTTAACAGCTTGGTAACGGAGCGAATTCATGTCAAAGCCCGATCTGGCGAGCCTCGAAAAAACCATCGAAACCGCCTTCGAGGAACGCGAGACGATTTCGACGGCAACCCGCGGCGCAGCGCGCGACGCCATCCAGGCGGCGCTCGACCTGCTCGACCGGGGTGTTGTCCGCGTTGCCGAGCGCCAGGCCGACGGCAAATGGCATGTCAACCAGTGGCTGAAGAAAGCGGTGCTGCTGTCGTTCCGACTCAACCCGATGGAGATCATCAAGGGTGGTCCGGGCCAGGCGGTGTGGTGGGACAAGGTGCCGTCGAAATTCGACGGCTGGAGCGCCATCGACTTCGAGAAGGCAGGTTTCCGTGCCGTCCCGTCATCGATCGTGCGGCGCTCCGCCTACGTCGCGCCAGGTGCCGTGCTGATGCCGTCCTTCGTCAATGTCGGCGCCTATGTCGACAGCGGCACCATGGTCGACACATGGGCCTCGGTCGGCTCCTGTGCCCAGATCGGCAAGAATGTGCATCTGTCGGGCGGCGTCGGCATCGGCGGCGTGCTGGAGCCGATGCAGGCCGGCCCGACCATCATCGAGGACAACTGCTTCATCGGCGCACGCTCCGAAGTGGTTGAAGGGTGCGTCGTGCGCGAAGGCTCGGTACTCGGCATGGGCGTCTTCATCGGCCAGTCGACCAAGATCGTCGACCGTGCCACCGGCGAGGTTTTCTACGGCGAAGTGCCAGCCAATTCAGTGGTGGTGGCGGGCACGATGCCGGGCAAGAACGTGCCAGGCGAAAACTGGGGTCCCAGCCTCTACTGCGCCGTCATCGTCAAGCGGGTCGATGCCAGGACCCGTTCCAAAACCTCGATCAATGAACTGCTTCGCGATTGATCTTTTCAAAAAAACGGACCTACCCGCTTGCTCGACAGACCTCGATTTCTATGGCTTTTCTTCAGCCTTTCCGGGCGAGTGAACCCCAGCGCCTATGTTTTGGCGGGTCTTTTGCCGCTCCTCACTCAGCTTTTCCTGCTCTACCAGTTCTCGCGAACGCCGTTGGGCACTGCTGCAAGTCAGTATTGGGCGCTCGCCTGGTGGATCGCTGTGGTCGTCTCGACATGGTCGACCTTTGCGCTAACGGCGAAGCGGTTCCATGATTTCGGCAAGCCTACCTACTACGCATTGATCTCTCTCATCGTCGGCGCCATTCTCCTTGTCATTCTGGCCTTTTTCAAAAGTGATCCCGGACCCAACCGCTACGGCAAACGCACCAATGCGCCGGCCGAATCCTGAGCGCCGGGCGGGTCTCTAGCCATGCGCTACCGCACGCTTGATGCGAAACTGATCATCGAAACTGCCGAGCGACTGGAAAAACGCGTCGCCGAGCGGTTTCCCGATACCGGCTTGCGTGGCGTCGCCATAGAACTTGTGTCGCTGTCGCGTGATCTGGCCAAGGCGGCGAAGGCGTTGGAAGCGCCGATCTGGTGGCTGCGTGGCGTCGTCATCGTCACCATTGCCGCCGGCGCGCTGATGTTCCTGTTCGTCGGCACCATCCTTCCGCTCGGCCGCATCTCGGGAACCCACGACGCCATCCAGTCGGTGCAAGGCATCGAATCCTTGATCAACATGATCATCCTCGCGATGCTCGGCTTCCTGGCCTTGATCCGGACCGAGGAGCGCATCAAGCGCAAGCAGGTGTTTCGCAAGCTTCATGGCTTGCGATCGCTGATCCATGTCATCGACATGCATCAGCTGACCAAGGATCCGGCAGCGCTTTCAACCGATTTCAAGCCGACATCGCATTCACCGGCACGCATAACCGACCGTGCCGATCTCGCGCGCTACCTCGACTATTGCTCCGAAATGCTGTCGATCACCGGCAAGATCGCCGCGCTGTTCGCGCAATCGGTCAACGACGATGTGGTCGTCGATGGCGTCAACGACATCGAGTCCCTGGGCTCCAATCTGTCGCGAAAGATCTGGCAAAAGATCACGCTGATCGACGGTCCATTGCGGTCGGCTCGTCCAATTACCTAAGCTAATCTTAATCACCTTGGTCCAGCATGCCCTGTGAAGACTGTGTCGACCGGCACGGAGCACTCGACTGGCACACGACGAACCCCTGGCCAACCCGAAAACGCGCGGAAAGCGAAGCGCCGGCGCGCGGCTGTTCGCCTGGTTTTCTTCACCGATCAGAGCGGAACCGGAAGCTGTCCGCGCGCGGCTTCTCGACACCACTTTCGAGCGCAAATTCGCTGTCCTGTTCGGCACCATCAGTGTCCTGGTGCTGGCAGTCGGCGCCGCGGTCGTCACCGGCGACCGGTGGCCCTACGCCTGGATGGCGGCCGACCTCATTCTGTTTGCCGTCCGCTTCCTGCTGATGCGGGAATGTGAGCGGACCCGCAAGCGCGGGGGAACGGGGCCGCTGGCGGGCCTCATGGCCGCCGGTGGGTCATGGTCGTTGATTTTCGGCCTCGGCTGCTATGGCTGCGTCGTCAGCGGGGATATGGCGCTTGCCGTGCTGGCTGCCCTGAACGTCGCAGGCGTCGTCGGCGTGGTGTCATCGCGCAACGCAGCGACCCCGCGCTACGCCATATTCGTCATGCTGGCCGTAAGCCTGCCTTTCCTGGTTGGCGCGCTGTTATCTCCGGCGCCCGGAATGTCGATCGTCGGATTTCAAGTGCCTTTCTATGTGGCCGGCGTCATCATCGTGCTGCTTCAAAATCATGCGATCAACGCCCGCATGATCCGCGCCGAACTGGACAATCGCGATCTGGCGATCAAGGACGCGCTGACCGGCCTGCCAAACCGCATCTTCCTTCAGGAGAAACTGCGCGGCATGTGCAGCGAGCTTGCGACGCCGGCAGCAAACGGCGGCAGGCCGTTTGCCGTTCTCAGCATGGACCTCGACGGCTTCAAACACGTCAATGACCGCTTCGGCCACGCGGTCGGCGACATGCTGCTGCGCAAGGTAGCCGAACGATTGAAGCGCGCTTTCCGACCGGGGGATGTGGTCTTTCGCATCGGCGGTGACGAATTCGTGATCCTGCTGCCCGACACATCCGAGATCGAAGCCACCATGCTGGCAAAGCGGGCCATTGAGAAGATTTCGGTACCTTTCGACCTTGGCGTGGGCACCGCAATACGCATCGGGTTGAGCATTGGAAGTGCCTTCTCGCCTGCCGACGGCGGCGAGCCGGAACTTCTTCTCACCTGCTCCGATCACGCGCTCTATGAAGCCAAACGCACCGGAAAGGGCCGTTACCGGGCGCACGTGCGGGCCGCGAACTGACCACAGCGATTATTGGGCCTTTGTCGCTCAGTCCATGCAATATCCCGTATCCCGCCTAAGTGCGTCGCGTCTGAAGCGACTCCTGCGACGCACTTTTAAGCCTTTGTTTGTTTTATGCGCATTTGCCCAAAACCGCTGCGCCCGCACGGGTCAAGCCCAAGGCCATGCCTTTTGGGCGACATGCATCAGGCGTGCGACAATACGCCATGAAAACCATAGTGTCGGCGGGATGGCTGGCCCTTATGTCTGGCCGTGACAGGCCTTGCGCTTTCGACTAACGCTTTTGCCCATGACGTTGCCGACCGATCCCGCTGGAAATCTCGCCGCCCTCATCTGCTGCCCCTCCGTGACACCCATCGAGGGCGGGGCACTGAGCACGCTGGAAACAATGCTGAAACCACTCGGCTTTTCCGTCGAGCGCCCGTTGTTCTCGGAGGACGGCACGCCCGATATCGAAAATCTCTATGCGCGGCGCTCCGGCAACGGTCCGCACCTGATGTTCGCCGGGCATACCGACGTGGTGCCGGTCGGCGACGAGACCTCATGGACGCATCCGCCTTTCGCTGCCGAGATCGCCAAGGGCGAGATGTTCGGTCGCGGTGCCGTCGACATGAAGGGGGGCATCGCCTGTTTCATCGCCGCCGTGGCGCGCCATCTCGAGTCGAAAGGCGGCCTGAAAGGCTCGGTCTCGCTGCTGATCACCGGCGACGAAGAAGGGCCGGCCATCAACGGCACGACAAAGCTGCTCGAATGGGCGGTCGCCAAGGGCGAAAAATGGGATGCGTCGATCGTCGGCGAGCCGACCAATCCCGATGCGCTGGGCGACATGATCAAGATCGGCCGGCGCGGCTCTTTGTCCGGCAGCATCATCGTCAACGGCCGCCAAGGCCACGCCGCCTACCCGCAGCTTGCCGACAATCCGGTGCGCGGCCTGATGACGCTGGTCGACGCCTTGCTGCAGCCAGTCTTCGACAAGGGCACCAAGGACTTCCAGCCGACCAATCTGGAGGTGACCTCGATCGACGTCGGCAATCCGGCCACCAATGTTATTCCGGCAAAGGCGACCGCCACCTTCAACATCCGCTTCAACGACACATGGACCGCCGAGACCATCCAGGCGGAAATCCACAACCGTCTCGACAAGGCGGCGAAGCGAAAGAAATACCGGGCCGGCAAGACGACGCCGGTCGATTACGAACTCGCCTGGCGCGACCGGCCGAGCCACGTCTTCCTCACCCGCGACGAGCGGCTGATCGAAGCACTGAGCGGTTCGGTCAAGGCGGTGATCGGCAGGAAGCCGGCGCTTTCCACCTCCGGCGGCACCTCCGACGCACGCTTCATCAAGGATTATTGTCCGGTGGTCGAGTTCGGGCTGGTCGGCAAGACCATGCACATGGTCGATGAACGCGTCGCACTTGCCGACCTCGAGACGCTGACGCAGATCTATCAGCGCTTCATCGAAGACTGGTTCGAGCAAGGCGCATCGTAATCATGCTTTCGTCGGATGAAACCTATGCTTCGCTCAACGGCGCCTGGCGACTGATGCTCGGCAAGGCCGATGGGCTGCGCCAGTTCGACCTTTCGGCCGACGGTTTCTGGAATTCCTTCTTCGCCATCGTCGTCGCGGCACCGGCGCTGATCGTCGGTTGGGTCGGCCTCGCCAACGAGATCGGCGATCCGAATGCATTCGCCGGACGCTTCAGCATGCTGATCCGTCTGGCGACAGTCGACATCGGCGTCTGGGTGTTGCCGCTTGTCGGCCTTGCCCTCGTCGCGCCGCGCGCCGGCATCGGCGGGCGCTTCGTCCACTATGTCGTCGCCAGCAACTGGGCGTCGGCGATCATCGCCTGGATGATGCTGCCAGCGGCGTTGATCAGGCTTTTCCTGCCGTCCACCAACGAGTTCGCCGTACTGGCGTCGCTGCTTTTGTTCGCGCTGTCGATGATCCTGACCTGGCGGATGACAAACGTCGCCATCGGCAGGGGCGCGGCTGTCGGCAGCGCTGTCTTCGCCGGAATGTTCGTGGCGTCGCTGGTCGTTCTGTTCGTGCTGCAGGCGCTGCTCGGCATCGTCGCGCCGAGCGGAACCGGCACTTGAAGCATCCAATTGAATTTGTCCGAATTCCCGGTGTGGTTTCGCTTGCTGACGTTGGCGCCGCCCCTCACCTGCCTGCCGGCTGCCCTCTCCCCGTATAGTGACGGGGAGAGGGCAGCTCTCATCAACGATTTTGCCAACCACAGACGTTGCAAGAAGGATGCTGCGGCTGCGGCCAGCCTCTTCTCTCCGCACTATACGGGGAGAAGTGCCCAGCAGGGCGATGAGGGGCAGCGCCAACTCCCACAATTGGTTGAAGACGACGAGGACTGATTTTTACTCAGTCGTGTGCCGCCTGCGGGTAGTCCACACCGATAAGAAAAAGTCCGTCGGGCGGCGCCACCTGGCCACAGGCTGCACGGTCGCGCGCGTCGAGCGCCGCTTTCAGGTCGGCAATTGTCCAGCCGCCTTCGCCGACGCGCTTCAGCGAGCCGACCATCGAGCGCACCTGATTGTGCAGGAACGAGCGCGCCGAGGCTCGCACTTCGATCATGTCACCCAGCCGACTGACATCCAGCCGGTCGAGCGTCCGGACCGGGTTGTCGGCCTGGCACTGGGTCGATCGGAACGTGGTGAAATCATGCCGCCCCAGCAGCACCTTTGCCGCTTCGTGCATGGCCTCGGCGTCGAGCCGCTTCGGCACCCACCAGATCTTGCCCTTGTCGAGCGCCGCCGGCGCGCGCCGGTTGACGATGCGGTAGAGATAGTGGCGGCCGATCGCCGAGAAACGCGCATCGAAGCTATCCGGCACCACAGCCGCCTTGAGGATGGCGATGCGCGCCTTGGCCGTTTGCAGGTGGGCGTTGACGGCATCGCGCACCTTGTCATCAGGCCACGCCCTGACGAGATCGACATGCGCCACCTGACCGGTCGCATGGACGCCGGCATCGGTGCGGCCGGCGCCGCGCAGCGAGACCTGTTCGCCGCAGAATTTCTCGATCGCCTGTTCGATCGCCTGCTGCACCGAAGGCTGGTCTGCCTGGCGCTGCCAGCCGGCATAGAGGCTGCCGTCATATTCGATGTCGAGGCGAAAACGCGGCATTCCTAAGAAGGATGAGGTTAGGCGGCGAGCGCGGTGCCGAAAGCCGAAGCGTAGACCAGCTTGCCGGTCTCAGGCGCTTCGCCCCAGACCAGCGCCTGCAGCGCTTCGCCCTGGAACTCGCTTTCGAATTTTTCGGCGCGCGCGTGACTGTAGCCGAAGCGGCCATAATATGCGGGATCGCCAAGCACGACCGCCAGCACCTCGCCGGCATCCTTCAGGCGGATATGCGCCTCGCGGACCAGCGCACCGCCGATGCCGGTGCCATGGAATGACGGCTCGACCGCCAGAGGCGCCAGCGCCACCGCCGGAAAGCTCTTGCCGCCGTTCTGCACGTAAAGCCGCGAAAACAGAATATGGCCGACCACCTGTCCATCATCTTCCGCCACCAGTTCGACGACGGCATCGCCGCCGCTGACCAGCGCGTCGACCAGGCCGGCCTCCGCCTGCTGGCCGAATGCGTGTTCCTCGACCAGGCGGATCGCCTCGCGGTCCCGCGGCGTTGCCGCGCGTATCGACATCATGCTCATGAGAATTTCGTTCCTTTTTCGAGCTTGGCCCCGCGCAGAAACTCCTGCGCGGCAATGGGCCTTCCGCCCGCACGTTGAACTTCGACCAACCTGATCGCGCCTGACCCGCAGGCGACCGTCAGCCGGTCGTCGAGAATTCCTCCCGGCTCGCCGGCGCCTTGCGAAAGCGTCGAGCGAAGCAGTTTCAGCCGCTCCAGGCGGCCGGCAATTTCGATCTCGCACCATGCGCCGGGAAAGGGCGACAGGCCGCGAATATGATCGTGGACCTCGCCAGCAGGCCGCGTCCAGTCCACGCGCGTCTCCGCTTTATCGATCTTTTTGGCATAGGTCACCCCCTCCGTCGCTTGTGCGGTAAAAGTCAGGGCATCCCGTTCCAGACGAGCCAGCGCTTCCGCCATCAGCGCGGCGCCAATGTGCATCAGCCGATCATGCAGTTCGCCGGCCGTCATATTGGGGCCGATGGCGCATTTTTCGGCCATCGCCACCGGGCCGGTGTCCAGGCCCTCTTCCATCATCATCACCATCATGCCTGTCTCGGTATCGCCGGCCATGATGGCGCGCTGGATAGGGGCGGCGCCGCGCCAGCGTGGCAACAGCGACGCGTGACCATTGAGGCAGCCGAGCCGCGGCGCCTCGAGAATGGGTTTGGGCAACAGCAATCCATAGGCGACGACGACGGCGACATCGGCCCGCAAGGCGCGGAACGCCTGCTGCTCGGTCTCGTTCTTCAGCGACACCGGCGTCCGCACCTCGAGGCCCAGCCGCTCGGCCTCTCGCTGCACCGGCGACGGCGTCAGTTCCAGCCCGCGGCGACCGGCGGCGCGCGGCGGCTGAGTGTAGACGGCTCCAATCTCATGTCCGGCATCCGCGACCGCCCGCAGCGTCGGCACCGAGAATTCGGGCGTACCCATGAAGATGACGCGCAAGGGCATTTTGTTCCGGGTCCGGTCTTCGTCTGGCCGTTAAGTCGGCTCAGTCGAAGTCGCGAACTTTGCGGGTCGGCGACCGAAGTCGCGTTTCCTTTCTGCTTCGATTTCGTTCATGATCTTGGCGAATTCATCGCCAATTGCGTTTTCAGCAGCGAAAGTCGCGCGAATAGCGTCCCATGCCGAAAGACCCGGCTCCAGCCTGGCTTGCCTTTCGGCGACCATGCCTTCGCGCAGAAGAGCTATCGCCTTGCCCGACAGGCTCTGGCCGCTCTTACGCGCCGCCTGCTCGATTTCCCGCTTCAAGGGTTCGGGAATATTTCTGATCAGCATGTCGCTCATCGGCGTCTCCATTTCCTGATCTGGAACAGGGTAGAGGGGCGCTGTCCCGCCAACATCTTCGAAAGGTTCAGCATCAAACTGCGCGAGTATCGCCCTATCCCACTAACTTGCCCGGCGCCTTGCTGCCTGATGGTTTGTCCCTGGCGAGCTTCTTGAACTTCTTCACCACCATGTCGCGCTTCAGCTTCGAGATGTGGTCGATGAACAGAACGCCGTTGAGATGGTCGATTTCGTGCTGCAGGCAAGTCGCCATCAGCCCTTCGGCCTCGATCTCCTGCAGTTTGCCGTCGCGATCGAGATATTTCACCCGCACGGCGGCAGGGCGCTCGACCTCGGCATAGTAATCCGGGATCGACAGGCACCCCTCCTCGTAGACCGAGCGCTGATCGGCGCTCTCAAGAATCTCGGGATTGATGAAGACATGCGGCGCCGGCGGCTCGTCTTCCTTGGCGAGGTCGATCACCAGCATGCGCAGCGGTTCGCCGATCTGGATCGCCGCCAGACCAATGCCCGGCGCATCATACATCGTGTCCAGCATGTCATCGGCCAGTTTGCGCAAAGCGCCGTCGACGCGCTCGACCGGTTTCGAAACCTGGCGCAGGACGGGATCGGGAAGGATGATGAGCGGCTTGATCGACATGGCGTCTCACCTAAGACCTCGCACGAAAAGCGTCAACCGGGGCATTTGCAGCGGCGTTCACGTTTTGATCTGTGTCGTCAGGCCGAATCATCTATGCTGTCCGATATGAACGACCTGACCACCATCCTGTCCGAACCGATCGCCCGGCTGGGCGCCACCACGATCACGCTCGGCCACGCGCTGGCATTCGGCGCGGTCCTGCTCCTGGGCCTGTTCGTGGCGCTCGTGGTCGCGCTCTGGCGCTCGGCCAAGGCGCGTGCGGTGGCTGCCGCGGAAGCCGCCGACCACGCCCGCGACGCCGAGGCGCGGATGGCCGGCATCCTGGCAAGCCAGGCCGAGATGCAGGGCCGCATGGGCGCCATCGCCGAAGTGTTCGGGGCGCGGCAGGCCGAACTCACGCAGTCGATCGGCCAGCGTCTCGACGCGATGACCGGCCGTCTCGGCCAGACCATGACCGAGCAGACGAAATCGACGCATGAAAGCCTCGCCAAACTGCAGGAGCGGCTGGCGGTCATCGATACAGCGCAAGGCAACATCCAGTCGCTCGCCAGCCAGGTCGTGCAACTTCAGGCAATCCTCTCCAACAAGCAGACGCGCGGCGCCTTCGGCCAGTCGCGCATGGAGGCGATCGTCGCCGACGGCCTGCCGCACGGTGCCTACGAATTCCAGGCGACCCTGTCGAACGGCAGCCGGCCCGACTGCCTGGTGAAGATGCCGAATGGCGCGCCCGCACTCGCCATCGACGCCAAGTTTCCGCTGGAAGCCTGGAACGCCATCCGTGCCGCCGAAGGCGTCGATTTGCAGAAGGTCGCCGCACAAGCGTTTCGGCGTGACATCGAGGTGCATGTCCGCGATATTTCCGACAAATACCTGATCCAGGGCGAGACGCAGGACACCGCCTTCATGTTCGTGCCGTCCGAATCGGTATTCGCCGAGATCCACGAGAATTTTGAGGGGATTGTCCACAAGGCGCACCGCGCCCGCATCGTCATCGTCTCGCCGTCGCTGCTGATGCTGTCGATCCAGGTCATCCAGGCGATCCTCAAGGACGCCCGCATGCGCGAGCAGGCGCATTTGATCCAGGGCGAAGTCATCCGGCTGATGGAGGATGTCTCGCGCCTCGACGAGCGGGTGCGCAAGCTGCAGAGCCATTTCGGCCAGTCGGCCAAGGATATCGACGATATTCTCGTCTCGACGTCGAAGGTGACCAAGCGCGGCCAGAAGATCGAGGCGCTGGAGTTCGGCGCGCAGCCGGCGGAAGGCGACGCCGGATCGGCGGCCAGCGCGAAGACCGAAGCGGGTGCGCGCGTCGCCGACTCCAAGACCGGCCAATTGAGGCTAAGGGTGGTCGAAGGCGACGACTGAGAGGCTACTGCTCCTCGACAATCATTGTGCCTTCGAACTCCGGCAGCCAAGGCAGCGCCGAGCGGTGCCAGATCTGTTTTCTCGGGATCAGTTGTTCGCGCTGCCGCGCCGTGCCGACCCTGATGCCGTAGGCTTTCGGCCCGTCGCCAACCGACGTGGCATAGAGGTGCGTACCGCACTCGCCGCAAAAGGCCTGGGCGCGCCTGGCGCCGCTCGCTGCGGTCTTGATGTAGATCTTCGGCGTGCCCTTGGTGATGCGGTAGTGCTCCTCCGGCGCCGGCACGGTCACCCGAAACGCTGTTCCGGTCAGCTGCTGGCAATCGATGCAGTGACAAATACTGGTCTTGTCCGGATCGACTTCCGCCTCGTAAGTGATGGCGCCGCAATGGCACCCGCCGTCGATTTTCATCTTCGTTCCTCCCTTCGGCCGCGCCTCGACACGTGTTGGAGCTTAACGGCCCAGCCGCCGAAGCTCCACACAGGCATTCACAACACGGCAAACCATCCGCTGGTTCAAGGCTGCTGCGTCGACGCCTCTTCGATGACTTCTTCCGTCCAGACCTTGAAACCGGCCAGCATACCCGGCCCGAAGATATGGGTCAGCGGCACATCGGCTGCGTCGCGGCCGGAGGCGATCAGGATGCGGCCGATGCGCGGCGCATTGTTGCGCGGATCGAAGGCATGCCAGCGACCGCCGAGATAGACCTCCATCCAGGCGGCGAAGTCCATGTCCGACCACGGTTTCGGCAAGCCGATGTCGCTGATGTAGCCGGTGCAATAGCGCGTCGGGATGTTCAAGGCGCGGCAGAAGGCGACGGCGAGATGGGCAAAGTCGCGGCAGACGCCGCTTTGCTCACGATAGGCCTCTGCTGCCGTGCGCGTCGGCCGCGCGTTGCCGTAGTTGAAGATGATGTGGTTGTGGACGAAATCGCAGACCGCCTGCACGCGTGGAATACCGAGCGGTGAGTGGCCGAACAGCCGCCACGCCTCGTTCGCCAGCACGTCGCTCTCGCAATAGCGGCTCGGCAGCAGGAACAGCAGCGTCTCCGACGGCAGGTCGCGCACCTCGTGCTGCCACGCCATCAGATCACCCATCTCGAAACTTCCGGAATCGCGGATCACCGCGTCCGTGCCGAAGGTGAAGCGACCGGGCGGGGCGACAAGGCGGTTGCACCAATTGCCGAAACTGTCGCGGTAGCTCTCGATCGGCACCGGTGGGTTCGAAGTCAGGAAATCCGGCCGCTCGAGATCGGACGCGCGGGAATAGTGAACGTTGAGCATCGCGATCAGCGGCGTTTCCTGCGGAAAGTCGAAGCTCATCTCGCAGCCGATATGGATTCGCATTGTCGTCCTGACCGCCCTGCCGGATCACCACCCGGCGAAGGCACGGGCCGTTGCTGCAGTGCAAAAAGATCATCGCACGGACCAGCGCGGTTTACGAGCGAATTAGAAACGGCTGACAGCCGACGGCTGCGCCGGCGCCAGATTATGCCTCTTGCGGTCGGGCGTTTCTCTTGGTTCATTTCGCTTGCCACAATTGGAGGAAACGAATCATGGCTAAAGGTGCGATGAAGGCGGGCAAGGAAGCCCGCAAACCGAAGAAGGACGCGAAGAAACCTGCCGCTGCCCCGACCCTGAAAGCACCGCCCGTCAAGGCGACCAAACTCAAGGACAAGTAAGCCTCGGCGTTTCGGCGCAAGGTCATGACCGACGGCATTCCAGGACCATCGACATTCAGCGACTGGTCCTGAAGTGCCGTCGGCGCTGTTGTTGATTGGGCATTTCTAAATCAATGCGGCGAAGACGACTTCGCGCTTTTCGAAAAGACCGGGACGACCCGCAACCCTATGGAGGCGTTCCGATGTCGTGGATTCTTCTCTTCTTCGCTGGCCTGTTCGAGATCGGCTGGGCAGTCGGCCTCAAATACACTGACGGCTTTTCGAAGCCGCTGCCGACCGTCCTGACGGTTGCCTCGATGGTCGTCAGTCTCGCCTTGCTCGGACTGGCGCTGAAGACGCTGCCGGTCGGCACGGCTTACGCGGTGTGGACCGGCATCGGCACCGTCGGCACGGCGCTGCTTGGCATCTGGCTGCTTGGTGAGCCTGCGACCGCGATCAGGCTGGCCTGCATCGCACTCATCGTCTGCGGCATCATGGGATTGAAACTCGCGGCGTAAAGCGCATGCGTCTGAAGGGACTCATGCGACGCGCTTTACGCTCTTTTTTATGCATGTCGTCGTCCCAAAACCGCTGCGCACTTTTGGGCGACATGCATTGGTTTTGCTGCAAGGCAGCAGCACAAACGCCTTCAGGGCCGCTGCAAGGCGGCCCTGAATTTGATTGGTGATTCGCGCTTGGAGCGCTAGCGAGCGGAAAAGCCCGGAGGCGTCCTGCCGGTGCGCTGCTTGCGCGCCGCATAGCGCGCGTCGCGCTTGGCTTTGCGCTCGGCCTCGTCGGCAAGCAAACGAGCGATGCGCTCGTTCTCTTCGGCTTCCCGGATCTTCGCTTCCGCCTGCGCCGCTTCTTCCGCAGCAATCCGCGCTGCTTCAGCAGCAGCTTCGCGCTCGGCCTTTTCGGCCGCTTCGCGCGCCAGCTTCTCCTGCTTCAGCCTAGCCTTTTCGGCCTCGCGTATCGCACGGGCTTCGAGGATCGCCTTGCGTTCGGCCTGTCGTGCCAGCACCGCTGGATCGTCCGCTGCCGGCTTTGCCTTGAAGCGCTCGAGAAGCGCCTTCTTTGCCTCGTTTGCGGCATTGCGCCGCTCGAAAACGTCTTTTTCCCTATAGATAGCCAAGTCCACTTCCCTGGAGTCAATTTGCGAGGCTTACATACGCGTGAAAACCCAGAGTTCAAGCGCCAAAACGGTATGCCAGCCATGAAATTCTGAGCTGTTGCAGCCGGGAGACGCCTTTTTGGCTGAATTGGGCTGAAACGGACATGCACTGTTCACCATCCGATCCTCTGGCGGCGCGGCGGACTGGTCGCTACCTGTAGGCGCGAAAACAAAACACCAGAACAAAACACCAGGATGACAGATGATGGAACTCGGTCTCTATACCTTCGCCGACGTCCGCCCGGAATCAGGCCCCGGCGCCATCGGTGCGCATGAGCGGCTGCGCAATCTGATCGAGGAGATCGAACTGGCTGACCAGGTCGGCCTCGACGTGTTTGGGTTGGGCGAACATCACCGTCCCGATTATGCGGCTTCAGCGCCAGTCGTAGCCCTGGCCGCGGCGGCCGAACGCACCCGGCGCATAAAGCTGACCAGCGCGGTCACCGTGCTGTCCTCCGACGATCCGGTCCGCGTCTTCCAGCAGTTTGCGACACTCGACCTTCTATCCAGCGGCCGGGCCGAGATCATGGCTGGGCGCGGCTCGTTCATCGAATCCTTTCCACTGTTCGGCTACAATCTCGAAGACTATGACGAGCTCTTTGCCGAAAAGCTCGATCTGCTGCTTGCCGCCCGCGACCATGTCAAGGTGAGTTGGTCGGGCAGGCTGCGCGCTCCGATCAACGATCGCGGCATCTATCCCCGCCCGTTCCAGGACAGATTGCCGATCTGGATCGCGATCGGCGGCACCCCGCAATCCGCCGCGCGGGCCGGTGCGCTCGGCCTGCCGCTGGCGTTGGCCATCATCGGCGGCGAGCCGGCGCGGTTCGCGCCGCTGTTCGATATTTACAGGGAAGCGGCCAAACGGGCCGGCAACGATCCGGCTGATCTGGCCGCCAGCCTCAACGTGCACGGCTTCATTGCCGCGACCACCGACCAGGCGGCCGACGATTTTTATGGGCCGCAGGCCGAGGTGATGAACCGCATCGGCCGCGAGCGCGGCTGGGGTCCGACGTCGAGAGCACATTTCGACCAGTCGCGCGGCCCGAACGGCGCGCTGTTCGTCGGCAACCCCGAACAGGTGGCCGAAAAGATCGTTGCCCAGCACAGGATATTCGGCAACGACCGCTTCCTGCTGCAAATGGCGATCGGCACCATGGCGCACGCCAAGATCATGAAGGCGATCGAACTCTACGGCACCAAGGTGGCACCGATCGTGCGCAAGGAAACGGCGAAGGCGATCCCTGCCGTTGCCGCGCCGGCCGCCTGATTCGCCGGCCAGGTGGGGCCCAAGGTCATCGTCAGCACCGGCTAAACGCATCGGCCGCAAATCGCAATCGATTTTCTGGCCGATGGTAAATTCAAAGCGTTAGAGCGTACTTTGAGCGTCTAGGTGGACGCACGTCGCCCCAACGGAACCTTGAAGCCGCAAAGGCGTTTCCGCCAACAGCGTACACCAATCGCAGTGTGCCGCCGAGGGCCAGAATGAAAGCCGAACCCGCCGCTTCGGGCGCTGCCGAGAGCCCCGATCCGCGCGTCGAGGCGCGTGCGGACATGCATTTGATGCGTTCGCTGCTCGTCGGCATCTTCATCCTCATGGCGATCTACGCGCTCTCCTTCGCCCGTGCCTTCTTCATGCCGGTCATCCTGGCTTTCCTGCTGGCGCTGACGCTGACGCCGATCGTCCGTTTCCTGCGCAAACACGGCATGCCCGATGTGATATCGGCGACACTGCTGGTGCTGCTGTCGTTCTGCGTCATCGCCGTCGCAGGCTATCTGCTCAGCGGCCCGGTCATCGACCTCATCAACAACACCTCGGTGATTGGCCAGCAGCTGACCGAACGTCTCGCGCAACTGCGGCGTCCTTTCGAAAGGATCATGGAGATTTCGCGGCAGATAGAGGGACTGACGCAGACCTCCCAAGGGCCGGGCGTCCAGAGGGTAGCCATGGCGCAATCGGGCATCCTCTCGCAAGCCGCCGGCAATTTGCTGTCGGCGGGCACCAGCCTCATCATCGTCTTCGTCCTGTCGCTGTTCCTGCTCGCCTCCGGCACGATGTTTTATGAGAAGATCGTCGAATCCTTCCCCAGTCTCAGCGAAAAGAAGCGGGCACTGCGCGTCGTCTATGACGTCGAGCGTGAAATCTCGCACTATCTGCTTACCGTCGCCGTCATCAATACATGCCTGGGCGTGATCATCGGACTCGGCCTCTGGGCACTCGGCATACCCAACCCGCAGGTCTGGGGCGCAGCAGCGGCTCTGCTCAATTTCCTGCCCTATATCGGGGCGCTGATTACCATCACGCTGGTCACGATCATCGCGCTGATCAGCTTCGACAGCATCTCCTACGCGCTGCTGGCGCCGGCCTTCGTGCTGTTGTGCGATACCGTCGAAGGCCAATTCGTGACGCCGACGGTGGTCGGCCGCCGCCTAGAGATCAATGCCGTGGCGATCCTCATCGCCATTGCCTTCTGGTCCTGGCTGTGGGGTCTCGTCGGCGCGCTGATGGCGGTGCCGCTGCTGGTCGTCATCAAGGTGTTCTGCGACCATTTCGACGGCCTCAGCCATGTCGGCAATTTCCTGGCGGCGCAACATACGGCGGTTGAGGACGAAGAGATTTCAGAAACCGACACGGCTGCGGGCGTATGATCCGTGAAGCGGGATAAGCTGCGGCAGGGAACCGTGGATTGTAAAATCCAGAGCGCCCCTTTTTGCTTGGGTGGACTCATGGGCGTCAGTTCAATTTTTTGAATTTGCGGCCATCGCGGTCGGTTCCTACATCCCTCCCGTCCACAGGATCCTCGCCGCCCATGACCGCTCTTTCCGTTCTCGACCTGTCGCCGATCGTCGAAGGCAGCAACGCTTCGCAATCGCTCGCCAATTCGCTCGATCTCGCCCGCCATGCCGAGCGGCTGGGATACAGGCGCTATTGGCTGGCCGAGCATCACAATATGCCGGGCATCGCCAGCGCCGCCACCTCCGTCGCCATTGCCCATGTCGCCGGCGGCACCACAACGATACGCGTCGGCGCCGGCGGCATCATGCTGCCGAACCATTCGCCGCTGGTCATCGCCGAGCAGTTCGGCACGCTTAACGCGTTGCACCCGGGCCGCATCGATCTCGGCCTCGGCCGAGCGCCGGGCACCGACATGGGCACGGCGCGTGCGCTGCGCCGCAACCTCGAGGCCGGCGCCGACAGTTTTCCGCAGGATGTCGTCGAACTGATGGGCTATTTCCAGCCGGCCGAAGACGGTCAGCGTATCCGCGCCGTGCCCGGCGAGGGCGAGCAGGTGCCGATCTGGATTCTGGGCTCGAGCCTCTATGGCGCGCAGCTCGCAGCCATGCTCGGCCTGCCCTACGCCTTCGCCTCGCATTTCGCGCCGGCCGAACTCGACCACGCGCTGGAGATCTATCGCTCGCGCTTCCAGCCGTCGAAACAGCTCGACAAGCCCTATGTCATGCTCGGCCTCAACGTGTTCGCTGCACCCTCCGACGCCGAGGCGCGGCTGTTGTTCACCTCACTGCAGCAGGCCTTTGTCAATCTGCGCACAGGCCGGCCCGGCCGCTTGCCGCCGCCGGTCGACGGATATGAGCGCGACCTCGACCCGATGGCCAAAACCATGCTCGACCAGGCGCTGTCCTGCGCCGTCGTCGGCGCCCCGGAAACGGTCAGGCAAGGCATCGAAGCGTTCGTGCAGCGCACCGGCGCCGACGAGTTGATGGTTACCGCGCAGATTTTCGACCACGCAGCGCGGGTGCGATCCTTCGAGATTCTGGCCAACGTCCACAAATCGCTGTCAGAAGCTGCCTGACTTTTTAGCGACGCTGCGAAGGCGCGTTAGGCGCTGACGCTTTGTGCGATCGCCCCCAGCGGCGCGCCAAGGGGCCGGCATGAATTGCGGATCATCAGGCGTCCCTTGAGCGTCAGCTTGCGCGGCGGCGCGTCCCTGTTTCCGGCTAGGCGGTCGAGCAACAGATTGGCCGCCTGCTCACCGATCGCCTTGACCGGTTGTGCGACGGTGGTCAGTTGCGGCTGGAACACGTCCGACCACGGAAAATCGTCGAAGCAGGCAACCGAAATGTCCTCGGGGCAAGACAGCCCGATATCGCGGATCGCCTTCATGGTGCCGATCACCATCGGGTTGTTGGCCGAGAAGACCGCGCTCGGGCGGTCGTGCAGCGAAAGCAGCTGCATCGTCGCGTTGTAGCCGTCGACTTCATGGAAATTGCCGAAGCGGACAAGCTCGCTCTCGACCGGCAGGCCGGCAGCCTGGAGCGCCTCGCGATATCCCGTCATGCGGTCATGCATGGGCGAGATGTCGAACGATCCGGAGATGTAGCCGATCCGCCGGTGGCCGAGATCGATCAGATGGGTGATGGCGTCGAACACCGCGCGCTGGTTGTCGAGAATGACTGTGTCGGTATCGACGCCTTCGCAAACGCGGTCGAGCAGCACCACCGGCACGTTGGCGTCGTCGACAATTCTCTTCAGGATCGCGCCGTCGCCGACGCGCGCAACGATCAGTCCGTCGACCATTCGGTCGAGCAGCAGCCTGATCTGGTCGTCCTGCGTGTTCAGGTCCTCGTCCGTGCAGCACAGCATGACCGCATAGCCGGCGCGGTCGAATGCCTGCTGGATGACCGAAACGACATCGGTGAAGAACGGATTGGTGATGTGGGGAACGGTCAGCCCGATGGTGCGGGTCGTGCCCACCTTCAGGCTGCGGGCGATCGCGTTGCGCTTGTAGCCGATGTCGCGGATCGCCTGTTCAATGCGCTGGCTGAGCTCGGGACTGACGGTCGCGGTGCCGTTGATCAGCGCCGAGACGGTGGCAACCGAAACACGCGCCGCTTCAGCCACGTGCAGCATGGTCGGGGCCGTGGACTTTCGCTGCTTTTTTCGCCCTGACGCCATCATTTTCGAAACGTTTCATCGCCCTCTAGCTGCAATATCTACGGACTCTTGCAGATTTGCGCAAGAATTGAAATGCATCAATCCCGCCTCATCAGATAGCGACTTGACATGTTCGAAACGTTTAGATTAGCGTTTGAGATGTTCGACGACGACGGAAGGGAGGCCGTTCTTGTCATGGAGCATGGCAATTCCATCACGTCCGGAGATGATGCGGCCGCCGCCGCCCGCTCGGCTGTCGTTCTGAGTGCCGAGCACATCTCCAAGACCTTCGGTGGCATCGCCGCACTTGTCGATGTCGGCTTCGAGCTGCAGCGCGGCGAGATCCATGCGCTGATGGGGGAAAACGGCGCCGGCAAGTCGACGCTGATGAAAATCCTCTCCGGCATCTATACGGATTACGACGGGACGGTGAACGTCGATGCCCATCCGGTCCGTTTCGCCGGGGTGCGCGACGCCGAGCATGCCGGCATCGCCATCATCCACCAGGAGCTCAATCTCGTTCCCGAACTCAGCGTTGCCGATAATATCTTCCTCGGGCGCGAGAAGCTGATCGCCGGACTTATCGTCGACCGCAAGGCAAGCAGCCATGCCGCAGGCGCCCTGCTGCAGAGGCTCGGCATCGAGCTCAACCCGGAGGCGCGGGTCGGCAGCCTGCGTGTCGGCGAGCAGCAGCTGGTCGAGATCGCCAAGGCATTGTCGATGTCGGCGCGCATCCTGATCATGGACGAGCCGACCTCCGCGCTTTCGCCGGCCGAATGCCAGAGGCTGTTCCGGATCATCCGCCAGCTCGCCGACAACGGCGTGGCGATCATCTACATCTCGCACCGCATCGACGAGGTCATGCATCTGGCCAGCCGGGTCACCGTGTTTCGCGATGGACGCCGCGTGCTGACCGAGGCGATGGCAAAGCTCGACGAAGATACCATCATATCAGCGATGGTCGGGCGCAACCTGCTTGCCTCTTCCCAGGAAGAGCGTG
>NZ_JBVVQO010000045.1:0-53712 GCF_055811215.1 Mesorhizobium sp. WSM4819
CCACGGGAATCGGTGATCGCAACGTCACCAGCGTGCCATGGCCGCCCCTCGCCTCAGAGTAAGGGCTGCTCTCTCTCTCCAGAGCTTTTTGCAGAACCTTCAGGACACTATCGGCCGAAATTCCCCTCACGTCTTCAAGTCGGACGAACGCCCGGAGAGCCGCCCCATGAAACCTTCGCTCGAAGACACGCTGGTTGCCGCGATCCGCACCATTCCGGACTATCCGAAGCCGGGCATCCTGTTTCGCGACATCACCACGCTGCTAAGCAATGCGCGCGCCTTCCGCCGCGCCATCGACGAGCTGGTGCATCCCTATGCCGGCCAGAAGGTCGACAAGATCGCCGGCATCGAGGCGCGCGGTTTCATCCTTGGCGGCGCCGTCGCCCACCAGCTCTCGGCCGGCTTCGTGCCGATCCGCAAGAAGGGCAAGCTGTCTTACGAGACGGTGCGCGTCGCCTACAGCCTCGAATACGGGCTGGACGAGATGGAGATGCACAGGGATGGCGTGTCTCCGGGTGAGAAGGTGATCCTCGTCGACGATTTGATCGCCACCGGCGGCACGGCAGAGGCAGCGGTCAAGCTGCTGCGGCAGATCGGCGCCGACATCCTCGCCGCCTGCTTCGTCATCGACCTGCCGGACCTTGGTGGTCGCGACAAACTCGAGGCGCTCGGCGTGCCGGTCAGGACGCTGATCGGGTTCGAAGGGCATTGAAGTGCTCTTTCCTTCTCCCCTTGTGGGAGAAGGTGGCCTCGCGAAGCGAGGTCGGATGAGGGGTGTTCCAGCTTGGCACCCCGCGCTCCGGCCAGCACCCCTCATCCGTCTTGTCGCTTCGCGACAATCCACCTTCTCCCACAAGGGGAGAAGGGAAACGGCGCCTCACCCCACCTTCACCAGCACGGCGCTTTCGAACTCGATGACCTTGTCGCCGGTCGAATCGAAAGCTTCCGAGCGCAGCGTCAGCACTCGCCAGCCCGGCCGCGATGCGATGGGGCGGTGGGCAAGCGCGGTGCGGGTGAAGGTCACGGTTTCTCCGGCATAGACGGGTTTTAGCCATTTGAGGTTCTTGAAGCCGGGCGAGGGGCCGAATTCGGGGGCGGGCCCAGCGCCGGCCCAGCGGGCGCCTTCGGCCGCCACGCCGGTCTCGAGGTTCAGCTTCATCCAGGTTGCAGCTGTGTGCCAGCCGGAGGCGCACAGGCCGCCGAACACGCTGTTCTTCGCCGCCCCTTCGTCGAGATGGAATATCTGCGGATCGTATTTCCTGGCGAACGCCTTGATCGCCTCGGGTTCGAACCTGTGCGAGCCGAGGGTGACGGTGACGCCGATGCAGAAGAACTCGTCCAATGTCATGAGCGGTCCTGTGCGGCATCACGGGCGAGGAACATGACCGTGTTCTCGAGTTCGAAGACGCCTTCGCCACGCTGGTTGAAAAGCTCGCTGCGCAAAGTGACGAGACCGAGCTGCGGCTTGGACCTGGACAGGCGCTTGGCAAGGACGGTGGTGCTGCCGCTCAAGATGTCGCCGGCCAGCACCGGCCTCTTCCACCGGACTTGGTCGACCCCGGGGGCACCTTGCGAGGTCGAGTCCAGCAGGAAGGCGTCGCACAGCATGCGCATGAACATCGCGCAGGTGTGCCAGCCGGAGGCCGCCAGCCCGCCAAGGATGCTGGCCCTGCCCGCTGCCTCGTCGAGATGCATCGGCTGCGCATCGAACTCTTGCGCGAATTCGATGATCTCGGCCGCACTCACCAGCTTCGTGCCGAGGTCGAGCGAGGCGCCCTCGACGAAATCCTCATAGGCCCAGGTCTTTTCGTTCTTTCCGGTCATGGCTGGAATCCGGTTCAAGATTGTACGATCGCCACGGATCGGGTTTCCCGGATGCAGGCGGGGCGGTCAAGTCATTTCTGGTACGCCAGGCCATCACGCTCAACGGGAATGGAAGCTGCGAAGCCTCTACAACCAGCCGCGGCGGCGGAAATACCAGAAGGGCAGGATCGCCGAGAGGATCATCAAGCCGATGGCGAAAGGATAGCCGAAGCTCCAGGTCAGTTCGGGCATGACATTGAAATTCATGCCGTAGATCGAGGCGACCAGCGTCGGCGGCAGGAAGATGACCGCGGCGACGGAGAAGATCTTGATGATGGCGTTCTGCTCGATCGAGATCATGCCGAGCGTCGCGTCGAGCAGGAAGTTGATCTTCTGCGACAGGAAGGTGGCGTGGTCGGCGAGCGACAGCACATCGCGCGACAAGGTCTTGATGCGCGCGCGGATGTCCTTGCTCATTTTGGTCTGGGTCGAGGCGTGGGTGAGGAAGCCGGCGAGCCGCTGCAGCGAGATCAGGCTGTCGCGGATCGAGGAGGCGATGTCCTCCTTGCGGCCGATGGCTTTCAGCAATTCCTGAAAATCGCGATTGCGCTTCGAAGCCTTGGTCGAGCTTGGCTGGAAGATGTCGCGCGAGATCGTCTCGATATCGCGGCCGGCACGCTCCAGAATGTCGGCGAGGCGGTCGACGATCGCCTCCAGCAGACCGATCAGGATGGTGTCGCCGCTGGTGCAGCCGGTCGCAACCTTCTCGGCACGCTGCGGAAACGTCTTGAAGGCCTTCGGTTCGTGGTAGCGCACGGTGATCAGCCTGTTGCCGGCCAGCACGAAGGTGACCGGCGACATCAGGGGATCGTCGGCCTCGGTCTGGGCCGGCAGAATGGCGGTCATGAAATAGGCGCCGTCCTCGACATAGAGGCGGCTCGAAATCTCGATCTCCTCCATCTCCTCGCGCGTCGGAATGGCAACGCCGAGCCAGGCCTCGATGGCCGCTTCCTCTTCCTTTGTCGGGCTGACAAGATCGGCCCAGACGACCTGGTCGCTGTTTGCCAGGAGATCGTCGGCAAGGCGCAGGCGATCATTGTCGACGACGAATGCCTTGATCATCGCCGGGTCTCCCTTGCTGTGGCCAAAAGGATAGGTTGGAGCGGGCGCGTCGTTTCGGATTGCACGCGCTTTCGACGAAAGCAGGGCCGGTGCAGACGCCCCTTAGACCGGGCATTGCGGGCAGTCAAGCCGGGTGGAAAGGCTCTTCCTTCTCCCCTTGTGGGAGAAGGTGGCCTCGCGAAGCGAGGTCGGATGAGGGGTGTTCCAGCTTGGCACCAGAGAAGGAAGAAGGCGCAGCTCAGGTGTTGAACTTGAACAGCATGATGTCGCCGTCCTGGACGACATACTCCTTGCCTTCGTCGCGCGCCTTGCCGGCTTCCTTGGCCGCCACTTCGCCGCCCAGCGTGACGAAGTCGTTGTAGGCGATGGTCTGGGCGCGGATGAAGCCGCGCTCGAAATCGGTGTGGATGACGCCTGCCGCCTGTGGCGCCTTGGCGCCCTTGTGTACGGTCCAGGCACGCGTCTCCTTCGGCCCGACGGTGAAATAGGTGATGAGCTGCAACAGCTCGTAGCCGGCGCGGATGACCTTGTTGAGGCCGGGTTCGTCGAGGCCCAGGGTCGCCAAAAATTCCATTTCCTCTTCGTCGCTGAGCTGCGCGACCTCGGCTTCGATCGCCGCCGAAATCACCACGGTGCGGGCGCCCTGCGCGGCAGCCATCTGTTCGACCGCTTTGGTGTGTGCGTTGCCGGTGGCAGCATCGGCCTCGGCGACATTGCAGACATAGAGCACGGGGTGCGATGTCAGCAGGTTCAGCCCCTGCAGGATGCGCAGATCCTCCGCGGAGATATTTTTGAGCAGGATGCGGGCCGGCTTGCCGGCCTGCAGGAGTTCAAGGGCGGCTTCCATCATCGGAAGCACGGTCAGCGCCTCCTTGTCCTTGCCGGAAGCGCGCTTGCGGAACTGCACGATGCGGCGCTCGAGGCTGTCGAGATCGGCGAGCATCAGCTCGGTCTCGACGGTCTCGGCGTCGGCGACGGGATCGATGCGGCCCTCGACATGGGTGATGTCGTCATCCTCGAAGCAGCGCAGCACATGGACGATGGCGTCGACCTCGCGGATGTTGGCCAGGAACTGGTTGCCCAGCCCTTCGCCTTTCGAGGCGCCGCGCACCAGGCCGGCGATGTCGACGAACGAGATGCGGGTCGGGATGATCTCCTTCGACTTGCCGATCGCCGCGATTTTTTGCAGGCGCGGGTCGGGCACCGCGACTTCGCCGGTGTTCGGTTCGATGGTGCAGAACGGATAGTTGGCGGCCTGCGCCGCCGCCGTCCTGGTCAGCGCGTTGAAAAGCGTCGACTTGCCGACGTTGGGCAAGCCAACGATGCCGCATTTGAAACCCATTTTTATCCGGTCCTATCGGGAAATCGTAATTTGATGAGGGCTATGGGCGAAACGGGTGACGAACGTCAAGCCCTGCAGCCCCGATCCGTGGCCAGGCTCAATCCTTGCCGCCAAACAGCTTCTTCAGCATGGCAGCCATCGGGCCGGTTTCGGGCAGCTTGGCTGCCGGCTGCTGCGGCCGCGCCTGGCGAACGTGGCTTTGTGCTTTCGGTGCTTTGGGTGGTGGGCGGTCGTCGTCGCCCGTCGGCGTGAGCTTGTCGCGCAAGGCCAGCGTCACGCGATTCATGAAGGAATTGTCGTCGCCCTTGGCAAGCAGTCCGGCATCGTCGGCGATGGTGTCGAGCAGCACGTCCAGCCACTCGCGGTCGGCTTTGGCGAAATCGCCAAGCACATGGCCATGCACCATTTCCTTGACGCCGGGGTGGCTGACGCCGATGCGCACACGGCGGAAATCCTTGCCGACATGCTGCTCGAGCGAGCGGATACCGTTGTGGCCACCGGAACCGCCGCCGACCTTGACCCGCACCTTGCCGGCGGCAAGGTCGATCTCGTCATAAAAGACGGTCAGCGCCGAAGCGTCGAGCTTGTAAAAGCGCAGGGCCTCGCCGACCG
Source organism: Mesorhizobium sp. WSM4819 (assembly GCF_055811215.1). NCBI lineage: Bacteria > Pseudomonadati > Pseudomonadota > Alphaproteobacteria > Hyphomicrobiales > Phyllobacteriaceae > Mesorhizobium > Mesorhizobium sp. WSM4819. Next base: position 4,880 of record NZ_JBVVQO010000045.1, read on the forward strand.
ACTGGCCGGACAGGTTCATGAAGGTCTGCGGCTTGATCAGGATGATTTTTTCGCCGGCAAGCGTGCCTTCGGCGATCAGGCCCTGGAACTTTTTCGACCAGGGCGAAAAGGAATGGCGGCGGGCGATTGCGTCCGCCGCCATGAAGCCGACATTGTGCCGATTGTTGGTGTATTTCGCGCCCGGATTGCCGAGGCCTGCAAACAGCAGCATCGTCACCTCCGGGCGGAAAGGATTACTTCTCTTCGTCGGCAGGAGCCGCTTCGGGTTCAGCCGATTCGACCGTCTCTTCAGCCTCCGGCTTCATCGCCGCGGAGCCGGCAATGGTCGCGACGGTGAAGTCCCGGTCGGAGATCACCGGCTTGACGCCGGCCGGCAGCTTGACCGCCGAGATGTGGATCGAATCGCCGATATCGGTGCCGGTGAGATCGACGGTGATGAATTCCGGGATCGCATTGGCCGGGCAGTGGAACTCGACCTCGTGACGCACGATGTTGAGCACGCCGCCGCGCTTGATGCCGGGCGACTTGTCCTCATTGATGAAGTGGACCGGCACGTCGACATTGACTTCGGTGTCCTTGCCGATGCGCAGGAAGTCGACATGGACCGGAAAATCCTTGACCGGGTCGAGCTGGTAGTCCTTCGGCAGGACCTGGATCTTCTTGCCGTCGACATCGATCGTGGCGATCGTGGTCAGGAACCCGCCGCCATGGATCTTGTAGTAGATGTCCTTGTAGGTCAGCGCAATCGCCAGGGGAGGCTGCTTGTCGCCGTAGATTACTGCAGGCACTTTACCGTTGCGGCGAACTGCACGGGCGGACCCCTTACCGACCTGTTCGCGCGCTTCGGCCTTGAGCTCGTAAGAAGCTTGGCTCATGGCATTTCCTTTCGCGTTGTTCTGGAGCGTTCGCGGCCGGCGAGATGCCTGGGCCGTAAACGTCGAAAGCCGTCATGGCCTTACATGATCTGGTCCAAAATCTTTTTGGGATCACGTGAGGCCGGACAGCCTTCCGCCGCGTTGCCTCCAAGGGTGTCTACGCGGGTGGCGGCTCTATAGCGGAAGGTGGGGCGGGGTGCAAGCCAAGCGATCAACTGGGATCTCTGTCGTGCGCCGTTGTCCCCGGCGGCAGCTGAACCCAGGAATGTCTTCGGCAGTCATATACCGAATCCTGTGGCGGAGGAAAGCTTGGATCGGCGAAAGCGCCGATGGCGACCGCAACATGCGATTGTTCGTGACCTTCCTCGGTGTGGAACAGGTTCGTTCCGCAGACAGGGCAGAAACGGAACCTGAACCGGGCTCCCTGGTCGCCGACACGAACATACTCGGTCGCGGTACCAGAAACCTTGTATGGAACCGCAAAGCCGGCCAGTGCCGCAAAGACGCTGCCCGTCCGGCGTTGGCAGGCAAAGCAGTGGCAGATGCCGTTGCCGAGAGGTTCGCCCTGAACTTCAATACTCAACTGGCCGCAGGAACATGAGGCAGTCCGAGAGCACATTTTGGAGCCTCGCGGGTTCGTGTCGCTGAAGTCTACCCACTCGTAGCGCTCGCTTCCAACTGACAGCCCAGCTTAAGGCCGAAATCCAACCCAAGCCTCACCCGATCGGGGTCTCCTCCTCGATCTTCCTGGCTTGCCTCATGTTCGGCAAAAAAACCGTCAGCAGCCCGAGCAGCGGCAGATACGAGCAGACCTGAAAGACGAAGTCGATGCCTTTCATATCGGCGACGACGCCGAGCACGGCGGCGGCGATACCGCCCATGCCGAAGGCGAAACCGAAGAAGATGCCGGCGATCATGCCGACGCGGCCGGGCACCAGTTCCTGGGCGAAGACGACGATGTTCGAGAAGGCCGAGGACAGGATCAGGCCGATCAGCACGGTCAGGATCATGGTCCATTCGAAATTGGCGTAGGGCAGGGCCAGCGTAAACGGCAGCACGCCGACGATCGAGAACCAGATCATCGGCTTCTGTCCGTAGCGGTCGCCGAACGGGCCGCCGAGCAGGATGCCCAGCGCCGAGGCGCCGAGGAACAGGAACAGCATGACCTGCGACATCTGCACCGAAACGCCGAATTTATCGATGGCGTAGAAAGTGTAGTAACTGGCGAGGCTGGCAACGTAGGCGTTCTTGGTCAGCACCAGCAGGGTCAGCACCGCCAGCGCGCTCATCACCTTGCGGCGCGGGAAGGGCGAGACGAAGCCTGCCGCCTTGCGGTTGGCGAGCGAGGCGCGCAGCCGGCTGTACCAGCCGCCGACCCGCCACAGCACGACGATGCCGATCAGCGATCCGGCGGCGAACCACGCTATGCTGGTCTGGCCGAACGGCACGACGATGAAGGCGGCGAGCAGCGGCCCGATGGCCTGGCCGAGATTGCCGCCGACCTGGAACAGCGATTGCGCCAGGCCGAACCTGCCGCCCGAGGCGAAGCGGGCGATGCGCGAGGATTCCGGGTGGAAGATCGCCGAGCCGATGCCGATCAGCGACGCGCCGATCAGCAGCAGCCAATAGTGTCCGGCATAGGCCAGCACGATCAGGCCGATCAGCGAGGACGCCATGCCGTAGGGCAGCGAATAGGGCATCGGCCGCTTGTCGGTGACCATGCCGATCAGCGGCTGCAGCAATGACGCCGTCACCTGGAAGGTGAAGGTCAAAAGACCGATCTGCCAGAAATCGAGACGGTAATTGTCCTTCAGCAGCGGATAGATGGCCGACAGCAGCGACTGCATGATGTCGTTGACACAATGGCAGAAGCTCACCGCAAGGATGACGGTGAAGGCCGTCGCTTGCGCCGAAGTGTGGCTGGCCGTCGCCGGCGTGGCGGCGGAGGTGGCTGTCGTATCAGTCAACGCAGGCTCCATGGTCTTTTTGGCGGACGCTCCCGCAGGCGGCCCTTATGGCCCCGCTGCCTTATAAGTTACTTGCCGGGCGACTTCTTTCGTGGTTTGGTCCAATAGTTTCGCGAGTGGGCCAATAGCCAATGCCGCATGGCAAAGAAATCTTCAAAGCGGGCGACACCGATCTCGGCCAGTTCACCGATCTCGGGCTGTTGCGCCGCTGGCAATGGCTGGAGCAGGCTGTCGGGCCGGCGGTGGCCCTGCCGACCGAATTTCCCGACGGCTACCACGTTCCGCAGCACCGTCACAGCCGCAGTCAATTGCTGCATGCGCTTGTCGGCGTCGTGCTGGTGACGACGCGGCATGGGCGCTGGATGGTGCCGCCCGATCATGCGATGTGGATACCCGCCGGCACCGAGCATTCCGTCGAGATGCTTGGCGACGTCAGCATGCGATCGGTCTATGTGATGCCGGACGCCATTGCCGGGCTGCCGGATGGCTTACGCGTCGTCGGCGTCACCGATCTGATGCACAGCCTGATCGTGGAATCGGAAAAGCTGCCGCAGGGCGCCGAGCTTGAGGGGCGCGGCGGGCTGATCATGAGCCTCCTGCTGCACGAAATCCCGAATCTGCCGGAACGGCCGCTCGGGCTGCCTTTTCCTTCGGATCCAAGGCTTGCGGCACTGTGCCGGCGCTTCGTCGCAGCACCCTCGCCGCATGCGACGATCGACGAATGGGCCGATATTGTCGGCATGAGCAGGCGTTCCTTCACCCGCGCCTTTCATCGCCAGACCGGATTGTCGTTGTCGACATGGCGCCAGCAGGCCTGCCTGTTCGCGGCCTTGCCGAGGCTGGCGGACGGCGAGCCGATCACAAGGGTAGCGCTCGATCTCGGCTATGACAGCGTGCCGGCCTTCATCACCATGTTCAAGCGCATGCTGGGGGCGTCGCCGCGCGGCTATATGCGCGGCTCAAGGGACAACATCAGGGTGTCGAACGGAAGCGCATGACCCCGAGAGGATCATCGCAAAATCAAGGTGCTACAGCGTCCTTTGCGCGTCTCTGGACGCGCGGCGCTGTATCGCGGGCAGATTTCAGTCGAACAGGCTCGACACCGACTCTTCGGTCGCCGTGCGCGAGATCGCCTCACCCATCAGGTCGGCGATGGAGACGACGCGGATGTTGCTGGCGTCGAGCACCGCCTGGGTCGGCTGGATGGAATCGGTGATGACCAGTTCCTGCAGCTTCGAGGCGCCGATGCGTGCGATGGCGCCGCCGGACAGAACGCCATGGGTGGTGTAGGCGGTGACGCTGGTGGCGCCGGCGGCAAGCAGCGCATCGGCCGCATTGCACAAGGTACCGCCAGAATCGATGATGTCGTCGATCAGCAGGCAATCCTTGCCGCGCACGTCGCCGATGACGTTCATGACTTCCGATTCGCCAGGGCGCTCGCGACGCTTGTCGACAATGGCAAGCTGGGCGTCGATGCGCTTGGCGAGCGCGCGGGCACGGACCACGCCGCCGACATCCGGCGACACGACCATGACATTGGCAAGGCGCTTGTATTTCGCCTTCACATCGCGGGCCATGACCGGCACCGAGAACAGATTGTCGGTCGGGATGTCGAAAAAGCCCTGGATCTGGCCGGCGTGGAGATCCAGCGTCAAGACGCGATCGACCCCGGCCCGCGTGATCATGTTGGCGACCAGCTTGGCCGAGATCGGCGTGCGGCCCGAGGCGCGGCGGTCTTGCCTTGCATAGCCGAAATAGGGAATGACCGCCGTGATGCGCTTGGCCGACGAGCGCATGAAGGCATCGATCATGATGAGCAGTTCCATCAGGTGATCGTTGGTCGGGAACGAGGTGGACTGCAGGATGAAGACATCCTCGCCACGCACATTCTCCTGTATTTCGACGAAGATTTCCTGATCGGCGAAGCGCCTGACGCTGGCTTTGCCCAGAGGAATGTTGAGATAGCGGGCGACCGCTTCGGCCAGCACCCTGTTGGAATTGCCCGCGAAAAGCTTCATGCACCGTTCCTGGTGAAGGATGGAGACACTGGCAGACTCTCTTGAGCCCCTTAGTCGGGGCTTTTAGCGGCCCGTGCCGGTATTGCAAGCGTCGTGATCGGAATCTGCCGGCTAATCTCAATAAACGTCGACGGCGAGGGAAGCCGGCAACATGTCAGCCCGCCGGTCAGCCCGCTTGCCCGCCAAGCCATGTGGCAAACTGGTCTATCGTCTGGTCGGCGATCGATTGCATGGTCTCCGGCGCGACTGCAGCCCAGCCTTCGCCATCATTGACCGAGGGCGCCTTCTGCTGGCCGTTGATGCGATGCAGCCGGTTGCCTGCCGGGTCATAGACGTCCCAGACATAGATGACGGTGGTATCCTTGCCTTCCGACATCGTCGAGAAATAGCCTTTCAGCACATGCGTCGGGGTCTGTCCGGCGCTTCCTGCCAAGGTGATGCCGCGCTGCTTGGCTCGCGTCTGAAGCTGCGCGGTCAATGGTGTCGCGGCTTCCACCGAGGCGCCGACGATCGGCGCCACCTGCAGGCGGGTGCGTGCGATGACGGCGGCGCTTTTTGCCGGCAGCTCGGTTGCGGGCTGTGCCGTCGCGGAAGGCTGTGTTGTCGCGGAAGGCTGGGCGGTGGCTGCAGGTGCGGTCGGCGTTGCAGCCGTGCCGCTTCCGGGCGTTGCCACGGCCTGCGTCGACTGCGGGGCGATGGCCGAGGGTTCGAGAACGTCCCTCGCGTTGGTGCAGGCGGCCAGCGTCAGCGCCGCGAGCAATGACACGGTCGTCGCATGCGATCGCCTCATTTCCGTCAAAACTCCCTGGCGATGAACGCCTCTTGCATTCTTACCATTATGGATTCATTGCACAATCAAGTCGAGATCATGGCGGGACAGCGGCTTCGGCTGCGATTCAGTCGTCAGGTAGGTGCGGCCAAGCGTCATTGCCGTCTCGGTTTCGGAGTCCATGATGATCATATGGGCGAACAGCGTCATGTTCGGCGCGATCGGTTCGGGATTGCCCTGATAGAACATCGGCATGTCCATCCATGATGGGGTGAAGCGGGCGCCGAGCGAATAGCCGCAGGCGTTGAGCCGGTGCTTGGTCAAATTGTGCGCCTCGAGCGTGCGGGCATGCGCGTCGAACACGTCGCCGAAGGTATTTCCGGGCGTCATCGCCTTTTCGACCGCCAGAAGTGCGGCGCGCGCAGCATCGAACAGTTCCTGGTGACGTTTCGACACCTTGCCGGTCAGCACCGTGCGCATCATCGCCGCATGGTAATGGTGGAAGACGCCGGCCCATTCGAGCGTCAGCTGGTCGTTCTTGCTCAGCTTGCGGCGGCCAGCCTTGTAACGGCAAAGCAGTGCGTCCACGCCGGAGCCGATGATGAACTCGTTGGCCGGATAGTCGCCGCCGCCGGCAAAGATCGCGCCCTGCATGGCGGCGAGGATCAAGGCTTCGTCGCCACCCTGCTTGATCAGCGGCAGCGCCGCGTCCAGAGCGTCGTCGGCGAGATTTGCGGCCTTTTCCACCTTGGCGATCTCGGCCGGGCTCTTGAACAGGCGCAGCCGACTGACGATGCCGGACGCGTCGGCGATCTGGCCAAAGGTCTGCAATTGCTCGTCCAGGCGCCGGCCATTGTAGGCGGTCAGGCCGTGGGTGTCGTATTCGACGCCGATGCGGGCGCCGAGCAGGTCGAGGTCGTTGAGCAAATTGCGCAGGTCGATCGCCGGATTGGCGCCGTCGCGGTCGGTCCACAGCACGATGTTGTCGATGATCGAGGTGTGGCGCGCCTGGCGCAGATCGGCCGAGCGCGTGAGCAGGATCATCGAGCCGTCTGCCTTCACCACCAGGCACTGGAAGAAGCAGAAGCCGAACGTATCGTAGCCGGTCAGCCAGTACATGCTCTCCTGCGCAAACAAAAGGACGGCGTCGAGCTTCTTCTCGGCGATCTCGATCATCAGCCGATCGCGCCGCGCGTCAAATTCCGACCGTTCGAAATGCAGCGCCATTATTCTGTCTCCAAAACGATTGCCGAAATCTGCCGCCCGTAATCCGGCTCCTTGCGATGGGTGCTGCGCCGGTAGGAATAGAACAGATCCTCCTCGGCGTAGGTGCAGCGGCCGAGCCCATCGGCGGTGACGCCGGCCCGCGTCAGCCGATCGACCGTATAGCGGTTGAGGTCGAACATTGCATGTTCCGGCTTCGCCGAGGGCGCGAAATAGCCGATATTGTTGGCATCGACCTCGACGAAACGAACGATGAATTCCGGGCCGACTTCATAGTTTTCCGGGCCGATGGACGGGCCGAGAACCGCAACGATGCGCTCGCGCCGGGCGCCGAGGCTTTCCATTGCCGCAATGGTGTTTTCCAGCACGCCTGACAAGGCGCCCTTCCAGCCGGCATGGGCTGCGCCGACGATTCGCGCCCCGGCATCGGCGAACAGCACCGGTCCGCAATCGGCCGTCGAGGCGCCCACCGCAATCCCCGGCCGGTCGGTGACGACGGCGTCGGCCTTCGGCCGCTCGCCGGAAAAAGGCTCCCTGGCGATGACGACGTCGGGCGAATGGATCTGGTGGGCAGTCAACAGATGGCTTGATGGCACGCCCATCCAGTCGGCGACGCGGCGGCGGTTCTCGGCGACCTGCGTCTGGTCATCGCTCGAGCCGGTGCCGATGTTGAGGCCCTGATAGATGCCGCTGGAGACGCCGCCGACGCGGGTGAAATAGCCGTGGCGAATGCCTTGCGCCCGCGCTTTCTCCAGCAAGGGCGACCGAACGGGATCCGGTTTGGTCTGATTCAGCATGGCTGCGTTGTTGTCCGTGAGAGCGATTTCGTCAAGCGACAGTCGAAAGATGGCGACAGTCCAACGGCGACAGTCGGAAGGCGGGAGAGTGGGAGAGGCGGCAGTGAAAAGTCAATCCGCCGTTGCAAAGGGCGGAACGGCGATGCCGGCAGGCAGGACAGCAAGCACCTTGAACAGGTCGCCCATGGCTTGCGGGCCGGCGAGGCGTTCGACCTCGCCCGCAATCTTTTCGCGCGCCGCCTCATTGGCATTGGCGCCGAGCTGGCCGGCGCGTTCGAGAAGCCCCATTTCCACCAGGAATTCGCCTTGCGTGGAGAGATGGGCATCGAGGCCATGCGCCCGCACTATCGCGGCAAGGGCGGCGAAATCGACATGGGCGGTGAGGTCGGCTTCGCCCGGATTGCCCAGCACATCTTCGTGATCGTGCCTGCGCAAGGCCTGCAACGTGTCGCCGATGCCTGGCTGGAGGTAGCCATAGTCGAGAAACAGGCCGGCGCCGCCGAGCCCGGCCAATCGCTCGGCGATGGTCGCCATCAGCGCGGCTCGGGCCGGCGCGACCTCGACGATCGCGCCCTGTGGCGCGTTTTCGGCATCGTCCGGCAACAGCGTTGGATCGACCGAGCCGGCGCCGGCGAAGACGTGCAATTCGTCGGCGCCGTCGAGGCCGATCATCCGTTCGCGCCAGCCTGTTCCGGCGCGGACGAACTGGCGGATCGGCACCGCGTCGAACAATTCGTTGCCGACGATGAAAAGCGGGGTCTGCGGCAGCGTGTCGATGCTTTCGTGCCAGCCGATCGCGGCAGGAGTGGCGGCAAGCGTTTGCTTCTGGACATCGGCCAGCCGCGGGCTGGTCTCGATCATGGCGAACGATGCACCGGCGGTCAGCGCCGGATCGAGCCGCGCAAGCGTGCGCAGCATGTCCTTCATCAGCGTGCCGCGGCCGGGGCCGATCTCGGCGATGGTGGCCGGCATCGGCCGGCCGGTCGCCAGCCAGGCTTCGTAGAGCCAGACTGCGATCAGCTCGCCGAACATCTGGCTGATCTCCGGTGCGGTGACGAAGTCGCCGGCAGCCCCGAACGGCTCGCGCGTCGTATAGTAGCCGTCCAGCGGATCGAACAGGCAAAGCGCCATGTAGTGGTTGACGGGGATTGGCCCCGCCGCACCGATCAGCTCGACGATGCGGGTTTTCAGCCGGGTCATACCGGCTGTGGCTGTGTTACCGCCCTAGGGCGACGTGCGTCCATTTGGACGCACAAAGTACGCCCTGGCACTTTGATTCTACGCATCGTGCTTCCCCAAAATCGATTCCGATTTTTGGCCCGAAGCGGTAGCGGTCGCCATCGCCCAGATGCCGGCCAGCAGCATCGGCAGCGACAGCACCATGCCCATCGTCAGCCAGCCGGTGCCGAGGAGGTAGCCGAGCTGCTGGTCGGGCTCGCGGAAGAATTCGACAAGGATGCGCGAGAGACCGTAGCCGGCGATGAAGGCGCCGCCGACGAAGCGCGGCGTCTTCAGCTTGAGCCTGGAATGGGTGAGGAAGCGCAGGACCAGGAACAGCACCAGGCCTTCGAGCAGCGCCTCGTAGAGCTGGCTCGGATGGCGCGCAAAGGGCCCTCCATTTGGGAATTCGACCGCCCATGGCACGTCGGTCGGCCGGCCCCAGAGTTCGGAGTTGATGAAATTCGCCATGCGGACGAGGCCAAGGCCGACCGGCACGCCGGCCGCCACCACGTCGAACAGCGACCATGTGCGGATGCCGCGCGACCAGGAAAACAGCGTCATGGCGAGAATGACGCCGAGCAGCCCGCCATGGAAGGACATGCCGCCCTGCCAGACGGCAAGGATATCAAAGGGTTGATCGATGTAGCGCGGCAGGTCGTAGAACAGCACGTAGCCGACACGCCCGCCAAGCACCACGCCGATAGCCGCCCAGACGATGAAGTCGTCGAGATCCTCGGGCTTCATGGGCACGGTGCCGTCGGGCCAGAGCCTTGCATTGGCGACGAGCCGCTTGGCATACCACCAGGCGAAGAGAATGCCGACGATATAGCCGACGCCATACCAATGCACCGCCAGCGGCCCGATCTGGACGATGACCGGGTCGATGTTGGGGAAGGGCAGGGCGGCCAGCGGCAGCATAAGATATTCGCTCAACAGGATCTCCCGGTTGCGATCACGTTCGGGCGCGGACCATGCGGCAGGGTTTTGACGGGGTCAAGGCGACGTGGATGCTATCACTTCCGAGGGAAAAGGATGGCATCAAGATCCATCGCGCCGTGCAAGACGTGCAGTATCTCTACTGCTTCGGTGGTGGTGCGGTAGAAGATCAGATAGTTGCCGTGAACGCGGCGGCGGACGCCGGAAGATCGATGACGCAGCAGCAGCGGATATCGCTCCGGCATGATCCGCAGTTCCAGGCAGTCGGCACGCAATTCCCGGATGCCCGCACTTCCCGAAAGTCACCGCGCGAAGCGGGCTGTCGGACGCGATGTGATCGCCAATGGCTTCAAGATCTGCCTCAGCCTGATGGGTAAAGATCAGCCGCTTCACCTGGCCTTGTCGGCCATCGCCTTGTATTTGCCCTCCAGGCGGTCAAGCACCTCTTCCGCAGGCTTCACTCGCCCGGCGTCGGCATCGCCGATGCCTTTGGCGAGCGCGGCGTCGAGTGCAGCCAGGCGCTTCTCCCGCTCTTCGACGAGGCGAACGCCTTCGCGCAGCACTTCGCTCTTCGAATTGTAGCGGCCGGTGCTGACAAGCTGGTTTACAACGTCCTCCAGACGGTTGCCCAAATCTGCGCTGATGGCCATGGAGTGCTCCTCGAAGATGCCTTTCGGGTGATAATAATAGTTATTGATCCGCTCAGCCAGTGTTCAGTTGACCAAAGTGCACCGATAGTCGATGCCCATCGGTCTCAAACGTTCTTGCATTCCGCGTCGCGCGCCACTACGTCAAATCGAGCAAGCGAGGATTTGCCATGTCGACCGGACCGAACCGCATTCTCGATGAATTCGCAAAGCTGATGACCGACGCTGCCGGTGCCGCGCAAGGCGTGCGCCGCGAAGTGGAAACCGCCTTCAAGGGGCAGGCCGAGCGTGTTCTCAACTCGATGGACCTGGTGCAGCGCGAAGAATTCGAGGCCGCCCGCGACATGGCGGTAAAAGCCAGGGAAGAAAACACCCGTCTCGCTGCGCGCATCGAGACGCTCGAGGCAAAGCTCGCCGAACTGACCGGGCAGGCCACGCCTGCGGCTGCGGCAAAGCCCAGACCAAAAAAATAACGTTAAACTTTTCCACAAAGCACAATCGCAAAAAGCGCTTTGTCGTGAATCGCTTACCGGCATTGCGTGAATCTTTGTGACAGCGGCTTTCCACATGCGAATGACGCAGTGCGAAAAATTGGGCTGGTCACGCGACTCCCGATCAATAGACTGAATTTGTTGCATGATTCGGAGCAGGGTCATGCGCCGGGCGGTGGGGTCCGGTCTGGGGTCTTTGTGCGTTGACGAAGTCCCGGCCGTCCGAGTTCTAGACAAAATTGTTCGTTGTGGGTGCCCCGCCGGCCGAGGCGAAGGAACGACAGGAAGCATTCATGGAACTTCTCGAACTCGAATTCTCGCGCGAAATCCATCCGGTGGATGTTATCGAGCAGGTGGCGCACAACAACGACTGGTCCTTCGAACGGGCCGGCGACGACGAGATTTCGATTTCGGTTGCCGGAAGCTGGACCGACTACCACGTCTCATTTTCCTGGATGGAGGATTTCGAGGCGCTGCACCTGGCCTGCGCTTTCGACATCAAGGTGCCGGAGGCGCGCGCGCTCGAAGTGATGCGGCTGCTTTCGCTGATCAACGAGCAGATGCTGTTCGGCCATTTCGACCTCTGGGAGCAGGAGGGCGCGATCATGTTCCGCCAGTCGCTGCTGCTCGCCGGCGGGGTCGAGCCGTCGAGTCAGCAGGTCGAGGTGCTGCTGTCGTCGGCCCTGGAAGCCTGCGAATGCTATTTCCAGGCGTTCCAGTTCGTCGTCTGGTCGGGAACCTCGGCCAAGGATGCGCTGGCCGGCGTCCTTTTCGAGACCTACGGAAACGCCTGAGCCAGGTCCTGATCCTCCATGAGTTCGAGCAGCCAGCGCAAGCCAGAGATCAGCTTCGCCGATTTCGACCGTGTCGACATTCGCGCCGGCACGATCGTCGAGGCCGAGCCGTTTCCCGAGGCGCGCAAGCCGTCGATCAAGCTGAAGATCGATTTCGGCGCTGACATCGGAGTGAAGAAATCGTCGGCGCAGATCACCAAATACTATGCGCCCGAGACGCTGATCGGCCGGCAGGTGTTCGCGGTGGTCAATTTTCCGCCGCGGCAGATCGGCCCCTTCATGTCGGAAGTGCTGACGCTTGGCTTTCCCGACGAGGAGGGTGCGGTCGTCCTCGGTGCGATCGAACGCAGGGTGCCTGACGGCGGCCGACTGTTCTAGCTTCGTCACCGAAGCCGACGCGCAGACTTTCCTTGGCCGCTCCAGGGTTTGATCTCAAGAAGCGCGTGGTTTCCCCAAAAGTCGTGATCACCAGAAACTGGGCCGCAGTATCGCGACCACGCCGAATGCCCGCGAATGAACCAAGGGTGCCCACAGTCTTGACCTGCACGTGATTGCCGTTCTCGGCGCAACATCGATTGAGTTTCCGTTGTGGGCGGCCACCCCAAACGGATTAGTCGACAGTCCAACAGTCCAGGCTTATTGTTTTGACGCGGCATCTGTCGGGCTGTGCCGCCAATTCTCGGGAGGATACGATGGTTCGACTGCTGACTGCGATTTCGCTGTGCTTTCCCTTTGCCTCTTTTCGTGGTCGTCCGCCAACGCTGACCCCGTCGACGATCAGGTGAAAGCCGCTTACGTGGCCTGGGACGCTGCGTTCAACAAAGCAGACGCAAAGGCGGTTGCGGCGTTCTACACCGACGACGCGATCTTCTTGCCCGCCACCCATGACGTCATCAAGGCACCGGTCGGGGTCGAGAAATTCTTTGGCGGCCTCTTCGGCATGGGAGTGACAGGCCACAAGCTCGAACTGATCGAAGCAGGAGGTGACGGCGACCTGCTGTTTGGCACGGCGAAATGGTCGGCCAAGGGTAAAGACGCCAATGGTGCGGATCAGCCGTGGGCCGGGGTGGCAACCCACGTCTTCGAAAAGCAGGCAGATGGCAGTCTGAAACTCCGGCTGCACACCTTCAACTGATCAACGGCGTTCTCTGCTTCCGACGGGAGGGGTCCGTTACCGGGTCGCTGCCCCAGCTAGCGCGGTCACGATCCAGACGGACGCCAAGAGCTGCACCCTGGCGCAAGTAATTGAAATCGATCAGCGCCTCCGCTTCCCTGTTTTCGGCAAAGCGTTCCGGATGAACCTGTGGAGCAAGTGCGGCCCGCCGCCGCCTCAACCCAACAAGTTCTTCACCGAAGGGGCCGCTCGCAGGTCACGAAATGGATCCTCGGGTCTGCGCGCCGGCGTTGCCGCCGCTTCGCCCGTGGATGACGAAAGGTGGTGTCAGTTTTCGCTGGGTGCCCAGCGCCTCTCCAACCGTTTCCAGGAACATCTCCGCGCAGGCCTTCCAGCTATAGCGCATCGCCCGTTGGCGCGCTTCGGCGCGGTCGACATCGAGCGCGGCGAGCGCGGCCTCACGCAAATCGTTCGATACGGCTCCGCCGACGCCGTCGCCGACAATGTCGATCGGCCCGGTCACCGGATAGGCTGCGACCGGCGTGCCGCTGGCCAGCGCCTCGATGATGACATTGCCGAACGTGTCGGTGCGGCTGGGAAAAATGAAGACATCGGCCGAGGCATAGATTTCGGCCAGTTCGTCGTTCGGGCGGTGGCCAAGGAAATGGGCATCGGGGTATCTCGCCTTGAGCCTGGCCAACTCCGGTCCCTCGCCGACGACCACCTTGCTGCCGGGCAAATCCAGGTCGAGGAAGGCGGCCAGGTTCTTTTCGATCGCGACGCGGCCGACGCAGAGGAAGATCGGTCGCTTGAGCCCCATATCCTTTTTCTTGTCCGGCCGGAAATGGTCGGTATCGACGCCGCGCGTCCATGGCCTGAGCTTGGTGAAGCCGCGCGCCGCCAGATCGTCCGCCAGCGACTGGGTGGCGACCAGCGTGCCTTGTCCGGAATTGTGGAAATCGCGAAGCCAGCGATAGGCCCAGGCTTCCGGTATTGGCAGCCGCGCGCTCAGATATTCCGGAAAGCGCGTGTGATAGCTTGTGGTGAACGGCCGGCCGGCCTTGCGGCAATAGCGCCGCGCCATGATGCCGAGCGGGCCCTCGGTGACGATATGGATATGATCGGCATTGCGCGCTTCTATCAGGCGCGCCACGCGGCCTGGCGTCGTCAGCGCCAGCCGGATGTCCGGGTAGGTCGGCAGCGGCAAGGTGCGAAAGATATTCGGGGTCAGGAAGTCCGTCTCGACGTCGAAGGATTTCAGGGTTTCTGAAAGCCGTTCCAGCGTATGGACAACGCCGTTGACTTGCGGGCGCCAGGCGTCGGTCACCATCAGGATGCGCATAGCAGGCCTTTGCTTGAAAGGTCGTCGGTTTCCTTGATGCGGGGCCGCAAGGCCGAATCAATCAGGATCACGCGCTTCATGCGCGCTCTTCAGCATGGTTTCATGACGGGCCGATGAAGGCAGTACGTCCAATTGGACGCACGTCGCGTGGGTTCTATGTGTAGAGCGCACTTTGTGCGTCCAAGGACGCACGTCGCTCTAATTCAGGCCGGAACCTTGATGACGGCGCGCAAGCCGCCGAGCGGGCTCTTGTCAAGCATGATGTCGCCGCCATGGCTGCGGGCAATGTCGCGTGCGATGGCAAGGCCAAGGCCGGTGCCGCTGGCATCGAGGTTGCGGGCTTCATCAAGCCGCACGAAAGGCTTGAACACGTGCTCGCGCTTTTCAGGCGGAATGCCCGGACCGTCGTCGTCGATGGTGACGAGCAGCGAGCCGCGGCCGTGGTTGGCGTTGATCTCAACCGTCTTGGCATAACGGAAGGCGTTGCCGACGACGTTGGACAACAGCCGGGCAAAGGCGTGGGGCCGCACATGCACATTTGGATCGCCGGCGAGCGAGGTGGACAGTTTGCGCTTGCGCAGCGTCGCCTCCTCGCCGAGCTTGTCGAAATAGGCTTCAAGGTTGAAACGGCCGGCGTCTTCCGTTGCCTCGCCGCGGGCAAAGGCGAGATAGCCTTCTAGCATGGACTGCATATCGTCGATGTCCTGGCCGAGTGCCTCGGTGTCGGCCTTGGTCCCGGTCAGCGCAAGCTGCAGCTTGAAGCGCGTGAGGATGGTCCTCAAGTCGTGACTGACGCCGCTCAGCATGGCGGTGCGCTGTTCGAGCTGGCGTTCGATGCGTTCGCGCATTTGGATGAAGGCAAAGCCGGCGCGGCGAACCTCCTCGGCGCCGCGCGGACGGAAATCGAGCGGCATCGGCCGGCCCTTGCCGAAACTTTCGGCGGCCTCGGCCAGCGTCAGGATCGGCCGGATCTGGTTGCGCAGGAACGGGATGGCAATCATCAGCAGCACCAGCGAGGTGCCGACCATCCAGATCAGGAAAATGTGCGTGTTCGAGGCATAGGCCTGGCTGCGGCGCACGAAGGCGCGCAGCACCTTGCCTTCGAGCTGGACGCGGACCTCAATGATATTGGAATTGCCGACCGTATCGATCCAGAACGGACGGTTGATCTGATGGGTGATCTCGGACGAGAGAATTTCGTCGAGGATCGAGAAGAACGGCTTTGGACCGGGCGCCGGCAGCGGATCGGGCGGCAGCAAGTCGATCTTCAGCTGCATGCGATCCTGCGCGATGCGGATGATGTTGGCGTAGTCGGCGTCGTGCGGATAGGTTTCCACCAGGTCGACGATCGCGGCAATGTCGCGGACCGTGGCCTGCGACAGGCGCTGCGTCACGGTCTGCCAGTGGCGTTCCATGAAGACAAAGGCGAGGACCGATTGCAGCAGGATCATCGGCGCGATGACGATGATCAGCGAGCGGGCATAGAGCCGCTTCGGCATGTAAAGCGAAACGAGGCGCCAGAACCGTTTCCAGGCAAGCGGCACGGCCTTCAGCGCCCGCCTGGCGCGAGCGCTCAAGCCGCGATCTCCCGGCCGTTCCAGTTCTGTGGTCGCCATTCGCCCTTTTTGCTCATCCGCAGCCGCTCGACAAGGGGCTGCGGGCGGCAGTCTATTCCACGCTGAGCCGATACCCAATACCGCGCACGGTCTGCAGCCAGACCGGATTGGACGGATCGCGCTCGATCTTGCGGCGCAGCCTGTTGATCTGGACGTCGATGGTGCGCTCGCCGACTTCGGATTCGTCGCCGACAAGTTCATGACGCGGTATCGTTTCGCCGGCCCGGGCCGCGAAGATCGCCAGGATCTCCTGCTCGCGGTCGGTCAGCTTCAAAGCCTCGCCGCCGCGCTTGAGCTCCCGCCTGGCGATCTGGAACGTATAAGGCCCGAAAACCAGCTGCTCGACCTTGGGCGTCGTTGCAGGACCGCCGCGGCGCAGGATGTTGTTGATGCGCAGGATCAATTCGCGGGGATCGAAAGGCTTCGGCAGATAGTCGTCGGCGCCGGCCTCGAGCCCGGTGATCCGGCTGTCGGTCTCGGACAGCGCGGTAAGCATCAGGATCGGCACGTTCTTGGTTGCCCGCAACGCCTTGGCGAGATCGACGCCGGTTTCGCCCGGCATCATGATATCGAGCACCAGCAGATCGAAATCGAGGCCGGCGAGCTTGCGCCGCGCTTCGCCGGAATTTCCGGCAACGGTGACACGAAAGCCGTTTTCGGTCAGATATTGTTTGAGAAGATTGCGGATACGGGTATCGTCATCAATCACCAGCAGATGCGGCGCATCGTCGTCCGGTGCTGCCGGTTGATCAACCCTTTCAATGGTCTCCATGGCTTTTCCCTGACGTTTTTGCGGGCACAATGTCGATCTGCGCCCTTAGTTCCGGATTGACCATCGCTTCCAGGAAGCGCTCGATCAAGGCGCGTTCGGTGGCTCCGGAATCTTCCAATGCAGCATGGATGCGGCGTGACTGTGGCCGTGCCAGCGCCAGCGCCAGGGCGCGGCCCTTGGCTGTCGGATAGAGCTCGCGCTGGCGGCGGTCGCGCGGACCCTGCAACTGGACGATGTGGTCGGTGTCGATCAGTTGCTTGAGCACGCGCGCCAGGCTCTGCTTGGTGATCTTCAGCACGTCGAGGAGTTCGGCGACCGTCAGGCCCGGCCTGCGATTGACGAAATGCAGGACCCGGTGATGGGCGCGGCCGAAACCATAGTCGGACAGGATCTGGTCCGGATCGGAGGTAAAATCGCGATAGGCGAAGAAGAACAGTTCGATGATGGCAAAGTCGATGCCGTCCTCGTCGGTGATCGCCGTCCTGATCGGTTTTCCGGCTGGGTGGCTGCGATCCGTCATCTCTTCTCCGTGCGAAAGGGAAATTACGTCAGTACTATTGACGTAATTTCCCGGCAATGGTAATTTTTGACAAGCTTTTCGGCGGATTGCGAACGAAAAGGCAAGGGAAAGCCGTTTTTCCGGAACTTCCTGTGTTTGCCAGACCTTATATATCCGCCTACGCTTCGAGATGCCGGCCGCCCGATGCGGCTGACATGAAACGCGCAACGATAATGTGCGGGCGGCCGCCCGCGGGAGGTTACCATGGCATCCGCTCCCTTTGACCAAATGGACGGCTTTATCTGGATGAACGGCGAGTTCGTCCAATGGGCCGACGCCAAGATCCACGTGCTGACCCATGGCCTGCACTACGCCAGCGCGGTGTTCGAGGGCGAACGCGCCTATGGCGGCGAGATTTTCAAGCTGACCGACCACAGCGAGCGCCTGCACGAATCGGCACGCCTGCTCGGCTTCAAGATTCCCTATTCGGTTGCCGAGATCGACGACGCCTGCCGCACGCTGTTGAAGAAGCAGGGTTTTCAAGATGCCTATGTCCGGCCGATCGCCTGGCGCGGCAGCGAACAGATGGGCGTCTCGGCGCAAAACAGCCGGATCAACTGCGCCATCGCCATCTGGCAGTGGCCCAGCTATTTCGATCCGGCACAGAAGCTGAAGGGCATCCGACTCGATCTGGCCGAATGGCGCCGCCCCGATCCGCGCACCGCGCCGTCGAAATCGAAGGCTGCCGGCCTCTACATGATCTGCACCATGTCCAAGCATGCCGCCGAAGCCAAAGGCTATGCCGACGCCATGATGCTCGACTGGCGCGGCCAGGTTGCGGAAGCAACCGGCGCCAACATCTTCTTCGTCAAGGACGGCAAGATCCACACACCCACCCCCGATTGCTTCCTCGACGGCATCACCCGCCGTACAGTCATTGGTCTTGCCAAGGATCGCGGCTTCGAGGTGATCGAGCGCACCATCATGCCGGAAGAACTCGAAGGCTTCCAGCAGTGCTTCCTCACCGGAACGGCGGCCGAGGTGACGCCCGTTTCAGAAATCGGTCCATACCGATTCGAGGTGGGCGAAATTGCCAAGACTCTGATGAACGACTATTCTGCAGCCGTTCAACCCAAGCATGCGATTGCCGCAGAATAACGAAAGTCACAACTTTTTTAACAAGTAGGGGCGTTTTTCGGACTGCCCCTTTTATTTAAGCACCTCGGCATTTGACTTTCGTCCAGTTCGGCGTCTCATGATGCTGTCGCCAGGGAGGCTGGCAGCTATGGAGGGACTGGTAATATGGACATGAACACGCTTCTTCAGATCATTGTTCAGGTGATTATGGGTGTCATTGGTGGTCAGGCGGTGGGCGCCGCGCTCAAGACAGCGGCAATGGGGCAGCTTACCAAAATCCTCGGCGGCGCCCTTGGCGGCGTCGGCGGTGCGGCCATCCTCGGCAGCCTGCTCGGCGGCGGCACGATCGATCCGGCTGCGGCCGCAGCGGCAACGGGCGGATTGGGCAGCGCGCTGAATGTGCAGAACATCCTCGGCGGTGCTGGTGGTGGCGCCATCCTGACGGCCATCATCGGCGCGGTCATGAACGCGACGAAGAAGTAAGCTTAATGCATGTCGCGCAAAAGCATGCCCTCCAGGGCCTGACCCGAGTTGCGCAGCGGTTTTGCGATAACGACATGCATAAAAACAATAACTTAAAGCGCGTCGCATAAATCCATTCAGCCGCGACGCGCTTTAGCGGTTTCGGGCTTTTGCGTGGGCGGCTTCGGCCGCCCATTTCATTTTGGCGTTGTCGCGACAGCCGGATGCGGTGGACGACGTTCGCATGTGTCTCTAAATCAGAAGCGACACAGCGAAAGGACGATCATGGGTCAGCTCAACGCCGGCATCGTGCCGGTCACGGCCTTCCAGCAAAACTGCACCATCCTCTTCGACATGGACGACAGGCAAGGCGTCGTCGTCGATCCCGGCGGCGACATCGACAAGGTGCTGGCAGTGCTCAAGGACAATGCGATCAACGCCGGCGCGATCTGGATAACGCATGGTCACATCGACCACGCCGGCGGCGCCATGGAGCTGAAGGATGCGCTCGGCATCGAGATCATCGGCCCGCATGAGGCCGACCGTCCGTTGCTTGCCAATCTCGAGAACCAGGCGAAACACTACGGCATCACCGATCCGGTGCGCAACTGCGTGCCCGACCGCTTTCTCGGCGAAGGCGATACCGTCTCGTTCGGCCAGCACGCGTTCGAAGTCTTTCATTGCCCGGGCCACGCGCCCGGCCATGTCGTCTTCTACAATCGTGCTGCGAAGTTCGCCCATGTCGGCGACGTGTTGTTCCGCGGCTCGGTCGGGCGCACCGATCTGCCGGGCGGCGACCACGCCGCGCTGATCGCCTCGATCAAGGACAAGCTTCTGCCGCTCGGCGACGACATCGGCTTCATCTGCGGCCATGGTCCCGGCGGCCGCTTCGGCGAGGAGCGCCGGAGCAACCCCTTCCTGATTTAAACGCGTCGTGGCTGCGGAGCCTCACGCGGCGCGCGTCGGTCTCTCCTTTCCTTATGACGCCGAAAAAAAAGCGCTGGCCTTGCGGACAGCGCTTTTTGGGGGGCAGGGAAGCCTCAGTTCGCGGTGCAGAAATGCTGTTCGCCGTCATAGCCGGTGAACGTGCCGGTGCGGGCGTTGAAAGACCGATAGCGATCCGAACAATATTCATACCAGCCACGGGTCCATGGCTCGGCATAGCCGTCATTGTAGACGACCCGCGGTTCCGCGTAGTAGCGGCGCACCGGGGCGGGCCGTGAATAACGACCATAATCGTCATAGCCGGGGTCGTAATAGCTGGGCTGCGGGTTGTTGAGCGCACCAACGATCAGGGCGCCGGCCGCGAGGCCAAGGACGCCTGCCGCGATCGCATCGCCATTGCCACGATGATGGTGCCGGTGGCGCCAGTCACCAGCGCTGGCCGCCGGCAAGGTCGCGAGCGTGCTTGCAACAATTGCGGCGGACAGGACGGCGGTCTTGAAAATTCGGTTCATCTCGGTCTCCTTCGTGCCGGCCCGGGTAATCTGCGGCCCGGGTAATCTGCGGGATGCGGTCCGGCTTTACCGAAGATTAATAGGTGACCGTGGCTGAACGGGGGCTGAACGAAATTGGCGGGCTGGGACCAGTCGATTCATCGATTAGGCATGGCGCAAGGCACAAATATCGTATGCTCAACAAGGAGCGGAGCTGCGTCAGCGGATCGTCCGACGCTGTCTCGAACTCGGCTCAGCCGATCGACAGGTTGACGGCTTTCGGACCCTTGCCGCGCTTGTCCGGCTCGGTGTCGAATGTTACCTTCTGCCCATCCTCAAGACCGGGAAGACCCGACGCCTGCACGGCCGAAATATGGACGAAGACATCCTTCGCGCCATCATCCGGCGTGATGAAGCCGAAGCCTTTGGCATGATTGAAGAATTTGACGGTGCCGGTCTGCGGCATGGGAAGCTCCTTTGATCCCATCAAGTCCAGTCTCGGGCCGGCAAATGCCCGAGTGGAAATTTGTCGTTTATTTTAGCGCCATCGGCAAGAGAAACTTTTGCGAGCAGTGGCTTGCCGCCCTGCCACGAAAAAAGGCGCGACGAAACCGCCGCGCCTTCGAAACTCGGGTCCGGCGCTGAAAGCCGGTTTAAGGTCTTTGGAGCGGCCTCGGGCTCGTTCCTGGCACGTCCGCGCGGAGGTGCGCGCGCCGACGATTCAGTCCGCGCGGAGATTGACCGCCTTCGGTCCCTTGCCCATGCGGTCGGGCTCGACATCGAACGTGACCTTCTGGCCATCGACGAGCGTGCGCAGGCCCGAAGCCTCGATCGCGGAGATGTGAACGAACACATCCTTGGCGCCGTCATCTGGCGTGATGAAGCCGAAGCCTTTGGTAGCGTTGAAGAATTTAACGGTGCCGGTCTGGGCCATTGGGGAAACTCCTTCACCCGTGTCAGTCTTTGTGGTTTGCCCGCCGCCTGACGCCGTGGGCAAGTCCCGGTGGTTGCTTCGGCAGTCATGCATTGGCGCATGGTCAAAACCCCCCGCCGAAAAACGGGGCCGTCAGAGATTCACAGTATCGGGGAAAGGTCGTCCAAAACGTTCCGCTCTCCGGGTCGCAAATGCCCGAACACAAAATTTATCGCACGGAAACGCGGTGGTTGCAAGGTAGCGCCAACGGCCGCTCATGGACGCCTTCGCACACATGGCATCGACAAAGCGGGGGTTGCTCGCCCGGTGGTCATAAGCCATAGCCCGGCCACGCATGGTCCAGCCGGCTGGGGGCCTGCAAACAGGGGTTGCATTCGGCGGGTGGAATGGCGAGGATCGGCTTCATTTTTGGCATGCCGTTGTCCCAAACCGCTTCGCACCCTCGGGTCAGAGTCCCGTGGGCATGCTTTGGGTGACATGCATTGGAGCGGGGGCTCGAGGGAGGTCTGGTGATGAAATTTCCTGCGGCAATCTTCTCGCGACAGGGTTTTGCCATCCTGTTGTTGTCGGCGATTCTTGCAGCCTGTACCGCGGTGGTGGTGGAGGAGGACGGACCCGGGTACCGCCCGCCTCGGCCCGAGCCGCAATTTTGCACCAGACAATATGATCCGGTCTGCGCCCGGCGCGGTGGCGACCGTCAGACCTTCGCCAATGCCTGCCTTGCCGAGCGGGCCGGATATCGCATCATCAGCGGCGGCCGGTGCCGCGACGGTGGCGGTGATGGAGAGCAGACGTTCTGCACGCGCGAATACCGCCCGGTCTGCGCCCGCCGCGGCAGCGCGTTGCGCACCTTCCCCAACGCCTGCGAGGCTCGCGCCGCCGACTATCGCATCGTCGACGACGGTCCCTGCTGAGAGGCTGGTTTCCTCCCCGTCTCCGGGCGGGGAGGCTCATCCATCATCTGGGCGCAGCCGCGCGAGCGCAGCTGGCGGCTCTTGCCTCTACGCCGGCAGCCCCACCCTGCGGCAATAGGCGATGAACTCGGCCGCGGGCATAGGTTTGGCAAACAACCAACCCTGACCATAGTCGACGTCGCGTTCCATCAGATAGTCGACCTGTGCCTGCGTCTCCACGCCCTCGGCAATGATCAGCGTCTTGGCCATGTCGATGATATGCGGCGTGACGGAACTGGTGGCGGAATCCGTAGTGATCGTGTCGATGAACGACTTGTCGATCTTCAGCGCATCGAGCGGCAGGCCCTCGAGATGGGACAGGCTCGAATAGCCTGTGCCGAAGTCGTCGATTGCGACCGCATGGCCAAGCTCGCGGGCGCGAATGACGGTCGAACGCGCTGAATCGACGTCGACGAAACCGCGCTCCGTCGCCTCCAGCCAGATCTGCCGAGGCTGAATTCCGGTGTGCTGCAGGGCCTTTTCGATAACCGGAAGGACCCTTGCCGTTCTGACGTCGGCCGGGCTGAGATTGATCGCGATGTGAGCGAACGACTGGCGACAAGAAGTTTTTTCAGGTCCAAAACAACAAGGGCGATGATCTGGTCAGTGATTGCCGCGATCAGGCCGCTCTCTTCGGCCAGCGGGACGAAAAGATCGGGCCGGACCAGCGAGCCGTCGGGTCGTCTCCAGCGCACCAGCGCTTCGGCACCCACGCAATTGCCTGTCCTGAGCGCGACGATCGGCTGATAGTGGACGATAAACTCGTGCTTGCGCACGGCAATCTGCAATTCTCCAAGCGGCGACAGCCGCCGCCGTGACAGCCAGACAACCATGCCGATGATGAAGGCGGCGATAAAAGCGCCGCGGGGAAGCAACAGCAATTGCCGCCTACGCACGCTGTCGACAATCTGGCTTTCCGGTTCGGTGGTGACGGCGATCCAGTCCCTCCCGCGCACCGCGGCAAACAGATGACCGTCATCCAGGCCTTTGCCCGGGTCGGCGATGATCTTGCCGATGCGGGCAGGATCAGGCCCGTTCAGCGCGCTGAGCAGGACGCCCGTGTTTGTCGCCAGGGCAAGCTGAACGTCGGGATCGACGACGACGTCGACAAAGCGCAGGGGGTCGATAAGGACATTATGGCGCTTGTACTGCAGGGCCATCAGCGAATGGTCCTGGTTGGCCAGGGGCCGTATCCGGGCAGTGACGGCAAAGCCGTCTGCAGCGGTGAAATCCGGTGCGGCTTGCGCAACGCTTCCTTCGGTCGGTCCCCAGGATGTGCATTTGAGCAGGCCGTTTTCGAAATAGCCCATCTCTTCGATCGAGCGCGTATTGATGGTGAGCCGCCGCATGCGGGCAATGTGGTCCACCGAACAGCGGTCGCCGGTGAACCGGTCGATCTCCCGCAACGCGCCGGCTGCATCCATGAGGGATATGCTGGCCCTGGCGATCGCGCGGTTGGCGAACAGCTCCAGCCGCTCGTGTTCTTCTTGAACCGCCAGGACCCATGAAAAGTGGAACATCGCCGCGATGGGCACTATCGCGCCGAGCAGGGCCAGCACCACCGCTGTCACGATGATGCGCGACCTGTCCATGTGCGCCTCCCTGCCTTCGGCTGCGAGCGACGATTTCGCGCGCGGCCCGCCAGGCAGCCAACCGTGATCGGGCCTGGTTCCAGCGGACCTTATAGGGCTTCGAAATTACGTGATCTTTAATCCGGCCCGCGGTGGCTGGATGAATGCAGGGCTGCTCATCCGTTTGCCGCTAGCTCTTGGACTTCGGTTTCAAACCGGCTTCCGCCTGCTTGACAGCCGAGCCGAAGGGCGAGGCCGGCTTTGCTGCCGTCTTGTCCTTCTTGGGCTTGCGTGTCTCGCGGTTGCTGCGCTGTTGACCCTTGGCCATTTCCTGGTCCCTCGTGATTGATGAACATGGTGGCGACGGTTGATGGGCGGCTAGCCGTTTGGATCGTCGGCCACTTCGAGATTGTCTTCCGTGGTGACCCGCTCATGGGTCTCCTCGTTGCTGCGGATGCGGTATTGCGGCGAGCCGTCCTTGACCGGCAGCCTGCTTTTGATCTGGAACAGCTCGGCGGTCTTCTGAACAAGGCCGGTGCGGCTCTTCATGCGAACGGTCTGGCCGATCGCGAAAAGATGCGCAGGCGTGTCGGTGCGCGGGCGCGCGTTCTGCTGGAAGCGGATCATGCGGCATTCTCCTGGTCGCGCCTCAGCGCGGTTTCGAGTTCGGCGAAGTCGATGGCGACCAATTGGCTGGTCTGGCTTTTCACCGTCCTTGCCGGCAGGTGGATGAATGTGGCGACACGGTGCCAGGCAAGCCACGAGATGCCATCGACAAGCTCCTCATCGTGGTCGATGTCGTAGTCGCCGGCCGGCAATTGTCCTTCCAGGCCGCCAATCATGAAGGGTGCCTCGAAATGCGCGATGGAATGGGTAGTTCGGCCAGACATTCTCGTGCCTCGAAGTGTCGTCTTGGATCCGATAGGGTGGTGCCCGCTTCGCGGCACCGGGACCTAAGGTCGTGGGTCCCTGTTCGGCAATTTGGGTATCGGCAATTTGGGTATCGGCGATCTGGAATGAGTTTGGCGGGTCGAGAACTTCTGACCCGCGAGATGCCAAGCTTGGCCCAAAAAACGATCTCAATTCACTAATCCCAAAATGCGGTTTATTCAAGAAGATTCCAGCCCGTCGCCGACCTTGTCGTAAATTTACTTTTCTAGGGCTATTTGGGAAATGGTGATACGGTCCGGAAACTTCACAAGAATTGTTTGAGATTGTGCCGGAAAAATTCATCCCGGCTTCGATTTTTATTTACATCTGAAAGGAAAAATCATGTTTTCCGTGAAAACACCTGATGGTTCGACCGTAACCATCAAGCCGATTGTCAAGCAGGTCGCCGGGCCTGCGAAAGTCGTGTCGGCACGGCTGACGATACGAAGTGACGAGGCAGCAAGGCGCAGGATCGCCGATACCGACGGCACGCTGCGGCGGGCCAGACAGGTTGCGGAGACCAACCGCCTGATCTGACACGGCCGGCCCATGAACCCAGGATTTCCGGCAAGCTGGCCTGCGAACCCTTGAACCTGCCGCGCCGATGGCTTAGATCGCGGCAGGCGGACAAAACACGGCAGGTTTCCCATCAACAGAGATCCGAGAAGACCGGCAGGCGCGGGCGGCAATTTCGGCTCAGGCGGACAGCCGCCGCTGGGGCTCGACCAGCGCGTGCAGCAGGCCCTGCAATTGCATCAGGCGGGGCGCCGGCAGGAAGCCGAGATGCTCTACCGGCAGGTGCTGGCGCAAAAGGCCAATCATGCGGCGGCAGCACATTTCCTCGGTTTGCTGCTGCACCAGACCGGGCGCAGCGCCGAAGGACTTGATCTCCTCGAACAGTCGGTGCGCCTGCAACCCAAGAATCCAGATTTCCTCAACAATCTCGGCACGGTGATTCGCGACCTCGGCCGCGTCGGTGCAGCCGTCGATTTCTTCCGTGGCGCGGTGGCAATCCGGCCGGAGCAACTCGCGGCGCGCGACAATCTCGGCTCCTCGCTGAAGCAACTCGGCCAGTTCGAGGGCGCGGAGGAGATCTATCGCGGCACCATCGGCCGCAATCCGTTCCATGTCCGCGCCCGCATCGGGCTTGCCGAGACGCTGCAGGAGGCTGGGCGGCTCGACGAGGCGCTCGCCGTCTTCCGCGAAGCATTGGCAATTCGGCCGAAGGACGCCGACCTGCTGCACGGTCTCGGCGTCGGGCTGATGGAGAAGGGCAGCCTCGCAGAGGCAGCGGAGCATTTCCGGCAGGCGCTGGCGGTCGATCCCGGCATGGCCAGGGCCTGGCTGATGCTCACCCAGGTCAAGCGCCAGCAGGAGCGTGACGCCGAGCTTGCCGGGATGGAGGCGCAGCACGCCAAGGCGCCGGACGGCAGCCTGGCGCGCATGCAGCTTTCGTTCGGCCTCGGCAAGGCTAATGACGATCTCAAGGATTATGGCCGTGCCTTCGATTATTTCGCCGAAGGCAATGCCATCCGCCGCATGGGCATCGACTATGATGCGGACAAGACACGCGCCGAATTCGAAACGATGAAGGCGGTGTTCGACAAGGCCTTTTTCGACAAGCACAGACCGAGCGGGATTGCCGACGACACGCCGATCTTCGTCGTCGGCATGCCGCGCTCCGGCACCACGCTTGTCGAGCAGATCATCGCCAGCCACCGCCAAGTCTATGGCGCGGGCGAGCTCGGCATTTTGAAGACGGCGGTGGGAAAACAGTTTCCGCCTGGTATGAAGGGCGGTTTCCCCAGCGGGATCGCCGACATGCCCGACAAAGCCTTTGCCGAGGCAGGCCAGGCCTATCTGGACCTGCTGCACGCCCGCTATCCGGGTTTCCGGCATGTCACCGACAAGATGCCCGGCAATTTCCTTTTGGTCGGCTTCATCCATCTGATGCTGCCCAAGGCCAAGATCATCCATTGCGCGCGCGACGCGGCGGCGACCTGCCTGTCGATCTACAAGGTGCATTTCCGCGGCGACAGCCACCGCTACGGCTACGACCTCGGCGAGCTTGCCGATTTCCACAATCTCTACACCGACATCATGGCGCATTGGCGCACCGTTCTGCCTGATGTCGTGCATGATGTGCGCTACGAGGATTTCGTCGCCGACCAGGAAGGGCAGACGCGGGCGCTGATCGCCTATCTCGGCCTGCCATGGGACGATGCAGTGCTGTCGTTCCACGAGACCGACCGGCCGGTGCGCACGGCGTCGGCGGCGCAGGTGCGCCAGCCGATGTACCAGGGCTCGGTCGATCTGTGGAAGCGCTATGGCGACCGGCTCAAGCCGCTGCTCGACCGGCTGGCGTAATGCGGGCCTACAACTCAATGAAGGGCTGAAAGCCGCCGAAGATCATGCGCTTGCCGTCGAACGGCATCGCCGACCAGTCGGACTTCAGCCGCTCATCGGCCATGACCTTGGCCATCACCGCATCGCGGCTCTGCCGCGATTCATAGACGACCCACGAGAAGACGACGATCTCGTCGTCCTTGGCCTGCACGGCGCGCGGGAACGAGGTCATTTCGCCATAAGGCACGTCGTCGCCAATGCACTCGACATAGGCGAGCGCGCCATGCTCCATCCAGACGGTGCCGCCCAGCTGCGCCATTTTCTTGTAGGCATCGAGATTCGCCTTGGGTACGGCGAGAACGAAACCATCAACATAGGACATTGTGGGTTCTCCTTGAGTTGGATTTTCCTTCTCCCACAAGGGGAGAAGGAAGAAACGGTGGCGCTACGCTGCCTTTACTGGCGCGTTCATCGCCCAGTCCACGCCGAAGGGATCAGTCAACTGACCCCAGCGATCGCCCCAGAACATCACCTGCAGCGGCGTGCCGACCGTGCAACCGGCATCGATGGCGCGCTGCCACCAGGCGTCGATGTCGTCGCTGCCGAGATGCAGCTGCATGGTGAAGCCCTGCGGCTTCACCGGGGCCATTCCGTGCTCGGGATAGAAGTCGGAAATCATCAGGGTCGAACCGTTGATGTGGAGATGGATGTGCATCGTCCGGCCCTGCTCGTCCGGCGGGTAGAAGAAGACCTGCTCGGCGCCGAAGGCTTTCTGATAGAATTCCGAAGCCTTGAAGGCGCCGTCCAGTTGAAGGTAGGGCGTCAATCCGCCGAGGACTTTCGCCTTAGGCTGGGTTTGGGGCTGGTCGTTCATCTTTTTGCTCCTCTCTGCGTTTGGTTTGACCTTGCGGATCACAGGACGAATGAAGCGGCGGCGATCCTACACGTCAGATGCATTTTTTTAATGCCGGGACCAGACGCGCCGGGCCGCCGGCGGTTGGCGTGACCCCGGGCGACGCGCAAGGCTTATGACGGCGCCGCTGCGGCCGGTTGGTCTCTTCATCTTGCCTTGGATCATCTTGCCTCAGACAGGGAGATTGCAATTCGGCGGCTGTTTTGCGCGTCGACGACGATCTCCGGCCAGCCGATGTCCTTGCGCAGTTCGATCGGCAATGAAAGCAGGGCGCGCTCGCTGCGGTAACGGGCGCGAGCCGCCGAGTAACGGGTCGCGATGCGACCAACGGACGACAGAATGGACATGATGCTCTCTCCTCGATTGGCGCCGGCATCACCGTGTCGGCATCCCAAGGACGTGGCGCGCGGCCATGATCCGACAGAGCGTCAGATTTTTTTGCCGCAAAGCTTCAACCGTCCGTTTCTGCCACCGATCGGAAGAAGTCTTCCGGGCTGTCGATCTCGGCCAGCCGCCGCTTCTCGATCAGCCAGAAGCGGTTGCCGATCGCCCTGATGAAGGAGCGGTCGTGCGATGCCAGCACGCAGCTCGCCTGATGCGCGAGCAATTCCGCCTCCAGCGCCTCCTGGCCATCGATGTCGAGATGGTTGGTCGGCTCGTCGAGCAGGTAGAAGTTGGGATTGGCAAGCCTCAGCGCCAGCATCATCAGCCGCGCCTTCTGTCCGCCCGACAGCACGCCGATCCTGCGCTCCTGCATGTCGATGCTGACGCCTGCACCGGCGAGCAGCGAGCGGGCGCGCTGCTCGCCGACATCGAATCTGCGCGAGAGCATCGCCAGCGGCGTGTCGTCGCCGCTGATGCCCGACAATGCCTGGTCGCTGTAGCCGAGCACCGTCGACGGCGTCACCTTCACGCCTTGTGTTGCCGTCTCCGGCTCGACGACGGCATTTCTGATCAGGCTGATCAGCCGCGACTTGCCGACGCCGTTGCGGCCGAGCAGCACGATGCGGTCGCCTTGGCAGATGTGGCGCTTGCCGGTCCTGAACAGCAGCGTGCCGTCAGGCGTTTCGACCGCCACGTCGTCGATCGTAATCAGCACCTTGGCATGGGTGCCGCGATTGGCGAGCTTTATCGCGCCCGCCGATTTTTCGCGGTGCGCCGGTGCTGCGACCTCTTCGAGGCGCTGGGCGCGCTGGTTGAGATGCTTGGTCTTGACCGTCAAAAGGTCGCTGCCCGAATTGATGCCGATGTTGTTGAGCTTGGCCGCCTGCCGGCGCAACTGCTGCGCCACCTTCATGTCGCGCTGGAACTTGCGCTCGGTCGAGGCGTCGACTTCGCTCAACGCATCGCGTGCCCTGGAATAGGGCAGCGAGAATACCGGCGACTGTTCGGGGCGCAGGAACAGCGTCCGGTTGGTCGTCGCGTCGAGGAATGCCCGGTCGTGGCTGGCGATCACCACCGGCACCTCGCGCGGCAGCGCGTTCAGCCAGGTTTCGAGCTGGCTGATCTTGGCGAGGTCGAGGTGGTTGGTCGGCTCGTCGAGAAGCAGGACATCGGGATCGGTGACCCAGACGCGGGCGATCAGCGCCAGTCTTTGCCAGCCGCCGCTCAAGGCCCGCATCGGCCGCTCGCGCATCGGCTGCGGCACGTCGAGTGAATCGAGAACGACATCGACGCGCCATTGCTCGCTTTCGGCCTGCTCGGCCGGCAAGGCGTCGGCCACCACCTGCTGAAAGCCGTGCTCGGCCAGTGCTGCGGGAACGGCTTGCTCGACATGGCCGACGCGCAGGCCGCGCGTGCGGGTGATGTCGCCGGATGTCGGCTCCATTTCGCCGGTGAGGCACTTCAGCAAAGTGGATTTGCCGCGGCCGTTGGCGGCGACGATGCCGAGCCGGTCGCCGGTGCCGATGCTGAGGTCAAGGTTGGAAAAGAGCGGCGCACTCATGGTGACGCCGAGGGACTTGAGGCTGATCAGGGCCATGTTGGTTTCTCTGGTCTGCCCGGAATAAAGGTCCGGTTCGATGCACTTTGACGGTGCGCAGGCAGGCCAGCAGGCTCGGCGTTGCAGCACCACGAAGGGCAGACCAAGAAAATCGAAGCGGGGGAACCCGGACCGTCTTTGGTCAGCCCTGCAAGCAAGCTCGCAGGGCAGGGACAGGGCCGCGCTGACGGTGGTGGGAAAACAACACGCAGCCCTCCTTTCAAGACGTTCGAGTTATGGAAACTGGCTACACCAACGGTAGGGCCGATGGCAAGGGGGCGTGTAAAAGTGAGCTAAGCGCTGAAGTTGCCAATCTCCCCCCCAAGTGGTCCCCTTGTGGGGGAGATGTCCGGCAGGACAGAGGGGGGCGCGAAGGAACGCTACCGCCCCGGCCGGCCGGTCTTGCCGGGACGGCGCTTTTCGCGGCGGGCGTCGGAGGGGTCTTCGTAGGAGCCGATGCCACTGCGCTGGCGGACGATGGGCTTACCGGACTCGTTGCGTTCCTTGGCGCCCCCCTCTGTCCTGCCCTCTTTGCCACCACTTGACATCTCCCCCACTTGGCGGGAGATCGGCTGTGGCTTGGCCGGGACTTTTCCCTCAACAGGCTTTTCAGTCCGTCGCACCGTCATTTCATCGAGCGAGTTCTTCTTGAACAGCGGCTTGGTCGGCTCTCCGGGGATGCCGAAATCGGAGCCGTGCGCCTCTTCGGCCGACTGTTTCTTGAACAGCGAGCGCGACACCGCACCGGCGGGAGTCGGCATGTCAGTGCCCGGGCCCATGGCGTCGAGCGAGGGTTTGGCGAAGAGCGGCTTTCTGACCGGCACGGCGCCGTCGGCGCCCATCTCGTCGAGCGCGGGCTTGCGGAACAGACCCTTGCCGTCATCATCCACCGTGCGGTGGATGGCGCGGCCCTTGTTGTGCTTGCCCTTTTCGCGGCCCGAAACCGGGCTTTCCATATCGGCATATTTGGCCAGCGGATCGTCGGAGATGGACAGTTCCATCTCGCGCAGCCGCTTGATCTCGTCGCGGATGCGGGCCGCCTTCTCGAAGTCGAGATTGGCGGCGGCGTCGCGCATCTGCTTGTCCATCGCGTCGAGATGGGCTTTCAGATTGTTGCCCATCATTGCGCCGGCGCTGTCGGTGAACTGCGAGATGTCGGCGCGGACGTGGTCCTTTTCGTAGACCGAGTCCAGGATGTCGGAGATGCGCGACTTGACCGATTCCGGGGTGATGCCGTTGGCCGCGTTCCACTCCATCTGCTTTTCGCGCCGGCGGTTGGTCTCGGCCATCGCCCGCTCCATCGAGCCGGTGACCTGGTCGGCGTAGAGGATGACCTTGCCGTCGACGTTTCGGGCGGCACGGCCGATGGTCTGGATCAGCGAGGTTTCGGAGCGCAAAAAACCCTCCTTGTCGGCATCGAGAATGGCGACGAAGCCGCATTCGGGGATGTCGAGGCCTTCGCGCAAAAGGTTGATGCCGACCAGCACGTCGAAGGCGCCGAGGCGCAGGTCGCGCAGGATCTCGATGCGCTCCAGCGTGTCGATGTCGGAGTGCATGTAGCGGACGCGAATGCCCTGCTCGTGCAGATACTCGGTCAGGTCCTCGGCCATGCGCTTGGTCAGCACGGTGACCAGCGTGCGGTAGCCGGCTTTTGTCGTTTCGCGGATTTCGCCGACGACGTCGTCGACCTGGGTCTTGGCCGGGCGCACCTCGACCGGCGGATCGATCAGGCCGGTCGGGCGGATGACCTGCTCGGCAAAGACGCCGCCGGACTGCTCCATCTCCCAGGCGCCGGGCGTCGCCGAAACCGCGACCGAAAGCGGGCGCATCGCGTCCCATTCCTCGAAACGCAGCGGCCGGTTGTCCATGCAGGACGGCAGACGGAAACCGTACTCGGCCAGCGTCGCCTTGCGGCGAAAGTCGCCGCGATACATGCCGCCGATCTGCGGTATGGTGACGTGGCTTTCGTCGATGAAGACCAGCGCATTGTCGGGGATGTACTCGAACAGGGTCGGCGGCGGATCGCCCGGCTGGCGGCCGGTGAGATAGCGCGAATAGTTCTCGATGCCGGCGCAGGAGCCGGTGGCTTCCAGCATCTCGAGGTCGAAGCGGCTGCGCTGCTCCAGCCGCTGCGCCTCGAGCAGGCGTCCGGCGCGCTCGAGTTCGACCAGCCGCTGCTTGAGCTCTTCCTTGATCGACTTGATAGCCTGATTCAAGGTCGGGCGCGGCGTCACATAGTGCGAATTGGCGTAGATCTTGACGCTCTTCAATTCGCCGGTCTTCTGGCCGGTCAGCGGGTCGAACTCGGTGATCGCCTCGATCTCGTCGCCGAACAGCGAAATACGCCAGGCGCGGTCTTCCAAGTGGGCCGGAAAAATCTCGATCGTGTCGCCGCGCACGCGAAACGAGCCGCGGACGAAGTTGATGTCCTGCCGCTTGTACTGCTGGGCGACGAGATCGGCGAGCAGCGCGCGCTGGTCGAGCCGGTCGCCGATCTGCATCTGGAAGGTCATCGCCGTGTAGGTCTCGACCGAGCCGATACCGTAGATGCAGGACACCGAGGCGACGATGATGACGTCGTCGCGCTCCAGCAGCGAGCGCGTCGCCGAATGGCGCATGCGATCGATCTGCTCGTTGATCGACGATTCCTTTTCGATGAAGGTATCCGTCCGCGGCACATAGGCTTCCGGCTGGTAGTAGTCGTAATAGGAGACGAAATACTCGACGGCATTCTCCGGGAAGAATTTCTTGAACTCGGAATAAAGCTGCGCGGCCAGCGTCTTGTTGGGGGCGAGGATCAAGGCAGGGCGCTGCGTCTCCTCGATCACCTTGGCCATGGTAAAGGTTTTTCCCGAGCCGGTGACGCCGAGCAGCACCTGGGTGCGGTCGTTGTCGTTGACGCCCTCGACAAGGTCCTTGATTGCCGTCGGCTGGTCGCCGGCCGGCTCGAAATCCGACACCATCTTGATGGCAATGCCGCCTTCGGATTTTTCGGGCCGGGCTGGGCGGTGCGGCGTCCACAGCACGCCGTCCTTGTGCAGCGGGTTGCCGGACTCGATCAGCGCCGACAGCGCCGCCACGGTGGCGGTGACGCCGCCGGAGGCCATGGTCTCGGCTTCCTCCAGCGAAACATCGAGGCCGGCAACCGGATTGAGGCCGGCCGCGGTTCGCTCCCGCGCCGAAGCCGCGCCGCCCATGGAGGTGCCGCGCGCCGTGCGGCCAGGGGAAGAGGAGCGTTCAGGGATCTTTTTCGCCTTGGCGACTTCCCTCCCCCTTGAGGGGAGGGTGGCGGCGGAGCCGCCGGGTGAGGTCGGTGCGGCCGGGCTCGACGTGCCCTCATGTTGAGCGCTTCCTTTGCCGACCCCCTCTGTCGCCTTCGGCGACATCTCCCCCTCAAGGGGGGAGACTTGGCGCCCTTCCTTTTCGGCTTCCTGCTCGATCTGCTCGGCCCAATCGGCGATCGTGCCGGTCAGCGGCGTGCCTGAGAATTCGGTCTGCGGCGCCTCGGCAAAGCCGCCCTTGTGCAGCGGCTCCGACGCATCGAGGAAATCGGTCAACGGGCTGCGCCGCTTGGGCGGCGAAGCACGATCGTCACGCGCCGGCGGCGGCGTCTTTTTGTCAGGAAGTTTGGCCATGCCCCGAATATGGGAGGTATCGGCCAAAATGGAAAGAGCGGAGTGGCCAGGGGCGCGAGAGGAAACCAGGCTGCTGACACAAGGGTGTCAGGAGCGATGTCGAACGCGCCCTCAGTTGAACCACAGCGCAAAGGTCAAAAACCCGGCGCCGCCGAACTGGCGCCGGATCTGGTCGAACTCTTCGCTGGTGAGGATCTTTCCGCTGTCGAGATAGGGCGCGACGGCCGGGCCGGTGATCGACAGCACCAGGTCGAAGGGCTTTGGCTCGTCGAAGAAGCGCTTCATGTTGATGCCTTTGTCGGCGAAGCGGAAATGCGGCAGCAAGGTGCGGCCTTCGAGCAGGTCCTCGGCCATATGAAGCGCGGCGTGCCAGGCCTGGACCTGCTCCTCGCCGACCTCCAGGCCAGTGAGCGGGCTGGCGCCTTTCTGTTGCGGGCCGGGCAGCCATTCACGGTCGTTGTCGGTCTCGGCGCGGATTGCCTTCCAGTCTTCGCGGGACAGCCGGATCATTTCCATGAGATGGCGGCGCGCCGCGTGGCGGCGCTCCGGCTCGACCACCGGCCAATTGACCAGATGAACCAGCGAGATGAAGTCGGCGATGCGCCACTCGGCCGACAACATGCCGCCGCTCATGCCGCCGTCCGGCGGCACGAGCGTGTCCTGCAGCGGCAGTTTTGCGCGCGGAAACAGCATGTGGAACGAGCCGTCGAAAGCGTTGCTGAAGTCATGCGCCAGCCAGAAATCCGCCTGCGCCATCAGGAATTCGGCATAGCCCTGCAGCCAGTAGCCATCGGCGCGGTCGAAGTGGAAGGTGAGGGCGGGTACGGCCGGGTCTGGCGCACCGCCGCCGCGTGACAGGGACGCCATGATCGCGGCGGCACTTTCGTCCGGCGCGATCTGGCCGTCCTCGTTGAGGTCGATGCCGAGACGGGTGAGGTCGACCTCGATGCCGATGTCGGCATCGGCAGGCACGGATCCAAGCGTGGCTGCGGACTTTTCCAGCCGATCGCGGAAGGCGACCAGGATGGCGCGGAAGCCGTCGTAAGTCAGTGGCGTGGGATTGGGATTGTCCGGCACCGGCAGCCGCATCAGCGGCAGCATGAAGGATTGCGGGCTTTCGAAACCGTGGCGGTGCAGACCGCCGGCCAGAATCTCCAGCGCGGAAAAGAATTGGCCGGCGCCGGTGGCGTAGGCCGACGCAGGATCAGTGGGCGCAGCGGCTTCCAGCGCAGCAAGCGTGCTGTCGCGGTCGGCTACGGTTTTTGCCTCGAACAGGGCGGCCGGTTCGCGGGCCGCGGCACCGGTGGAAGCAACCGGCAGCAGCAGAACAAGGGCGGATGCCAGCAGGCTCGAAAATCGCGTCATCTTGGTCCTCCGGTATGCCGTTCGGCGGCAACCATATACGCATCTTGTGTGTTGCGCCTACTGCGGGGCATCTGGCCGCACGATTGCGAACGGAGGCGCTTCGCTATATCGGGCGCATCGTCTACCGTGGCCGTTCATCCCGGTGCAGGGCTGCGCGTGTCGAACTATCCGCTTTCCTACAAATTGTCCTGGCTGCCACGCTTCTTGAAGCCTTCGCTCAGCGGCGATCGCCAAGGCTTTGCGCCAGCGGCAGGAATCATGATCGAGCCGCCACCGGCGCGGACGGTGCGGTTCGCCTTTGTCGGCGATATCTCGGCGGTGGCCAATCGCAGCGCGCCGCAATGCGACCCGGCGATCGCCACGCTGCTCGGCTCCGCCGATCTGGTGATCGGCAATTGCGAAAGCCCGGTGGTGGAGCGACCGAGCGCGGCGATGGGCACGAAGCTTGGCACCCGTCATGCCATGACCGAGCGGTTCCTTGCCGAGGCGCTGGCGTCAGTAGGCATCTCGCGTGAGAAACTGGTGCTGTCGCTCGCCAACAACCATGCGCTCGACCAGGGCGTCGAGGGTTTTGACGAGACCGTGGCAGCGCTGGAACGGCTTGGCATCCGCAGCATCGGTACCGCGGCCGCCGGTCCGGTCGAACGCGTCGCAGTCGGTCCGCTGACAATAGGCTTCGCCGCCTTCACACTGTGGCGCAACGCCGGCGCGGCGGCGTTCGCCGGCCGTGTGTCGATGCAAGGCGACCCCGCACGATGGCCGCGCCGCGACGCCGTCGACCTTACCTGCGCCGTGCCACATTGGGATTGGGAATTCCGGCATTTTCCGCAGGCTGAAACGCGGGCGCTGGCCCGGCGTCTGGCCGCGCAGGACGTCGGGCTGATCGCTGGCCACCATGCCCATGTCGTGCAGCCGGTGGAGCGGATCGGCAAGGCGCTCGTCGCCTATGGGCTCGGCGATTTCCTCGGCACCGCCTTTGCGCGCCAGCCATGGCCCGGCCGCATCGGTAGCATCCTGACCGTCGATATCAGCGCCGACGCCGGCACGCGTGGCGCCATTGCCGCCTACCGGCTGCATCCCTTGATGCGGCTGCGCGCCGGCGACCATGAGCGGCTGGTTCCCGTCGAGGCGCTGGAGGACCGAATGCGCAGCAAAGTCGAAGGCCGGTTGACTGCGATTTTTCCGTAGCGCCGTAAGTGAGGGCTAGTCGCAGGTTGCTTGTCGCACAAGTATGGCGCTGCCCCTCATTGTCCTGCCGGACATTTCTCCCCGTAAACGGGGAGAAAGACGCCGTCATTTGATGACTTCGCGAATCACAGCCTCGCCGAACGAGCGCCAGCGCAGCGACAGCGGGCTTCTCCCCGTTCACGGGGAGAAGGTGCCGGCAGGCGGATGAGGGGCAGCGCAAACATCTGCTTGAGAAGCGCTGCTTCTCAGTGCTGTAGTCGAGATGTCGATAAAATCGGCTATCATGAGTTTGTTAGGGGGCGTGGGATGGCGATGGAAGCAGCGGATTTCATGCCTGATGAAGCTGACATCGCCGGTATCAAGCGCAATCTCGCGGCCTACGAGGCCGAAAGGGCTTCGGCCTACCGGCAAGTCCGCTGGCGGGTGCCGCTGTTCATCGGACTGGTGTTGGTGTTCGTGGCGCTTGTCGCCTGGCTTTTCAACAGAATCGCCGATCCCTACGAGCAATGGCTCTCGACGCCGCATGTGTTGCTCTATGTCGTCGGGTTGGTGGCGGCGATCCTGCTCTATTTCCAGGGGATCAAGCCGACGAGCAGGTTGCAGCACCGCAAGACACTGCTGCCGATCATCTTCGGCTTCATCAGGGACATGCGCTACGAGCATGAGGTGACGCCGAATTCGTTCGACCGGCTGCCGCGCGAGACGATCGGCACGTTCAACACCAAACGCTTCGACGACATCGTCTCCGGCCGCTACGAGGGATTTCCGTTCGAGCTTTACGAAGCCGATCTCCGGCAAGGCACCGGCGGCACGATAGCATTCAACGGGATCGTCGTTGGCTTCGGGACCATGGTGCCGTTCCCCGGCATATTGGTGGCGGCGCGCCGGACTGAGTTGGCCGTCGGGTTCTTCCGCGGCATGTTCGCCAGCAAGATGCAGGAATTGTCATGCGGCGTGCCCGAGCTCGATGCCGCCTACGACTTCCGCAGCGACAACATCGAGGCGGCGCAGCCGCTGGTGAGCGGCCGGCTGGCGCAGGCACTGACATGGCTCAAGGAGACGTGGCCTGATGATCCGGCGCGGGTCGCGCTCAATGGCAGCGACGGCTTTTTACTACTGCCGCAGACGAGGAATTTTTTCGAGCTGCCCGATAGCTCGGTGCCGCTCGACTACGCCAAGCATGTCGCGCCTATCATCGCCGACATCGGGGCGATGCTGGCGACGGCGGCGTTGGTGCGCAAGATCGGCGCAACGGACGCGGCGGCGGGTTAGCCCGAACTTGAGGTCTGCTGCCAGTTTCTGAAAACAACACCAGGAAGCTTCGCTCCGGGCGAACCGCGTGAGACAGGCGGTCAAATCGCGAGAGAAGCCCAAAAAACAGTCGGCGCCGGGATTTCTCCCAGCGCCTCCCTGTCAGATCAGGACACGGTCGCGGCAGCAACTTCCGTAAAGACGTCGCGCCATGCCGGCCTTGATGTTGACGGTCCTGCCAGCCACCGCCCGAGGGCAGCGTCCGTTCGGGACCTCGCCAGTCTCCACCCTTGCAAGCTTCGTCCAGCGCGCCATCGAAGGTTTTTGCCGTCCTTCATGGCAGCATCGGTCCGCCGTAGGCGTTCGCACGCTTTCCGCGGCCCCGTAGTCTCGGTCCTCAAAACAGGCAAGCCTGCGTTCGGGGCCGTACGGGCCTCAGGAAATCCGCCGTTTCGCTTTGCCTTTCGACTTGGCAATCGTAGCCGCCTGAGATGGGATTAATGTACGGGAGATAAGCGTTCGGCGAAACGGTTGCGAGCCTGTGGATAGCGGGATTATCGGGGACCAAGGCCTGCATCGGCGCGTTTATTTTGCCGAGATGCAGGAGGCGGGACACGGCCCTGATCTGCGGTGAGCAGCAAGATCGAGCATTCGGCCCTTGCCCGACACTGCGGCGCGGGCTTCAATGCCGGCGAAGGATTTTAGGACAGCAGTGTCGTTGCTATCCTATGGGGAGGCATTCTTGAAGGTCGGGGTGGTTCTCAATCCGATTGCCGGTGGCGGCTGGCTCAAGCGGCATTGGCCCGAGGTCAGCGCTTCGCTCAGGAAACATTTCGGCGATTTCGAACTGCGCGAGACGCAGGCGACCGGCGACGCAGAAAGGCTGGCGTTGGTCCTTGCCGCCAGCGGCTGCGACCTGGTGATCGCGGCGGGCGGCGACGGCACCGCCAGCGAAGTCGCCGACGGGCTGCTGCAGGCGTTTGCGGAAAGCGGCCGGACGGCCGAACTCGGCCTGCTGCCTTGCGGCGCCGGCATCGATTTCGCCCGCGGGCTCGACCTTTCGGACGAGGTCGACCTGACGTTGAAGCGCATCGCCGAGGCCAAGGCCCGCCGGGTCGATGCCGGCCGCATCTCTTACGTCGACGACCATGGCGCCCTGGCCAGCCGCCATTTCATCAACATCGCCAGCCTCGGCCTGTCGGGCGCCACCGACCGCGCGGTCAACGCCGACAAGCGCAAGGGCAATGTGTCGGCCAAGGCGCTGTTCTATTGGCGCACCGTGTGGGAATTCATGCGCTACCGATTCCAGGACGTCGTGATCACCATCGACGATGGCGTCCCGGTCGAGGCGCGCGTCGCGCTGGTGGCGGTGGCCAACGGAAAATTCTTCGGCGCCGGCATGATGATCGCGCCGGATGCCGAACTGGACGACGGTCAGTTCGACATCGTCATCCTGCGCGCGGCTGGCAAGCTGAAGCTGATCTGGGATATCCGTCTGCTCTATGGCGGCCGGCATCGCAACCACCCGGCGATCACCATTTTGCGCGGCAGGAAAGTCGTTGTCGAACCACTCGGCGATGTGCAAAAGAACGGCGCTCTGGTCGACATAGACGGCGAGTCGCCGGGGCGCATACCGGCGACCTTCGAGATCCTGCCCGGCGCGCTGACGCTGAGGTATTGAATCAAGCTGTTGAGACCTTGGTTCCGGTCGCTTCGATCGTGATTTAGGCGACCAGGCCAACATGCTGGAATCGCGTGACAATTACCTGACGGCAGGGCTTGAGCCTGGCCGGGAAGCCCGGTCGCAGCTCTTGCGGGCGTTCACGGCGTCAACGGCGTCTGCATCATCTGCAAATGCAGCTCCGTGCCGGTCCAGGGATGCGCTTCGCAGACGGCTTCGTCGAGCTCGACGCCAAGGCCCGGCTCCTTCGACGGAATGACGTTGCCGTCCTGCCACTCGATCTTCTTCTTCAGCAGTTTTTCGTGAAAACCGTCCCACTGCTTCAGCGATTCCAGGATGAGGAAGTTGGGCAAGGTCACGGCAAGCTGGATGTTGGCCGCGCCGACGATCGGCCCGCAATAGCAGTGCGGGGCGACCTGGATGTGATAGGCCTCGGCCATAGCGGCGATCTTCTTGGTTTCGAGAATGCCGCCGGAGCGGCCGAGGTCGGGCTGCAGAATGGTCGCGGCGCGGTTCTCGATGACGCGGGCAAACTCGAACTTGGTCGTCAGCCGTTCGCCGGTGGCGATCGGGATCGACGTGCCGCGCGCCACCTGCGCCATCACTTCGGGCATGTCGGGCGGCACCGGTTCCTCGAACCACAGCGGATCGTAGGGTTCGATGGCGCGGGCCATGCGCAGCGCGCCCGATGCGGTGAACTGGCCATGCGTGCCAAACAGGATGTCGGCCCTTGTGCCGACCGCCTCGCGGATAGCCTTGATCATGCGGGCGGAGAGATCGATGTCGACGAGGCGCGGCTGGTGACCGTCAAAGGCGGTGTAGGGGCCGGCCGGATCGAGCTTGACGGCATTAAAACCCTGCTCGATATATTCGAGCGCGCATTCGGCCGCCAGGTCGGGGTCGTTGTAGACGTTCTTGCCGCGCGCATCTTCCGAATGGACGCTGCCGCTGTGCGGATAGAGATAGGTATAGGAACGCAGCGTTTCGTTCACCTGGCCGCCGAGCAGCTTGTAGACTGGCTTGCCGGCCTCCTTGCCGAGGATGTCCCAGCAGGCGATTTCGAGCGCCGAAAAGCAGCCCATGCCGGACACGTCCGGGCGCTGGGTGAAGCCCGACGAATAGGCGCGGCGGAAGAAGTTCTCGATGTCGTGCGGATCGCGGCCGATCAGATAGCGCTCGGCCATGTCCTCGATCATTCTTGCGGTGACATGGGCCGAGAAGGTGGCGTTGTAGGCCTCGCCATAGCCGACGACGCCGCCGTCGGTGGTGAGCTTGACGAAGATGAAATACTTGCCGCCGATGCCGGGCGGCGGATTGCCGACAACCCAGGTTTTGACGTAGGTGATTTTCATTTTTGATCCTCCAGAACCAGTTCGGCGCCCTTCCATCCGGTCATGATCGCGGCGGCGTTGGTGTTGCCGGTGATGTTATCGGGAAAGATTGAGGCGTCGATGACGCGCAAGCCTTCGAGGCCGTGAACTCGCAGGCGCGGGTCGACGACGGCGCGCGCAGCGTCCGGCCCCATGCGGCAGGTCGAGACCGGGTGGTAGACGGTGCCCGAGCGCTTTCTGAAATCCTGGATGATATCCGCGTCGGAGGTGATTGACGGGCCCGGCAACACCTCTTCCTCGATGATCTCCGCCATTGCCGGCATGGCGGCGATCTTCCGGATGAACTTCACCGCCGCCAGCATCTCGGCGACATCAGCCTCGGTCGAAAAGGCGTTGGCGACGATCTTCGGATAGTCGCGCGGATTGGCGGAGCGGATCATGATCTCGCCACGGCTCGAGGGACGGCAGTTGGACAGGCCGATGGAAAAACCCGGCCACGGATCGGGCGTCAGGATCGGGCGCTCGCCGCTCTTCGGAATG
Source organism: Mesorhizobium sp. WSM4819 (assembly GCF_055811215.1). Taxonomy (NCBI): domain Bacteria; kingdom Pseudomonadati; phylum Pseudomonadota; class Alphaproteobacteria; order Hyphomicrobiales; family Phyllobacteriaceae; genus Mesorhizobium; species Mesorhizobium sp. WSM4819. Next base: position 45,616 of record NZ_JBVVQO010000045.1, read on the forward strand.
ACGGTCGAGAATGCCTGGAAATAGAGCTGCATGTTGGGCCGTGCCGTCGCCGGATCGGTGCGGAAGAAGCCGCCGGCATTGTTCATCGACAGCGACAGCGGGCCGGAGCGCATCAGCATGTATTGCATGCCGACCATGAGCTTGCCCCACCACGGGCGCAGGATCTGGTTGAGCGTCGGCAGCTTGCCCCTGAAGGTGTAGTTGATGCCGACATGGTCCTGCAGGTTCGCGCCGACATTCTCGTTGGCGTGGACGACGGCAATGCCGAGGGCGCCAAGGATCGCCGAGGGACCGATCCCGGAAAGCTGCAGCAACTGCGGCGAATTGATCGAGCCGCCCGACAGGATGACCTCGCGGCCGGCGCGGGCGGTTTTCGTCTCACCATTTTGGAGATACTCGATGCCAACGGCGCGCTTGCCCTCGAACAGGATCCTGGTCGCCAGCGCATTGATCTCGACGCGGAGGTTTTTGCGCTTCATCGCCGGGCGCAGGAAGGCGCGGGCGGCCGACATGCGGCGGCCGTTCTTGGTGGTGATCTGATAGTTGCCGGCGCCCTCCTGGGCGGCGCCGTTGAAATCCGGGTTGAACGGCAGGCCGGCCTGATTGGCGGCCGCCAGATAGCGCTTGGTCAGCGGATGGACCGAGGTCGAGCAGTCGGTGATATGCAGCGGACCGCCAACTCCGCGCCATTGATCGGCGCCGGCCTGATTGTCCTCCAGCGCCTTGAAGACGGGCAGCAGGTCGTCGAAGCCCCAGCCGGGATTGCCGGCCGCTGCCCAAGCGTCGAAATCCTCGCGCGCGCCCCTAATCCAGACCATGGCGTTGATCGAGCTCGAGCCGCCGAGCAGCCTGCCGCGCGGCCAGTGGTCGACATTGCCGGCGAGGCCGGAGTCCGGCTCGGTCTTGTAGTTCCAGTTGACCGCAGGGTCGAAGAAGGTCTTGCCGTAGCCGAGCGGCATCTGGACGTAGAAACGCCGGTCGCTGCCGCCGGCCTCGAGCACCAGAACCGAGAAGCGGCCGGAAGCCGACAGTCTTTCGGCCACGACCGAGCCGGCCGAGCCGGAGCCAACAATGATGAAATCATAGGTCTGCATGATGGCTGCGGCCGGCTCCGAATTCTCGCTCAACCTAGACGCCGCAAGCCGCCGCGATCACCGGAGCTTCCGGCATCGCCTGTGAAAAAAGCGACCGGCACTTCGTTTGCAGTTGGTGTCCTGCCCGAAGTGGCCTTTGCCGCGTCGCCAAGCGGTCCAGCATTACACGCCATCATCAGCATTTTGCGTGAAATCACAACGCATGATCGGGCGGGCTGACACCCTGCGGGCGACGACCCTGAACCCGGCGCGAGCGAAGGTGGAGGCGTATCCGCTGCCGGAAGCGCTCGGCGATACGTCGGCATCAAAAGGATAGGCCTCAAGTGCAGGGGCGTTTGCGCGCCTTGCAGCTTGCAGCGCCGCTGCGATCAGGTGGGATGTGATGCCTTGCCGGCGGTATTTTTTTCGCACGTAGAGGCAGGACAAGGACCAGACCGGCGCGTCATCCACTCGCTTCAATTGCCACAGCCGATCGAGCCAGGGCACGGCATCTCTGGGCGTCACCCGGCACCAGCCGACAGCAGTAACGGCGTCGAAAGCAAGTACGCCTGGGGAGGGGCCATGCTCGACGGCTTGCCGGAACGCCGCCTTGTTTTCCTCGCCTGGTCGCTTTCGATAAGAACTGCCGATCCGCCCGTACATGCACCAACAGCGACTGCAGACGGCGCTCTCACCGAACAGCTCCTCGAGCGCGGGCCATAGATCTGATGTCAGAGGGCGAGAGGTAAGTTTCATGTCAGCTGCCTTTCTCAACTCGCTGTGCGCAGTCTAGCACCTGGCAGCGCGTTGACGCATCGGTGCCATCCCGATACGGGAGAAGATCGATATCGAGGGGATTTGGCGCATGGTGCATTACGCGGACGGGCGGCCGATTGGCGATCTGACGCTCAGGACCTTGGCCATGCCTTCGGACGCCAATGCGGCGGGCGACATTTTTGGCGGCTGGGTGATGGCGCAAATGGACCTGGCCTGCGGCATCCGCGCCGCCGAGCGTGCCAAGGGCCGCGTGGTGACGGCGGCGGTGAAGGAAATGTCGTTCGCCAAGGCGATGAAGATCGGCGACACGCTGTGCATCTATACGCATGTCGAGCGCGTCGGCCGCACCTCGATGACGCTCAAGGTGGAGGCATGGGGGAGATGTCCGGCAGGACAGAGGGGGCGCTGTCCCGCCGGCGTATCAAGTCGTACCGGCGAGCCCTGCCTCGATCACAATATGCTGGCAGTCGTTGTCGATGTCACGAATGACGTCGTCATTCCAGAAGCGCAGGATGGTCCAGCCGTCCCGTTCTAGACGCTTTGTCCTCGCCTCATCGCCTGCATCGGCGTCGGCATGCTGCGAACCATCGACTTCGACGACGAGCTTCTTGTCCGGGCAAGCGAAGTCGACAATGTAACCGGCGATCGGAAATTGTCGGCGGAAGCCAAGCCCCATCAGCCGATGTGCGCGAAGCTCGTTCCAAAGCTTCAGTTCAGCACCGGTCATCGCCTTCCGCGTTGACCTGGCGTTTGCGCGATTTCGCGGAGGCAGTGGCGTGTGAGGCATTGGTCAACGCTCGGTGGTTATTGAGGATGGCGCTCTACGGCGCCCCCCTCTGTCCTGCCGGACATCTCCCCCACTTGGGGGGAGATTGGCAGTTCCGCCGACAGCGCCTCTTTTTCGAGGTTGGCGATTGGCGAAATCAAAGATGACGGCCAAGCTCCCCCTTGTAAGGGCGGCTCGCCCGCAATGCGTCAACACATCCTGAACCCTGCCTTGGCGAGCGCTCGCTGCTGTGAACCCTTGCAGCGCAAGGGTTTCAGGCATGTATCTCATCGAATCTTTCGCGAGCGGCCTTGACCCGCTCGGTGTTCTTGCGCGCCCATTCGCCGAGCGCGCCGACCGGCACAAGCAGCTCGTAGCCAAGGTCGGTCAGCTCATAGTCGACGCGTGGCGGAATGGTCGGAAACACGGTCCGGGTGACGAAGCCGTCGCGCTCGAGCCCGCGCAACGTCGTGGTCAGCATCTTTTGCGAAATGCCGCCGACGGCGCTGCGCAATTCGTTGAAGCGCAGCGGCCCGTCACCGAGCTTGCCGACGACGAGCACGGTCCATTTGTCGCCGACGCGCTGCAGGATTTCCGAGATGGCGCGGCAGTCCTCGGTGCGGTGCGGGTGCCTTGGTATCAAAAAGGTGCCTCCTTGCGCCTCGTTGGCGCAGTCACTCATATAGCTCAAGTATCTAAACGATACCAGAAATTCGCCTGAAGGAGAGCCCCTCTATGTCCAAACCCAAAATCGCCATTGTCGTCGGTTCGACCCGCGCCGCACGCTTCGCCGACGTTCCGACCCAGTGGATCGCCAAGATCGCCAAGTCGCATGCCGACATCGACGTGGAAGTGGTCGACCTGCGCGACTTCCCGCTGCCGTTCTTCGACGAGGTCGCTTCGTCCGCCTGGGCGCCGTCGCAGAATGAAGTGGCAAAGCACTGGCAGAAGAAGGTCGCCGAGTTCGATGGCTTCATCTTCACCGCCGCCGAATACAATCATGGCCCGACCGCCGTGCTGAAGAACGCGATCGACTACGCCGCTAATGAATGGCACAAGAAGCCGGCCGGCTTCGTCGGCTATGGCAGCGTCGGCGGCGCGCGTGCCGTCGAGCAGCTGAGGCTGCATGCGGTCGAGCTGCAGATGGCGCCGGTCAAGTCGGCAGTCCATATCGCCTGGGGCGATTTCCTTGCCGTCCGGCAAGGTGAAAAGAAGCTCGAGGAGCTCGAGCACCTGAACCAGGCGGCGACCGCGCTGGTCAACGACGTTGCATGGTGGGCCAAAGTGCTGAAGGCGGCGCGCCAGACCGACGCGGTGGCCGAGGAAGTCAAGGCGGCCTGAACCGCAGACCAGGACAGTCCTCCCAAGGGTTCCCGGGGCGGCGCTTGCGTCGCCCCTTTTGATTCAGGCGATGGCTGGCTGCCGCGCCTGCCGAGGCCTGATGATACAGTCGGCGAGGCGGTCCATCTCGTTCAACTCATCCGCATGGTGCTGGCCCCACTCACAGAGCGCCAGAAGGATAGGCTCGAGGCTGAGGCCGAGGCGCGTCGCCGAATATTCGACGCGTGAGGGGATCTCGGCAAAGATCTCGCGTCTGACAAGGCCGTGTTCCTCCATTTCGCGAAGCTGCTGGATCAGCACTTTCTGGGTGATATCAGGCACCAGCGTCTTCAGCGCCGACAGCCGCCGGGGGCCGTCAAAGAGATGGTAGAGAATGACAGCCTTCCATCGGCCCGAGATCACTTTCAGCGCGCGTTCCGCCGGCAGCAGAGGCAGTCTCTTGAGCAGCCTTTTGGTCGGCCCCGTTTTGGTCGGCCCCGTTTTGGTCGGCATGGCCATGGTCACCTCCTGGTCAGCAGGGGACAAATGAGTGTGTGGTCGCGATCAGGCAGATAGTGGCAAACAGCAGCCGATGCCATAGCGATGGGTGCATGCCATGAGAGCCATTCAACTGAACCGTTTCGGCGGTCCCGACGTCCTCGACATCGTCGAGATGCCGAAGCCGGAGCCGCAAGCAGGCGAGGTGCTGATCCGCGTTCATGCGGCCGGCGTGAATTTCTTCGAGGTGTTGATGCGCGGGGATCGCTACGCGATGACGCCGCAATTGCCGATGGTTCTCGGCGTCGAGGCTGCCGGGACCGTGGAGGCGCTTGGTCACGAGGTTGACATCTCGCTGACCGGGACACGCATAGCTGCGCCGCTGTTCGCTTCGAAGCGCCCGTTTGGCGGCTATGCCGACTATGTGACGATCGACGCATCGCTGGCCGTGCCTTTGCCCGACGCGCTCTCATTCGAAGACGCGACGGCCCTGATGGTGCAGGGACTGACGGCCTTTCATCTGCTGCGGCAAAGCCCGCCAGCCGGCAAGCCGGTGCTGGTCACTGCAGCCGCGGGCGGTGTCGGCTCGTTGCTGGTCCAGCTCGCCAAACGCCAGGGCGCCAGCGCCGTGATCGCGGTCGCCGGCAGCAGGGCCAAGCTCGATCTTGCCCTGTCACTTGGCGCCGATGCCGCGGTCGACTACAGCGCGGCGGATTGGCCCGCGCGAGTGCGGGAGGCGGCTGGCGGCGCCGGCGTCGATGTCGTCTACGACATTGTCGGCGGCTCGATGACGGCGGCATCGCTGCAAGCGCTCGCGCCTGGCGGAGAGCTGGTTTTTGCGGCGCTGGGCAGATACACGGTCGGCGCTGCGGAACTGGAAGCGATGATCACCCGGAACCAGTCCCTGCGAGGTTTCGCCCTGCTGCCGCTGCTCTCTGCCGATGGCCTCAGGGCCAGCCTGTCGGAGCTTTTCCAGCTGGCCGCCGGCGGCCAGCTTGCCGTGACGCAAGGCGGCCGCTACCCGCTCGACCAGGCCAACGAAGCGCACCGCTCGCTGGAGGAGCGCCGCTCGACCGGCAAGCTCGTGCTAATACCTTGAGTGGTGTGGTCGACTAACTGCGCACGGGCTCCGTGCAATGCGTGTGCTCAAATAGTGGGAACAGCGCCAGGAGCCGACTTCTGGCGGGCCGGATTGCAGGCGGCGAAGGCCTCTCTAAATGACTATTAAACCTTGTGCGGCGTCCTCTATATTGCCATCCAATTTGATCACAACCCAGCGTACCTTATTCGCATCGTTGTCCGCTTTTTCAGTTGCCTCAGCAATCATCGGCAGTCTTGTTTCTTTTCCTGTCTTCGAATCATCGACATGGACTTCAATTTGATCGTCCGGTTGCGCGCCAGCCTCATCGAATGAGGCGTAGAATTCCAAGTTGGCCGTCAGGAGCTCATCGCCAACAATGTCAAAGTATCCAACGCCCCCCTTGACGATTTTAACAGGGCTTACTTCCAGATAATCGATATCTACAGCCATACGAAGTTCCTCCCTTGTTCCTGCGGCATGTTCGACGAGATCAATCGAGATCATTTGGTTTTCGTGGCGTCCATCCGCCTGATCTTGCCATCACGCCGCCCGACCTACCCATGCCGCCACCGGATCTGCCCATACCGCCACCCGATCTACCCATCACGCCGCCCGACCTGCCCATGCCTCCGCCATAGGCCTCTCCAGATAGCAGGATTTGCTCGAGTGACCCCGTCTCTGCGTCCAACCTGAGCGAATGGTCGCTCTTGTCGTAAATCCATACTTTTATGTCCCTGGAGAAAGCCCCGATCTGCAAGCCGAGGCCCGTTCGCGCACTGGACCCGGGAGCCCGGGACAGTCTTTTGTACTCAACTACGTCGTCGGCATTGGTTGGGGAGGGATCGTCGGGGTCAAGACCGGCCCCATGGACGAGAAAAATCGCTGGCGGAGCCAGTTCATAAAATGCTCCCTCGAAGGAAAAAGAAAAAATCCGTGCCAGACGCGCATCGGGGCGTTGATTCGGAGCAGTTCCAACAACATGTTCGAGCTGACGCCGCAGAAAATTGTTGTTTCCTGGTCTTGGTACCTGCAAGTTATCGTATATGCCGCCTCCTCTCAAAATCACGTCTTCAAGCAACCGACCAAACAGATATACAGACGATACGCCAAGTAGTGTTTCATTATCTGACATTTTCCTCTCCACTTATTATTATCTAGGTAGACATCGACCTTGCTAACATAACTCTTTCTCGATAAGTCATCTTCGGAAAATTGGATATATCTCTCGGCAGCAAGGTGCGCGCCGAATGGGAATGGCCGCGGCGCGGCCTATTGTTGATCCGCCTGCCAGCGTGCAGCTCGCCGATGCCCCGACGCCTGAAGTTGCGATCGATGAGCCTTGCGAACTCACCCCCCGTCTCGACCTCATCGACGGCGAGCATCGCCGTCGCGACATCTCCATAGTCCAGAAAATTGGGCCCCAAAGCCCATAGCGTTTCGGCGAGATACATCCCGACGACGTCGCGCGCATCGAGCAGCGCCTCGCGGAAGCCGTCGGTCCGGCGGGCGAAAGCGCGGTCGAAGGCGTCCTGCAGCGGCGCCCGGGCAGCCGGATCGGCTTCGGCGACATCGGCGAGATTCTCGATCTCGGACGAGATCAGGCCGCGGGCCACCAAACTCTCGTGAAAGATATCGACCAGAATGTCGAATATCGCGCCGGTGAGCGGCTCCGACAGGTCATGCTCGTTCTTCCAACCGTGGACGAATTCGGCCATCGTCCGCTGGTTGTTTGCCAACCTTATCTGGCTATGCGGCGAAAATTCCGAAAAGCGCGCGAGACGGTTGGCGAGATAGAGGTTGCCGCGCGTCTCGTCCAGCACATTGTTGATCACCGACGGGAAATGCATGGCGGCGATCAGCGACACGCAGTCGGAGAAGGCTTCCTGGAAGCCGACATATTCGGGGAACTCTTTGCCCAGGCCCGGCACGCCCAGCACGGCGAAGGCTATAGCGTGGCCGACCTCGTGGGCGATGATGTCGAAGTCGAGGCTGAAAGGGAGGATACTTCCGTCCGTCTCGAACTGGCTGCCCACTTCGAGATAGCCGTAGCCGAACTGCGCATTGTTCCACGTCGGCAGGATCGAGATTTCCAGACGCTCATGATGATCGCGGAAATGCCATGCAACCGACTGGCCGAGATAGCGTTCCCACACATCGAGCGTGAACCGCACGGAGCCGAAGAGATGCGGCCTCGAAGCCGGGCATCGATGGCTGGTAGTGATCGAAATTGCCGCGCTCGTCGGGCACTGCCGGCGCGAGGATATTTCCTGTCCAGGGCGGCAGATAGATAAACGGCGTTCCCAAGGGCGCGCGGTTCACGCCATAGGGCCTGGTCTTGCCGACCGGCTCCACGACATACATTCGATCGTCCGACGGGCCGACACCGACGCTTCCGAGCGGCGATGAAACCGTGACGATTTCAGGGCACGCTCGAGCGTCCTCGAACGGAGGCTGGACAAAGAGCCTGAACCGGGTCGTCATCCCAGTACCCCACGACCTATATTAGTCGGCCGTGAAGAATACGGAAGCCGCTGATATCGCATAGGAATAGTCTACTTTTCAGGCTTCCGAATTGCAGGTAA
>NZ_JBVVQO010000046.1:0-52671 GCF_055811215.1 Mesorhizobium sp. WSM4819
TTCGCGTGGGGTTTTCTCAAATTTTTGGGGGGGGGGGGGGGGGGTGGGGGGGGGGGGGGGGGGGGGGGGGGGGGGGGGGGGGGGGGGCCCGGGGGGGGGGGGGGGGGCCCCCGCCCCCCCCCGGCCGCAAGGACGATGGCAAGGAGAGGGGCGAACGCAGGCCACGCGAACGCCACGCCAAGCAAAGCGAAGCTGCAGCACCGGATGCGGCGCGCGAGGAACAGCCGGTGGCGGCCGAGACCGCAGTCGCCGATGCCGGTGAGCGGCGCGCGCGCAAGGAAGCGATCCGCTCGGAAAACACCGAGCGCCAAGCTTCACCCGAACGCCAGTCTTCCCCCGATCGCAAGGCTTCGCCCGATCGCCATCGCAACGAACAGCGCGCGCCGGAACGTGGCGACACCAGGCCGCAGCGCGACGGCAATCGCCCGGCCCGCCATCGCCAGGAAGACAACGATGGGACCGTCGGATTCGGTGACGACATGCCCGCGTTCATGCGCATCGTCGCCAAGGGCTGATCACAGCAGAAATTGGGCTGATCACAGCAGAAATCCTCAAAGAAAAACGGCCCCTTGCGGGGCCGTTTTCATGTGCAATGCGGTCTTCTTGTTTGTCTTGCTCAGGTGAGCGGTGAGAGCTGGATCTCGACGCGGCGGTTCTGGGCGCGGCCGGCGGCCGACGCGTTGGAGGCGATCGGACGCGTCTTGCCGAAGCCGGTGACGGCGAAGCGGCGGGTATCGACGCCCTGCCCGGACAGATAATTGGCGACCGCCAGCGCGCGGCGCTGCGACAAGTCGAAATTGTGTTCGTCGCCACCGGTCGAGTCGGTGTGGCCGAACACGTCGACGGTGGTCTGGCGGAACTTGTTCAGCACGAGTGCGACCGAATTCAGCACTTGATAGAAGCCGGGCTTCACCGCGTCCTGGTCGACGTTGAAGGTGATGTCGGACGGCATGTTGAGGATGATCTGGTCGCCGCTGCGGGTGACGCTGACGCCGGAACCCTGAAGCTGCCGGCGCAGTTCGGCCTCGTTCTGGTCCATTGTGGCGCCGATGGCGCCGCCAGCGAGCGCGCCGACGCCAGCGCCGATCAGCGCATTGCGGCGATCGTTGCCGCCGGCGAGCAGGCCGAGCCCCGCACCCGCCAGCGCGCCGATGCCGGCGCCGGCTGCAGTGTTGGAAACTTTCTGTTGTCCGGTATACGGATCGGTGGTGGTGCAGGCACTCACGAGCACAGCCGTCGCCACTGCGACGAGCACAGTCTTTTTCATCAGGTAGTCCCTCTCCAGTCCGCGGTCCCACCAGTGGCGCGCCGCATCCCTTGTGCGTCCAAGTGGACGCACGTCACTCTATGCTTGTAACATGAAATGCGGCGAAAAATGGAAGGGGAAAAGCGGCTGGCCAAGGCTTTTCCCAGTCAATTCAACCGCCGCTATTTGCGCAATTCCGATCGGCTGGCAGAGACTGTCGGCTACCAGAGATTCTTGCCGTCGATGACGACGACTTCGACCTGATCGAGGTCGAAATCGTCGAACAGGCGCGAATTCACGCTGATTTTCGGATTGTCGAAATCCGGCTTGCCGGTCGACCAGTCCGGCGTTTCGGTGAAGGTGCCGCAGCCGCAGGTGGCGCAGAAACCATGTTTTACCGTTTTCGAGCCCCATTGATAGAAAGAGACATTCTTGAGCGGGCTGGTGAGCTTGAATTGCGACGGGACGTAATAGGCCCACAACGAGCCGCGTTTCGAGCAGAAGGAGCAGGTGCATTGCGTCACGGTTAGCGGCGCTTCCGAAACCTCGAACGTCGTCGCCCTGCAGTGGCAGCTTGCCTTTATGGTCATGACGCCTCCCTCGCGATTGCTTCGCGCCAGCGCGGTAAGGCAACATAAAGAGGCGCCGTTGACAACCGTCTGTCAGCAGACTCGGCTTGCCTGCGTCGGACGCGTGGCGCGCTTCACTCTTTTTGATGCATGTCGTATCCCAAAACCGCTGCGCACCCTCGGGTCAGGCCATGGCCCTCGGAGCAAGCTTTTGGGCGACATGCATCAAAACGACGACGGTGGCACGAACAGGCAGATGGTCTTTCCGTCATTGGCGCCGGCGACCGAACACCAGTGATATTCGCCGTCGGGCGAATTCTTGATCCGTGCATCGCTGTAGCCCACGACCTCGCCTGTTCCCTTGATGACATAGCCCTCCGGACGCTCGCTGATCGACGTCTGCGAGACCGCGCGGCAATCGTAGCCGGAACAACAGGAGAATGGGTAACTCCAGCCTTGCGGCTTCGCTGCAGTCGGCGTGGCGTCGTGCGCCAAAGCCGGCGCTGCAAATACAATGGTGGCGGCCGTCAGAACCACCACCGCAATGATCGAATTCAGGAGGCGGCGCGCCGTCCTGACGGCAGAGGCCAGTCGGGTTGTGGAAGCAGGCATGGGCGCAATTCCTATCACCGAGTTATCAAGCGTTTCGCTTGCCCGTTCTTGGAACGTATCTTCCCAGTGGCCGGCTCGTCAGGTCGCAGATACGCCGCGTCCGGCCATAAATGCTTTTTCCCCCAACGTTCGGATGCTGGCCTGATTCCTTTGCTGGCGCAAGAAATTGCTGTGCAATCGTGCGCCGACATCTGCAGCCGGAACCAGCCTGCCGGGGCTGACGAGAGTGACTTCATCAACCCCGGCAGTGGGATCGCGCGGATAACGAGATTGAACTCGCAGTGGTTCCGGGCCAGGCGACGGCAGGCCTGCAACAATGAACCCGGAGGTAGAAGTAATTGTCGAAAATTCGATGAAAAAACAAAGCCATAAAGCACCCGCTCAATTACAGTGAAGAGCCTGTTACTCTAGCGTGATGTTCCTGCTGCTTGGGGCATAGGAGCTTCAGTCGATGTCGGCCACCACTTCGCCGGCGCCGCCCTCGATGCGCTGCGACAGCGAGGCCTCCATGAAATCGTCGAGGTCGCCGTCCAGCACGCTCGACGGGCTTGTGCTCTCGACGCCCGTGCGCAGATCCTTCACCAGCTGATAGGGCTGCAGAACGTAGGAGCGGATCTGATGGCCCCAGCCGATATCGCTCTTCGACGCTTCGGTGGCGTTGGCCACCGCCTCGCGCTTCTTCAGTTCTTCCTCGTAGAGCCGCGAACGCAGCATCTCCCAGGCCTTCGCCTTGTTCTTGTGCTGGGAGCGCTCAGCCTGGCAGGCGACCGCGATGCCGGTGGCGAGATGGGTGATGCGGACCGCTGAATCGGTGGTGTTGACGTGCTGGCCGCCCGATCCTGACGAACGATAGGTGTCGATGCGGACATCCGATTCGGAAACGTCGATCTCGATCGTATCGTCGATCACGGGATAGACCCAGACGCTGGCGAAGGAGGTGTGACGGCGCGCATTGCTGTCATAGGGCGAAATACGCACCAGACGGTGAACGCCGGATTCCGTCTTCAGCCAACCATAGGCGTTATGGCCTTTGATCAGCAGCGTGGCGGACTTGATGCCGGCCTCTTCGCCGTCATGCACCTCCAGCACCTCGACCTTGAAGCGGCGCCGCTCGGCCCAACGCGTGTACATGCGCAGGAGCATCGAGGCCCAGTCCTGGCTTTCGGTGCCGCCGGCGCCGGCATGGATTTCGAGATAGCTGTCGTTGGCGTCGGCCTCGCCGGAAAGCAGCGTCTCGATCTGGCGGGCCTTTGCTTCGCCGCGCATCGAGCGGATCGCGGCTTCCGCCTCGGCGACGACGCCCTCATCGCCCTCCTCCTCGCCGAGCTCGATCAAGCCGATATTGTCTTCCAGCGCCTGGGTGAGGCCTTTGACTGCGGCGATGCCTTCCTCGAGGCCCTGGCGCTCACGCATCAGCTTCTGCGCCTCCAGCGGTTCGTTCCAGAGGCTCGAATCCTCGGCACGCACATTCAGGTATTCAAGCCGCTTTATGGCTTGATCCCAGTCAAAGATGCCTCCTCAGCAGGGTTATCGCCTGCCTGATTTCGTCGACAATATTCTGCGTTTCCGCGCGCATGGCTGGCCGTTCTGTCCTGTGCTGAAATGGTGCCCTGTCGCTTAAGCAGAGCTTGGGTTGGCGCGATACATAGGGACGGCACCGCCGCCTGTAAAGCGAAATGGGCCGGCTCGAAAGCCGGCCCAAACACCTTAGACCTATGTCAGTAAAGCCCGCCGCCGCCGGACTGGATGGCTTGGTTGGCCTGTGGCGACAGCGCGCCGCCGGAGGCGTTGGAGCCGTCCTCACCCATGCCGATCACCCAATAGCTGTCGGCGGGGCCGGTGCCCGGCTTGAAGGCTTCGATAAAGGCGCCGGCGTCGTCCGGGTTGGCCCGCATGCCGGTTTTGCGATTGATGGCGATCAGTTTCATGCCTTCGGGAACCTGGAAATCGACATTGGGCGTGCCGTCCAGCGCCACGCGCATGAAGTCCTTGAAGATCGGCGCAGCAAGGCCGCCGCCGGTCGCGCCCTTGCCAAGACCTTTCGGCTGATCATAGCCCATATAAAGGCCGACAACGAGGTTGGGCGTATAGCCGATGAACCAGGTATCCTTCTCGTCGTTTGTCGTTCCAGTCTTGCCGGCGATGTGGCGGCCGAGTTCGGCAACGGTAGCGCCGGTACCGCGCTCGACGACGCCCTCCATCATCGAAGTGATCTGATAGGCGGTCATCGGATCGAGCACCTGCTCGGAATTGTCGACCAGTTCCGGCTCAGGCTGGTTCTGCCATTCAGCCGCATTGCAATTTTTGCAGCCGCGTTCGTCCTGCCTGTAGACCGTCTTGCCGTAGCGGTCCTGGATCCGGTCGATCAGCGTCGGCTTGATCGACTTGCCGCCGTTGGCCATGATCGAATAAGCCGATACCATGCGCATCACGGTCGTCTCGCCCGACCCCAGCGCCATCGGCAGATACGGCGCCAGTCGATCATAGACGCCGAAGCGCTCGGCATATTCGGCGACCAGCTTCATGCCCATGTCGTTGGCCAGGCGCACAGTCATCAGATTGCGCGACCTCTCGATGCCGGACCGCAAGGTCGCCGGGCCCGCAGTCCTTCCATCGTAATTTTTCGGCGTCCAGGTCGTGTTGCCGCTCTTGATGGTGATCGGGCCATCCATGATCACCGAAGCCGGCGTATAGCCATTGTCGAGAGCGGCCGCATAGACGATCGGCTTGAACGACGAACCCGGCTGCCGCATGGCCTGCGTGGTACGGTTGAATTCGGATAGCGAATAGGAGAACCCGCCGACCATGGCCAGAACGCGCCCGGTATGCGGATCCATGGCGATCAGGCCGCCCTCCACTTCGGGGGCCTGGCGCAAGATATAGGCCCCATCCGTATCTTCTTTCTTCTGCACGAAGATGACGTCGCCAGGCTTCAGCACGTCCGCCGGCGATTTGGCCTTGACGGTCTTGCCGCCGACCACATGACGCATGGCGAAACTCATGTCCTCGCGGCTGACGGTGCCTTCGATGCGATCCTTGACAAGTTCGCCCGAGATCTGCCGGGTCGGCCGAAGGCCGATCGACAGGCCGCTCTCGGAGCTGTCGAGCACGACGGCGAGCGACCATTCGGGCACGTCGTCCAGTCCCTTGACTTCGCTCAAAGGCACGCCCCAGTCGCCGGATACGTCGATGGTCTTCACCGGCCCGCGATAGCCGCGCAGCGTATCGAACTTCATCAGGCCGTTCTGCATGGCTTTGCGGGCGATGAGCTGCATCTTGGGATCGAGCGTCGTACGGACGGACAGGCCGCCCTCGTAGAGCGCATTCTCGCCGTAGCGCGCGCTGATCTGGCGACGCACCTCCTCGGTGAAATATTCGCCGGCGAACAGATAGGTGCCGGAGCGGCGTGGCTTGACGCCGAGCGGCTCGGCCTTGGCCTTGGCACCTTCCTCTTGCGTAACGTAGCCGTTGCCGACCATCTGGTCGATCACCCAGTTGCGGCGCTCGATGGCGCGGTCGGCATATTTGAAGGGGTGATAGTTGGAGGGGCCCTTTGGCAAAGCCGCCAGATAGGCCGTCTCCGCCACGGTGAGTTCATTCACCGCCTTGTCGAAATAGGTGAGCGCTGCGCCGGCGACGCCATAAGCGCCGAGCCCGAAGAAAATCTCGTTAAGGTAGAGCTCGAGGATGCGGTCCTTCGAATAGGCCTGCTCGATGCGGAAGGCGAGGATCATCTCCTTGATCTTGCGCTCGTAGGTCTGGTCCGAGGACAACAGGAAGTTTTTCGCCACCTGCTGGGTGATCGTCGAGGCGCCGACCTGGCGCTTGCCCGAGCCAGCATTCTGCAGATTGACCATGACTGCGCGGCCAAGGCCGGTCATATCGATGCCGGGGTGATTGTAAAAGTTTTTGTCCTCGGCAGACAGGAAGGCCGCCTTGACACGATCCGGCACCGCCTGGATCGGCAGATATAGGCGCCGCTCGCGCGCATATTCGGCCATCAGCGCACCGTCGGACGCATGGATGCGGGTCGTCACCGGCGGTTCATACTTGGCCAGGACCTCGTAGTCGGGCAAATCCTTCGACAAATGGCTGATATAGATCGCCACGCCGGCCGCGACCAAAAGGGCCAGCGCGGTGCCGATGCCGAAGAAATAGCCAAAAAGACGTATCATGCCCGCTCCAGTCCTTGGTTCGGGAATTGCCTAAACGAAGCCGCCTTTCGCGCAAGCTTTCGAGACGATCCCGACCGGTAATCGAAAATCCATGTCGCCACCATGTGGGCAAAATGCGGCAGCCTGGAATTTCGGCTTCGAATGGCGAAAATATAAGTGCAAAGTGTTGTCGTCGTGCAACGCTGCCTCTGGTTGTGGCGAGGACTGGCATCTCAGCCTCCGGTTCCGGCTCCGGCCTTGGCTGAAGCGAACAGGGCGATGGCATTGGTTATGCTCTGGGCCGCCTTGCTGCGCCAATCGGCGCTGAGCAGTTGCGCCTCGTCCTTGGCGTTCGACAGATAGCCGAGTTCGACCAGCACGGAGGGGACATCCGGCGCCTTCAACACCTTGAAGCTGGCCGAACGCTGCGGATTGTTGATGAGGCCGACGCTGGTGGAAAGCTGGCCGACCAGCGTTTGGGCAAAACTCATCGAGAAACTGTGCGTCTCGCGGCGAATCAGGTCGATCAAGATGTCGGTTACTTCCTTGTTGTCGTCCTTGATTTCCATACCGGCGAATTGGTCGGAAAGGTTTTCACGGTCGGCGAGCGCCTGAGCTTCGGGATCGGAAGCCTTGTCGGAGACGGTGTAGACGGTCGCGCCGCGAAGGCCCTTGACCCTGATGGTGTCGGCGTGGATCGAAATGAGCAGATCGGCCTCGTGCTGGCGGGCAATGCGCACGCGGTCGTCCAGCCGCAGGAATTGGTCCGTTTCGCGCGTCATGAACACGTCGTATTTGCCGACTGCGGCGAGTTTGTCCCGCAATTCGGTGGCGAAAGCGAGCGTGACGTTCTTCTCGACGGTGCCGTTCATGCCCTCGGCGCCGCCGTCGATGCCGCCATGGCCTGGATCGATGACGACGGTGAAGCGATGGCCTGGATTGGAGACAGGGCCGGTGCCGACCCTGCCGCCCTTGTCGGAGGAGACCGTCGAGCCGGTGGTCAACGCCTGATTGGCAAGAGCGGCGTCGAACTCCCGCACGGACGCCGCCGACATGTCGATGGCGATGCGGTAGCCGTTGCCGTCATCGTTCTTGAGCACGTCGAACCTGTCCACGGCGAACGGACCCTTGCCGGTGAGAATCAGCCGCGACACTCCCTCGCCGAGATCGCCGTAGCGCACGCTCCTGACCAGGCCGCGCGCCTTCACCTCCTTGGCATTGATGGCGAATCTCGTGCTTGGCAGGTCGACGACCAGACGGTGGGGGCCGCGCAGCAGGAACCATTTGACGTCGGGCTCACGATCGAAATTCATGACGATGCGCATCTTGGTGGCGTCACCGGCCATTTTGTAGCTCGTCACTGCCAGCGGCGCGTCGGCGGCAAAGGAGACTGGCGAAAGAGCCAGGCAAGCGACAACCAGCAACAGCAGGCAAGCGGCGTGGAAGCGGGCGGCGTAGAAAAAAATGCCTCCGGCGCGACCACTCATGTGGGTG
This sequence comes from Mesorhizobium sp. WSM4819, assembly GCF_055811215.1. Taxonomy (NCBI): domain Bacteria; kingdom Pseudomonadati; phylum Pseudomonadota; class Alphaproteobacteria; order Hyphomicrobiales; family Phyllobacteriaceae; genus Mesorhizobium; species Mesorhizobium sp. WSM4819. Next base: position 8,076 of record NZ_JBVVQO010000046.1, read on the forward strand.
AAGACTGCCAGTCCCATCTCTTCCAGTCGCTCCGGTTTGGCGTGAGGCGCCCGATCCTGTTGTCGGCCAATCTTGCTTGTCGGAGTGTCGTCGTCTTGTCGAAACGCCGGTCAGGCCGCGAACTCGATTAACGGTTGGTAACCAGAGAAGGTTAACCAAGCCTTTTCACGCAACGCTTAAAGCCGTGCTTCCGTTGCGGAACTGCATTTTGCCGGCATCGGAAATCGGGGTTGCCTTCCAACCCGCCAAATCATAAAAGCGATGGTGGATCACTGCAATCCTGGAACCGTCCTTCTCCGCAGCTTCCTGCTACAGGTGAGATGAACGACGGCTCCTTTCGCGTCTGGCGAAAAGGCAACAGGTGATCGCGACGAATTTCGCAGGTGTAAGCCCGTGGCGGGGGAAGCGCCTGCGTGAGGAAAACGGCCGGGATTGTCCCGCGCCGGCTCTGTACGAGCAAACAAGCTGGTCCGGTTTTCCCGGGCTTTGGTTCAAAAAGGTTCTGCTGGTTACGATGGCTTCAAGCGCAATCATGGAAAGGTCCGCAGCAAACCGCGCCATTATGGCTGCGGGCGGCACCGCCATGGCGCTCAGGCAGCGGCCGGCGGACATTCAATTGCCCGGCACCCATGTTCATCCACATTCACAGCGGCGGGCTTTGCCCCGCAAGCTGCGGCTGACGGCTGCCGGGGGGAAACGAAATAATGCCCAACAAAATGCTGATAGACGCCTCCCACCCGGAGGAAACACGAGTTGTCGTCGTTCGCGGTAACCGTATTGAAGAATTCGACTTTGAATCCCAGGACAAGAAGCAGCTCAAAGGAAATATCTACCTCGCCCGCGTAACCCGCGTCGAACCCTCGCTTCAGGCAGCCTTTGTCGAATATGGCGGCAACCGTCACGGTTTCCTCGCCTTCAGTGAAATTCATCCCGACTACTACCAGATTCCGGTCGCCGACCGTCAGGCGCTGCTGCGCGCGGAAGCGCAGGAGGCTGAAGACGAGGACGATGAGGACGGCGATGGCGACGATCGCCAGAACCGTGATCGCGGCCGGCGCGGACGCCGCCGCGGCGGCAAGAGCCGCGACCGAGGCGAGCACAAGCGTGATGCAGGTGCGGCCGATTCGGACGATTCTGTCGATGCCAGCGACAGCGGGTCCAACGACAGCGTCTCCAATGAGTCCAATGACAGCCGTTCCAATGAGGGCGGCGAACACGGCGAGGATGCGGTCGCGCAGAACGTCGATGCCTCAGAAAAAGTCGACACGCCGTCCGCTGCTTCGGAACATGGCGAGGATGTCGCCAGTCATAGCGAGGCAAGTCCTGATGAGACGAGCCGTGACGAGACTGGCCATGGCCGTGACGAAATTGGCGGTGACGAAACTGGGCCTTCCGAAGGCGGTCCGAACTCCATCGCCGCCAGCATCGAATCGGATGTGATTTCCGAAGCCGTGCCGCAGGCTGATGCGGCCGGCGAAGCCACCTCCACCGACAATGATCGCGGCATGCTGGAAGAGGTGCAGTCATCGCATCCGGATGACCATGAGGTCGAATCGGTCGGCGCCGAGGATGCGCTGGAAGAAGCGCGCAACCGCCGCAAGCCGGTGCGCCGCCAGTACAAGATCCAGGAAGTGATCAAGCGCCGGCAGATCCTTCTGGTGCAGGTCGTCAAGGAAGAGCGCGGCAACAAGGGCGCGGCGCTCACCACCTACCTGTCGCTTGCCGGCCGCTATTCGGTGCTGATGCCGAACACGGCGCGCGGCGGCGGGATCTCGCGCAAGATCACCAACGCGCAGGACCGCAAGCGGCTGAAGGAGGTCGTCGCCGATCTCGAAGTGCCGCAGGGCATGGGCGTCATCCTGCGCACGGCCGGCGAAAGCCGCACCAAGGCCGAGATCAAGCGCGACTACGAATATCTGATGCGGCTTTGGGAAAACGTCCGCAACCTGACGCTGCAGTCGACGGCCCCTGCCCTCGTCTACGAGGAAGGCAGCCTGATCAAGCGCTCGGTGCGCGACCTCTACAACAAGGACATCGACGAGATCCTGGTCTCCGGCGAAGAGGGCTATCGCGAGGCCAAGGATTTCATGCGCATGCTGATGCCCAGCCACGCCAAGGTCGTGCAGCCGTTCCGCGACACGACGCCGATCTTCGTGCGCAGCGGCATCGAGGCGCAGCTCGACCGCATGCTGCAGCCGCAGGTGACGCTGAAGAGCGGCGGCTACATCATCATCAACCAGACCGAAGCGCTGGTCGCCATCGACGTCAATTCGGGCCGCTCCACCAAGGAGCACTCGATCGAGGACACAGCGCTTCACACCAATCTGGAAGCGGCCGAGGAGGTCGCACGCCAGCTGAGGCTGCGCGATCTCGCCGGCCTGATCGTCATCGACTTCATCGACATGGAGGAGAACCGCAACAACCGCTCCGTCGAGAAGCGGCTGAAGGATCACCTCAAGAACGATCGCGCCCGCATCCAGGTCGGCCGCATCTCGCATTTCGGCCTGATGGAGATGTCGCGCCAGCGCATCCGTGCCAGCGTGCTGGAATCGACGATGAAGCCTTGCCCGCATTGCGGCGGCACCGGCCATGTGCGGTCCGATTCGTCCGTCGCGCTGATGGTGGTGCGGGCGATCGAGGAATTCCTGCTCAAGGATTCGCGCAGCCACATCACGGTGCGGACGCCGGCGGCGACCGCGCTCTATGTGCTCAACCACAAGCGCGGCACGCTGGTGGAGCTCGAAAACCGCTTCGGCCTGACCATCACCGTCGAGGCCGACGATACGGTCGGCGCCCAGCACTATGCGATCTTCCGCGGCGCGCTGGCCGAAAAGCCTGAAGGCTTCGTCGAGGTGCGGACCTTGCCTGCCTATGTCGAGCCGGAAGAGCCCGCCGACGAAATCGTCATCGAGGAGGAGGAAGACGCGGTCGTTGCACCGGCGGAACAACCGCGCCAGGCGCAGCAGCCGCAGCAGCCAAGGCCCAGCGAGGATGGCGAAGGCCGCGACCGCAAGCGCCGCAAGCGCCGCAGACGGCGCGGCGGCAAGGATCGCGACCGCGAGCATGGCGCCCCCGTGGAAGGTGCGTCCATCTCGGCCACTGCCGATGGCGTCTCCGAGGCCGCAAGCGATGAAGGCGCCGAAGCAGACCACGAGGACCAGGTCGGCGTCACCGAGGCGGTGGAAGCGTCGGATGACGGGCAAGAGCCTGAAGGTCGGGAGCCTGATGAAGGTCTGGAGCCTGACGAAGGTCTGGGCAAGAAGCGTCGGCGCGGCAAGCGCGGCGGCAAGCGCAATCGCCGTGAAGACGGCGAAGGCGAGGTCGATGCAGGCACTGCCGAGTCGGCTGACCGTCCCGAGGTCTTGGAGGCCGTCTCCGGCGAACCGGCAGCAGCAACGCCGGTCGAAGCCACGCCGGTCGAAGAGCCTGTCGACCTTGCTCCGGCCAATGACGACATGCCAAGCGCCGAAAAGCCGAAGAAGCGAAGCCGCGCCGCCAAGCCGAAGAAGGCCGCGGCGGACGTCGTTGCCGAGACGCCGGTAGCCGAGCCGGAAATTTCTGCCGAGGCTCCCGCAGCTGTTTCGGAGGAAACAGCCGTGGCCGCCGTCGACGAGAAACCGAAGGTCCGCCCATCGCGACGCAAGCCCATACCGGTCGATGCTCCGGTTGAGCCGATCGTGTCCTCGACTGTTGCCGAAGAGGAAAAGACCGAGGAGAAGCCGAAGCGTGCCGGCTGGTGGCAGCGGAAAGGCTTTTTCTAAGCTTTTCGGTAGTTTAGCCTGATCTTTTGAACAAAAAAATCCCGCGCTGTCCCATCGACAGCGTGGGATTTTCTTGTCTGAAGCGGGCAAATCTCTATGGCGCGAAAACCGACCAGTTCATCATCTTCGCCAGCCTTTCCAGCGCAATCGACCCCAGCCTGGAATTGCCGTTGGCGTTGAGGCCGGGCGACCAGACGGCGAGCGAGGCCACGCCCGGCACGATCGCTAAAATGCCGCCGCCGACGCCGCTCTTGCCGGGGATGCCGACGCGGAAGGCGAAATCGCCTGAGCCGTCATAGTGGCCGCAGGTCAGCATCATCGCGCCGATGCGGCGCGCGCGCTCGGCCGACACCACGGAATGGCCAGTCGCCGGGTTCTTGCCGCCACTGGCGAGGAAGCGGCCGGCCAGAGCCAGTTGCCGGCAGCTCATCGCGATGGCGCAATGGTGGAAATAGACGCCCAGCGCCAGATCCGGCGCGTGGCTGAGATTGCCGAAGGACTTCATGTAGTTGGCGAGCGCCAAGTTGCGAAAACCGGTGGCTCGTTCCGAAGCCGCGACCTCGTGGTCGATGATGATGGTCTCGTCGTCGGCCAGGAACTGGATGAAGCGCAGGATCTCGCCGATCGCCTCGCGCGGCTGGTGGCCGGCGAGCAGAATGTCGGAAATGACGATGGCGCCGGCATTGATGAACGGATTGCGCGGAATGCCGTTCTCGTGCTCGAGCTGGACGATCGAGTTGAACGGGTTGCCCGAAGGCTCGCGCCCGACACGCTGCCACAACGCGTCGCCGACATTGCCAAGCGCCAGTGTCAGCGTGAACACCTTCGAAATGCTCTGGATCGAAAACGGCTCATCGGCGTCGCCCGCCATCAGCACGCGACCGTCATTGGTCACCGCGGCAATGCCGAACTTTTTCGGATCGACCTTGCCGAGCTGCGGTATGTAGGTCGCGACGTCGCCGCGATCGGTGCGCTCGGCCATTTCGGCGGCAATCTCGGTCAAAGCCTGCTCGAGGTCCGGCATCGCGCTATCTCAGCCAGCGCTCGATGCGCATCATCGCCTCGACCATCTCGTCGTGGCTGCCGGCGTAGGAAAAGCGCATGGCTCGATGGCCTTGAAGCGGATCGAAGTCGCGACCGGGCGTCGCCGCCACATGCGCCTCGGCCAGCATCTTGCGCGCGAAGACCATGCTGTCGTTGGTGTGCCTGGTGACATCGCAGAAGGCGTAGAACGCCCCGTCCATCGGTGCCGCCAGGGTAAAGCCGAGTTCGGGCAGGCGTTGCATCAAAAGCTCGCGATTGCCCGCGTAGCGCGCCTTCACCGCCTCCAATTCCGCGGTTGCCTTGAACGCCTCGATCGCGGCGATCTGGGACAGTTCGGGCGGTGAGATGTAGAGACTCTGGGCGATGCGCTCGACCGGCCGCACCAAGGGTTCCGGCAGCACCATCCAGCCGATGCGCCAACCGGTCATGCAGTAGTATTTCGAGAAGGAATTGATCACCGTCACGTCAGGGCCGCAGGCAAGTGCTGTGCTGTCCGGCGCAGCGTAAGCCAGCCGATGGTAGATCTCGTCGGAGATCACGGCGATGCCGAGCTCTTGTGCCGTCGTCACCAGCGCCGACAGCTCGTCGGCGGGGATAATCGCCCCGGTCGGATTGGCCGGGCTGGCAAACAACACGCCCTTCAGCGTCTTTTCGCGATGCGCAGCCTTCAGATGCTCGGCGTGGAGATAGGCATCACCGTCGAGCTCGATCTCGACGATCTCGATGCCGAGCGCGGCCATGATGTTGCGATAGGCCGGATAACCGGGTGCGGCGATGGCGACACGGTCGCCTGGATCGAACATCGCCAGAAATGCCAGGTTGAAGGCGGCCGACGATCCGGTGGTGACGGCGATCCGGCCGGGTGAAACGGCCAGCCCGTAGTGGTCGGCATAATGCTGCGCGATAGCCTCGCGCAGGCCCGCAAGACCCAATGCGTCGGTGTAGCCGATGCGCCCCATCTTCAATGCGTTCGTCGCCGCTTGCCTGACTCCGGCCGGCGCCGGATCGGACGGCTGGCCAACGGCCATGGAAACGACCGGCACGCCCGTGGCCTTCAGCCGATTCGCTTCCGCCAGAACGTCCATGGCGTGGAACGGCTCGACGTCGCCGCGACGCGAAAGCGATATAACCATTTGACCTCATTTCCTTGTTCGCCCTTGGGTCCGCCCTTTGGGTCAGCCCTTTGAGATCGCCCATGGGCCGGCGCTTGCCGGCTGCCGGCGCCGAGCTTTGGCGTCCCGCGCCGCACAAATGCCCGATTGATGTGAGGTTCACAAGTTCAGTAAAGTTTCAGTGCCGACTTTTCATCCTTCACCCGCTCGTCTACCAGTGGACCTGCCATGTTGAGCCGACCCAAATCGACGATAGCCAGGGCAGCGCGCGCCTTCGCGACGCTTTCGCTTGCCGCGACGGTCGCTGTGACCGGCACCGTCAGCGCTTTTGCGCAAAATGTGCCGGTGGTGCGCGATGCCGAGATCGAGGCGCTGGTGCGCGCCTATGCGCGGCCGATCTTCAGGGCCGCGGGCCTGCCGGAAGACGGCGTCGACATCGTGCTGGTCAACGACCAGAGTTTCAACGCCTTCGTTGCCGGGTCCCGCCTGTTCATCAACACCGGCGCCCTGATGTCGGCGGAGACGCCCAACGAGATCATTGGCGTCATCGCCCATGAAGCCGGCCATATCGCCGGTGGCCACCAGCAAAAATTGCGCAACCAGCTCGAACGCGCCAAGACGATGGCCATCATCGCGACGCTGCTTGGCGCCGGTGCCATGGTTGCCGGCGCCACCAGCAAAAGCCGGGGCCTGGCCGGCGCCGGCATGGGGGTTGCAGCTGGCGGCGGCGAGATGGCGCAGCGCAGCATCCTCGCTTATCAGCGCACCGAAGAGATGACCGCCGACCGCTCGGCGATAACCTATCTCAATGCCACCGGCCAGTCCGGCCTGGGCATGCTGAAGACCTTCGGCCGCTTTCAGAGCGCACTTTCGCTGTCGGGGGCGCAGGTCGACCCCTACCGGATCAGCCATCCGCTGCCGCGCGAACGCATTGCCAACCTCGAAGTCCTGGTCAAAAAAAGCCCCTACGTCGAAAAGGTCGATCCGCCGGCGCTGCAGCAGCGGCACGACATGATGCGCATCAAGATCGCTGCCTATATGGGAGGTCAGGCCGCCGCATCGCGGCTGATGCGCAAGATGCCGGGAAGCCTCGCCTCGCAATATGGCGACGCGCAGACGAGCTTCCTTTTCGGCAATCTGGCCGGGGCGCTTGCCAAGACCAACGCGCTGATCAAGGCACAGCCGAAGAACCCCTATTTCCAGGAATTGCGCGGCGACATCCTGATGAAGGCGAACAAACCGAAGGCTGCCGCGGAAGCCTATGCCAAGGCGGTCAGCCTCGACCCAGCGCGATCCGGGCTGCTGCCGGTTTCCTACGGCCAGGCGCTGATGGCAGTCGGCACGCCCGATTCCCTGGAGAAAGCGGTGGTGCAGATCAACAAGGGTCTCGCGCGCGACCGAGAAAACGCCGTCGGTTACCGCCATCTTGCGCAGGCGTATGGCGAGCTTGGCAACATTCCGGCCGCCGACCTTGCGACCGCCGAAGGCCATTTCTATTCTGGCGCCTACAAGGATGCCAAGATCTTCGCAATGCGCGCGCAGATGAAAATGAAGCGTGGCGAGCCGGGCTGGATCCGCGCGCAGGACATCATAAACTACGCACCATCAGGCAAGAAAAAGTGAACCTTCCCGGCCGTGCGCGGCGACAAGTAGTTGGACCAATCGGGTAGTCGAACCAATCGGGTAGTCGGGCCAATCGGGTCGGACAACCCGGCCGGAAACCAGGCAAGAGGATCAGGATGATGAAGAAGGCAATTCTGCTGGGCACCACGGGCGTGGCGGTCGCTCTCGCCATGCTGGGTTTCGGGTTCGTGACCGGAAGTCCGCAGACGGCAAAGGCCGATGCCGCGCAAATCGCCCAGGCAGCCTCCGCCGACACCAAGATCGACCGGGCTGAAGTCGAAGGCATCATCCGCGACTATCTGCTGAAGAACCCGGAAGTGCTGCTGGAAGCTCAGGAGGCGCTCGAGGCCAAGCAGAAGGAGGCGCAGCGCGTCGCCAGTCTCGACGTCATCAAGGATGCCAAGGACCAGATCTTCAACTCGGCCTTCGACGGCGTCGTCGGCAATCCGAACGGCAAGGTCACCATCGTCGAATTCTACGACTACAATTGCGGCTACTGCAAACGCGCCATGGAGGACATGCAGACGCTGACGACAGCCGATCCGGATCTGCGCTTCGTGCTCAAGGAGTTCCCGATCCTCGGCCCGGATTCGCAGAAGGCAAGCGTCGTCTCGATGGCCTTCCACCTGATGATGCCGGAGAAATACGGCGAGTTCCACAACGCGTTGCTCGGCGCCCAGGGACGCGCCACCGAAGCGGCGGCCATCAAGGTAGCGCTTTCGCTCGGCGCCGACGAAGCGACGCTGCGCGAGAAGATGAAGGATCCGTCGATCGCCGAGGCCCTCTCCAAGACTTATGATCTTGCCAACAAGCTGGCCATCACCGGAACGCCCTCCTATGTGGTCGGCAACGAGGTGGTGTTCGGTGCGCTCGGCCAGGACGTGCTGGCGGAGAAGATCGAAGCGGCCAAGGCCGCACTCTGATCGGCGGCTGGCTTTCGGCGCAAGCCATTTTCCGCCTGTTGTGGACAGCGAAAGAACCCACTTGCGCTCTTTTCGCAGGCGTCTAAGCCCATTATAGAGGCCCGGTGCGCCGACTGATGCCGGCGCTGATGTGGTGGATTTGAAGTTCCTGCTGCTTTGGTGGCGTCAGTGTTCAGGAACTTTAAATCCACCACATCAGAAATGTATAAATTGCCAGTGTGGCTTTGAAGCCGAAATTCGTTCAAAGCGCTGCTCCAAGGTATTGCGAATTTCGGATTCGAAACCACACCGGGAAAAGGTCGGCATTTTGAAAACGGTTTTCGTCCTGAACGGTCCCAACCTCAACGCGCTCGGCAAGCGCGAGCCGGGCATCTATGGCGGCAAGACGCTGGCCGCGATCGCCGACGATTGCAAGCAGGCAGGTGCGGCACTTGGGCTCGAGATCGATTTCCGTCAGTCGAACCATGAGGGCGACCTCGTCGACTGGATACAGGAAGCCGCCGACAAGGCTGTCGGCATCGTCATCAATCCGGGCGCCTACAGCCACACCTCGATCGCCATTCACGACGCCATCCGCTCCGTCGCGCCATTGCCCGTCGCCGAAGTTCATCTTTCCAACATCCATGCGCGGGAATCATTCCGCCACGTCTCCATGGTCTCGCCGGTCGCCGTCGGCGTGATCTGCGGGTTCGGGCCGCTCGGCTACACACTGGCGCTGCAGGCGCTGGCCGCACGCCTATGACCGGCCAACAAACAGAAGGCTCGAAAATGTCGATAAAAAAGAATGGTGTTGACCAGCAGCTTATCCGCGATCTGGCGGGCATACTGAACGACACCAACCTCACCGAGATCGAGGTCGAGCTGGGCGACTTGAAGGTGCGTGTGTCGCGACAGGCGCCGGCCGTCCATGCGGTCGCCGCAACGCAGCCCGCCTATGCGCCGCCGGCAGCGCAGCCGGCTGGCGCAGCCGCCCCGGCAGCGGCCGACGTGTCCAAGAACGCAGTGGCCTCGCCCATGGTCGGCACCGCCTACCTGGCGCCATCGCCCGACGCCAAGGCGTTCATCGAAGTCGGCCAACAGGTCAAGGAAGGCCAGACGCTGCTGATCATCGAGGCGATGAAGACGATGAACCAGATCCCCTCGCCGCGTGCCGGAACGGTGACGGCGATCCTGTTCGAGGATGCCCAGCCGGTCGAATACGGCATGCCGCTCGTCGTGATCGAGTAGAGCCGGGAACAGCCGAAAAATGTTCCAGAAAATCCTCATCGCCAATCGCGGCGAAATCGCTCTGAGGGTGCTGCGCGCCTGCAAGGAGCTCGGCATCCAGACGGTGGTGGTGCATTCCACCGCCGACGCCGACGCCATGCATGTGCGGCTCGCCGACGAGAGCGTCTGCATCGGCCCACCGCCGTCGCGCGACAGCTATCTCAACATCCACCAGATCGTCGCGGCGTGCGAGATCACCGGCGCCGACGCGGTGCATCCGGGCTACGGATTCCTGTCGGAGAATGCCAAATTCGCCGATATCCTCGCCGCGCACAACATCACCTTCATCGGCCCGTCCGGCGATCACATCCGCATCATGGGCGACAAGATCGAGGCCAAGCGCACCGCAAAGCGCCTTGGCATTCCGGTGGTGCCCGGCTCCGACGGGGCGGTCACTGAGGAAAAGGAAGCCAGACGCATCGCCGCCGAGATCGGCTACCCCGTGATCATCAAGGCGTCGGCCGGCGGCGGCGGACGCGGCATGAAGGTGGCGCGCAGCGAAGCCGATCTTGTGGTCGCACTGCAGACGGCGCGCTCGGAAGCCGGTGCCGCTTTCGGCGACGACGCCGTCTATATCGAGAAGTATCTCGAAAAGCCGCGCCACATCGAGGTCCAGGTGTTCGGCGACGGTGCCGGCCGCGGCGTGCATTTCGGCGAACGCGACTGTTCGCTGCAGCGCCGCCACCAGAAAGTCTGGGAAGAGGCGCCCTCGCCGGCGCTCAATGCCGAGGAGCGCGCACATATCGGCGGCGTCTGTGCCAGGGCGATTGCCGATCTCGGCTACTCCGGCGCCGGCACCATCGAATTCCTCTATGAGAACGGCGAGTTCTATTTCATCGAGATGAACACGCGCCTGCAGGTCGAGCATCCGGTGACGGAGGCAATCACCGGCATCGACCTCGTGCACGAGCAGATCCGCGTCGCCTCGGGCGGCGGGCTTTCCATGCGCCAGGAAGAGATCCGCTTTCAGGGCCACGCCATCGAATGCCGCATCAATGCCGAGGATCCGCGCACCTTCACCCCCTCGCCCGGCACGATCACCCACTTCCACACGCCGGGCGGCCTCGGCATCCGTGTCGATTCCGGCGTCTATTCCGGCTACAAGATCCCGCCCTACTACGACAGTTTGATCGGCAAGCTGATCGTGCACGGCCGCAATCGCGTCGAATGCATGATGCGGCTGCGGCGGGCGCTCGACGAATTCGTCGTCGACGGCATCAAGACGACGCTGCCGCTGTTTCGCGATCTCGTCGGCAATGCCGATATCGCCAATGGCGAGTATGACATCCACTGGCTGGAAAAATATCTGGCCGATGAGGATTAGGACGTGAACTTATAGAATATAATGACGCGATGACCCGTCCCTACGCGCCAGGCTATCGCATCCCGACCGACCTGTTGCTCAAGGCCTACGCCTCGGGCGTCTTTCCGATGGCCGAAAGCGCCACCGATCCGGAAGTGTTCTGGGTGCGGCCGGAGACGCGCGGCATCATCCCGCTGGATGGTTTTCACACGCCCAAAAGCCTGAGGAAGTCGATCCGGAAAAACCTGTTCGATATCCGTTTCGATTTTGATTTCGAGGCGACCATCGACGGCTGCGCCGAGAGGCGCGAGGAACGCCGGTCGACCTGGATCAACGCGCCGATCCGCGAGGCCTATGTCGAACTGCATCGGATGGGCCATTGCCATTCGGTCGAAGCCTGGCGCGAGGGTCGGCTGGTTGGCGGCCTCTACGGCGTGTCTCTTGGCCGGGTGTTCTTCGGCGAAAGCATGTTCGCCAGGGAAACGGACGCGTCGAAGGTCTGCCTGGTGCACCTGGTCGAACGCCTGAAGGAACGGCGCTTCGCCTTGCTCGACACGCAGTTCACCACCGAGCACCTCAAACGCTTCGGCGCGGTCGACGTGCCAAGGGGCAAATACGAAAAGATGCTGGCCGACGCGCTGAAGGGCGAGGCGGTGTTTTTCCCATGATCTGCGCCAAAGGTCGGGTTTTTGGTCAGCTTTTTGCGGCAGGCTCAAGCGGCGTCTGCGCGTGGAACATCATCTTCCAGCCATTGACGCGATGGACATAGCCGGTGCTGACCAGCGCCGCATAAGGCTCGCCATTCTCGCGCGTGGCATGGGCCTCATAAGTCAGCATGACAATGTCGCTGCCCGGCTCGATGATGCCCTTGAGGTCGATGTCGAGATCGCGCCAGCGATTTAGGCCCGTCGCGGTTTCGGCCAGATCGGCGTTGCTCATCGTTTGCGCCATCTGTGGGAAAGCCACCAGGCATTTGGTGTCGGCATTGGCTTTGAAATAGGCTGCGTCGCCGGTCCAGAACCCTTTTTCGAGATCGAGGAGTTCGTTCTTGTTGGCCATCATGGGAACATCTCCGTAACGCCAGCCATGACCAACGCACGGAGAATAAGGCGGTTCCGGAAGGCTCAGTAGGGATCCCGAAGAGGCGATCCCGCACGCCAGGGATTATAACTGGTCTTGGCTAATTGGTTTTGGCCGCGTCGGGTGCCGGCACTTCCGACTTCTGCTTGCAGCCCTTCAGCCAGACGTCGTAGACGGCGTGCTCGACGGCGTTGAGGCCGGGGCTTTCGGCAAACATCCAGCCGGTGAAGATACGGCGGATCTTGCGATCCAGCGTGATCTCGTCGACCTCGACGAAAGAATCGGTCTTCGGCTCTTCGGTTTGCGGCTGCGAATAGCAGATGCGCGGCGTCACCTGCAAAGCGCCGAACTGCACCGTTTCGTCGATATAGACATCGAAGGTGATGATGCGGCCGGTGATCTTGTCGATGCCGGCGAATTCGGCAACAGGATTGGTGATGCGTTGTGGTGCGGCCGGTGCCGCCGGCGCCACTGTCGCATCCGGTTCCACTGTCGCATCCGGTTCCATTGGCGCATCCGGGTCCACTGGCGCCTCAAATTCCGTCGGCGCCCCCGGGTCCACTGGCGCCTCAAATTCCGTCGGCGCCCCCGGGTCCACTGGCGCCTCCAGCGTCTGAGCGGCGGCCATGGCGCAAGCGACAAAAGCGGCGGCCGTCGTCAGTCCGCCCATCGAAATTCGGCTGAAAATGCTCATGCAGGGATCCGGTGGTTTGCGCCCGGGGTGATTCTGTCGCGCCCAAGGCTAGTCGCTGCTGTCAGATCGACAAGCTGCTAAACGCCAATTGTGGCGATAAAGGATCGATCCGCCCATGGCGAGCGGTTAGAGACCGTTTGGAAACTCTACTCTGGCGGCCATCTGACGGCGCTTTCTGCGCTTCCCTACAGCGCCGCGCGTCCTTTGGATGCGCGGCGCTCTAATGTCCGCTCCGCGCCGGTTCTCGAAACCACCACCATATGACTCGCCAGAGCGAATTTCGAAACAGTCTCTCACGACCCCGGCGTCCAGGCGTCGTAATCGCCGGTCACCTGCGGGCGGTGCTGATTGCTGAGTATGGAGCCCTTGGGGCGATAGGCCGCGGCACTTCCGGTGAGGTTCGGCTGATGCGGCTTCTGCCAGTCGCGTGGCTTGTAGTTGTCGCTCGTCGGCGGGACATCGACGCGGTGATGCATCCAGCCATGCCAGCCGGGCGGAATCATCGAGGCTTCCGAATAGTCGCGATAGATGACCCAGCGGCGGGTGCGGCCTTCCGAATCGACACCACCCTCGTAGTAGACGTTGCCGGCCTCGTCCTGCCCGACTTTCTTGCCATGCCGCCAGGTGTGGAAGCGCGTGCCCAGCGTCTGGCTGTTCCACCAGGTGAAAAACTGCAGAAGGAAAGTCTTCATCCAAAATCCTCGCGGCAAGTCCTCGTGGCGGCAGCGGTGGCGCCTGTTTCCTGCTTATGGCGTCAGGCCATCGCCAAGGCAAGGGTTTTGCCGAATGAGCCGTGCAAATGGCCGTCGGAAAACCGACGCACCGTGGCAAGCCTTTCGCGTCCTGTCGAGGCATGCCTTGCCAAGGCTGCCTGGTCTTTCTAAAGCTCAGCGCGCTGCATTCAGGTACCCAGCCTGATTGACGGTTGAGGGAGGGAATGATGGCCCCAGACGCATCCGGCGCCGATCCGCGGATCAGTGCCAGCTCCATTCGCCTGCGCAAGGGCGGCGAGCCGATCGTCTGCCTCACCGCCTATACCTATCCCATCGCTCGCCTGCTCGACGATCATGTCGACCTGCTTCTGGTCGGCGACAGCGTGGCCATGGTTCTCCATGGCCACAAGACCACGCTGGGCGCCTCGCTGGAGATGATGATCGCCCACGGACAAGCGGTGATGCGAGGGGCAGCCAGGGCCTGCGTGGTGGTCGACATGCCGGCCGGAAGCTATGAGGCAACGGCGCGCCAAGCCGTCGCCTCGGCGCGGCGGATTGTCGGCGAAACCGGTTGCCAGGCCGTCAAGCTGGAGGGTGGCGTCACAGTTGCCCGACAGATTGCGGCGATTGTCGCTGCCGGCATTCCGGTCATGGGACATATCGGCTTGCAGCCGCAATCGGTGGAAAGCGACGGCGGCTACAGGATCAAGGGCCGGACCGACGAGAATGTGGCTGCGCTTTATCGCGACGCCGAAGCGGTCGAAAAAGCCGGCGCGTTTTCGGTGGTCATCGAAGGCACCGTCGAGACCGTCGCCGCCGACCTCACCCGGCACATTTCCATTCCAACCATCGGCATTGGCGCCAGCGGCGACTGTGACGGCCAGATCCTGGTCATCGACGACATGGTCGGCCTGACCGTCGACCGGGTGCCGAAATTCGTCAAGCAATATGCCGACCTGCGCAGCGTCATATCGCAAGCGGCAGCCAGCTATGCAGCGGAGGTGCGCAGCCGGACATTCCCCGGCTCGAGCCACGTTTTTTCGGCCGCAGCCGACAAGGGCGAAGCATGAACCGGGGCGAAGCATGAGCCGGGGCGAAGCATGAGCCGGCCTCTCGTCGTCGACAGCGTCGCCGCCCTTCGCGCGCAAATCCGCGACTGGCGTCGCGATGGCCTTAGCCTTGCCATGGTGCCGACAATGGGTGCGCTGCATGACGGCCATATCTCGCTGATCAGGATCGCGCTGGAGAGGGCCGATCGCTGCGTCGTCTCGATCTTCGTCAACCCGACCCAGTTCGCGCCGAGCGAAGACCTCGACAAATATCCGCGCCAGCTCGGCCGCGACCTCGATCGGCTGGCCGAGGCCGGCGCACAACTTGCCTTCACCCCTGGTGGGGCGCACATGTACCCGGCCGGCTTCGCCACCAGAATCTCGGTCGGCGGGCCAGCCGCCGGGCTGGAATCGGATTTCCGGCCGAGCTTCTTCGACGGCGTCGCAACCGTCGTGGCAAAGCTCTTCCTGCAGGCGTCGCCCGACTGCGCGGTCTTTGGCGAAAAGGATTATCAGCAGCTTTGCGTCGTCAGGCAGCTCTGCAGCGATCTTGATCTGCCGGTGGACATCATCGGCGCGCCAACAATACGCGACGCGCATGGCCTCGCCATGTCGTCACGCAACGCCTATCTCGGCGAAACCGAACTCGCGGTGGCGCGCCAGCTCAACGCCATTTTGCGCCGAACGGCGGCGGCACTCGCGGCAGGCGCGGATGAAGGCAGCGCGACCGCCGAGGCCAGCCGCGCGCTGGTCGAGGCCGGCTTCGAAAAAGTCGATTATGTCGCGGCGCGCGAGAGCCTGACGCTCGCCCCGTGGCGGCCAAACCGCGACGGACGCCTGCTCGCAGCCGCCTGGCTGGGCAAGACCCGGCTGATCGACAATGTGGAAGTTCCCTCCGCCTGAAGCGCGTGCCGTTTGGATGGATTCATGCGACGCGCTTCAAGTTGTTGCTTTGATGCATGTCGTTATTGCAAAACCGCTTCGCACCCTCGGTTCAAGCCCGAGGGCGTGCTTTTGCGCGACATGCCTTAGGGCCAATCAGGCATCAGGGCCAATCAGGCGACCTTGAGATCCTTCATCGCCTTCTCGTAGACATCCTTGATTGGCTTGGATACGTCTTCAGCGGCTTTCGTCGCCGCCGCCTGAAGCTCCTTGCTCTGCTCGACCGTCTTTTCCACCTGCTTGCGCAAGAAGTCTGTCTGCAGCTCGACGAACTCGGAGGGCGATTTCACGGTAACCAGGGCTTCGAGGTGAGAAAAGCTGGCCTCAACATTTGCGCGCAAAGCGGCGATCGTCTTCAGCGACAGCTCATTGCTGGCGGTCTTGGCTGTTTCGAAGGATGACTCAAGAGCCTTCTGGGTCGCCTCGGCGCCGGTCGCCAATTTCGATAAGGCTTCTTTCGATTGCTCGACGCCTTTTTCGGCGACAGCGCCGAACTGATCGGTTACCTCGGTCTGGACTTCTGCATTCTCAACGTTTTCAGCAGTTTTATCAGCGGTCTTGGTCATGGTTTCCATCCTTTGCGGTGGGCGGCCTTTGTAGAATGGCCGTCTCGTTCATCTAGAACCTGACGTTACGGCATCTGCAGTGCATTGCAATATTTTTGTGCGTCGCACCATGCTTTTTTGCCTCAGCGTTAGCCACTGGTGAATTTCGACCTGCGGGCGTGTTTTTTGCGGACCGCGATTCCGCAATTCAGCCCGCAACCGACGGCGCAGCCCCGTAAAAACGCAACTGACTGCGACCTGTCAGGCCAGGCAAATCTATTCGATCGCCTTTTCCAAAATCAGCGCCGGCAGGCCTGAGCCACCGCCACAGTCAGCAGTGTTCCCGGCCGGCAAAAACCCTTTCGAGCGATAGAAGGCGACGGCGGGAGCATTTGCCTCTTCCACTTCGACACGCAGCGTCCGCGCCTCGGGAAAGCTGGCCTCGACCTCTTCCAGCAGCGCCTGGCCGATCCCTTGCCTCTGGCAGGCCGGATGCACGTAGAGCTGGTTCAGCATGACGATCCTCGCATCCGTGGTGGCTGCGGCGAACGCCATCCCGCCAATGCGGTTGCCATCGTCTGCGACCAGGAATTCGGAGTTCGGCCGCGTCAGCCGCGCCTTGAGCGAGGCGATCGAATGCCATTCATCTGTTATCTCAGCGACTTTGGCAGCACCGTAGATGGCGTCGTAGGTGGCGTGCCACGTTTCGACCAGCAGCGCCCGGACCGCGGCAAGATCGCGCTCGCCGGCGGTGCGAACGAACATCATCCTATTCGATCCCGAGCTTGGCCTTGACGAGGTCGTTGACGGCCTGCGGGTTGGCCTTGCCGCCAGTCGCCTTCATCACCTGGCCGACGAACCAGCCGGCCATGCTCGGCTTGGCGCGCGCCTGCTCGACCTTGTCCGGATTGGCTGAAATCACCTCGTCGACCGCCTTTTCGATGGCACCGGTGTCGGTGACCTGTTTCATGCCGCGGCTTTCGACCAGCTGGCGCGGATCGCCGCCTTCGTTCCAGACGATCTCGAACAGATCCTTGGCGATCTTGCCGGAGATGATGCCCTCTTTTATCAGGTCAATGACCGCGCCGAGCTGATCGGGCGAAACCGGAGCATTTTCAATACCCTTGCCGGCTCTGTTCAACGCACCGAGCAGATCGTTGATGACCCAGTTGGCGGCAAGCTTGCCGTCGCGACCGGCGGCCACCTTCTCGAAATAGTCGGCGACCGCCTTTTCCGACACCAGGATCGAAGCGTCGTAGGTCGACAGGCCGAGCGAGGAGATCAGCCGCGCCTTCTTGGCGTCGGGCAGTTCAGGCAGATCCTTTGCCAGCGCATCGACATAGGCCTGGTCGAATTCCAGCGGCAGAAGGTCTGGATCCGGGAAATAGCGGTAGTCGTGCGCTTCTTCCTTGGAACGCATCGAGCGCGTCTCGCCCTTGTTGGGATCGAACAGCCGCGTTTCCTGGTCGATCTTGCCACCGTCCTCGAGGATGGCGATCTGGCGGCGCGCCTCGTAGTCGATGGCCTGGCCGATGAAGCGGATCGAGTTGACGTTCTTGATCTCGCAGCGCGTGCCGAATTCGCCGCCGGGCCGGCGCACCGAGACGTTGACATCGGCGCGCAGCGAGCCTTCGTCCATATTGCCGTCGCAAGTGCCGAGGTATCGCACGATGGTGCGCAGCTTGGTGACATAGGCCTTGGCCTCGTCGGCGGATCGCATGTCGGGCTTGGAGACGATCTCCATCAGCGCCACGCCGGAGCGGTTGAGGTCGACATAGGACATCGTCGCATGCTGGTCGTGCATCGACTTGCCGGCATCCTGCTCCAGATGCAGGCGCTCGATGCCGACCTCGATGTCCTCGAACTCGCCCTGCCGGTCGGGACCGACGGAGACGATCACCTTGCCCTCGCCGACGATCGGCTGCTTGAACTGCGAGATCTGATAGCCCTGCGGCAGATCGGGATAAAAATAGTTTTTCCGGTCGAAGACCGATTTGTGATTGATCTCGGCCTTCAGCCCGAGGCCGGTGCGGATCGCCTGCTTGACGCATTCCTCGTTGATGACCGGCAGCATGCCCGGCATCGCCGCATCGACGAGGCTGACATTGGCGTTTGGCGGCGCACCGAACGCCGTCGAGGCGCCGGAGAACAGTTTTGCCTGCGAGGTCACCTGCGCATGGACCTCGAGGCCGATGATGATCTCCCAGTCGCCGGTGGCGCCTGATATCAGGCGCTTGGCGTCGGGTGTGCGGGTGTCGATGAGGGTCATGGCGGCCTGCGCGTTATCGGTGACGGAATTCACGTGAATTCGACGTTTAAAGTGAAGTCATCCGCTAATGCAAACCGCAGAAGGAGACAAGCGTGAAGCCGCAGGCTGGTGGGGCAACCGTTATTGGAAACGTTTGCGCTGCCCCTCACCTGCCTGCCGGCATCCTCTCCCCGTATAGTGACGGGGAGAGGGGCGCCCGCATCAACGATTTCGCCAATCTCCATTGTAGCAAGAAAAGCCGCCAAGGCTGCGGCAGGGCGATGAGGGGCGGCGCCGACTTCGACAAAACTTGCTGGCGATCTCACGCCGTCGCGATATAGGCCCTGATCTCCGCGGCCTCGCGCTCGACATCCTCGATGCGCCGCTTGACCACGTCGCCGATCGACACGATGCCGTCGAGCAGGCCGTCCTTTTCCACCGGCAGATGGCGGAAACGGCCACTGGTCATGATCTCCATGACCTCGTTGACGGTGTGGTTCTCATTGCAGATCTTCACCTTGGGAGTCATCGCCGAACGCACCGCGATATCCAATGCGGCGGCCCCTTCCCGGGCGAGGACCCGCACGACGTCGCGCTCGGAAAGGATGCCGACGATCTTGTGATCACCATTGGTTATGACCAGCGCACCGATCCTGTGCTCGGCCAGGATGCGAATGGCCTCGCTCAGTTTTTCGTTCGGTCCGAGCGTCAACACGTCGTGGCCCTTCTGCTCGAGAATTGCCTTAACAGTCATGGCGTCCTCCTCAGTTTACCTTGCCGGTTCCTGCCCTGACCGGCTTTCCCTAGTGCCAGGCATCGTGCGCCGCGATCGATTGGTTTTCAAGTGCGGCGAGGCTCAGGCGCTGAACTCGTCCGTTTGCTGGCGCCGATCGAAAGCCCGCAGGCCGAAGAAGCCGGCGACGAAACCGCCAATATGAGCCTCCCAGGCGATCTGGCTGTCGATGCCGGGCGCGAAGGCAACGAGGCCGGTGGCGAGATTGATCACCATCCAGATGGCAAGAAAAGTCACAACGCCGCGCGAGCGGAACACCGCCGCCATCGGCAGCGGCGCGCCGGCGAAGGCGGCTTTGCCGGACGAGCGGTCGGTGCGGAAGCCGAAGCGCGCGGCGGCCCCCATCATGCCGGAAATCGCCCCCGATGCGCCGACCAGCGGCGCCTCGCCGAGCGGATGCACGGCCCAGAACAGCACCACCGCCGCCAGCCCCGTCGCAGCGAAGAACAGGCTGAAACGAAGCGCGCCGAAGCGGTTCGCCAGTGGTGAGCCGAAAGCCGCCAGCCACACCATGTTGACGGCCAGATGAGCAAAGCCACCATGCAGGAAGGCATAGGTGAAGGGCCGGGATAACAGGAACCAGTCGAAGCCATATTGGCCAGTATAAAGAACTGGAATGAAGGCCGCATCGTACAACAATGTCAGCAGCTGGCTTTGGCTAAGCACGTACTCCTGCATGAGATAGAGGACGACGCAGATGCCGATCACCGCCAGCACAACGGGCGGCATGTTGAACACCGGCTCGCGGCGCGGCTCCGGCTCATGGCCGACAGGTCCGCCCTCGCCCTGTTCGATTTCCGAGGGGCTTGCTGGTTCGCTCATATGGCTCGCACTCAGTCGCTGGTTTCGACTTCGCGAGCATGTAGATCACGGTCACCCGATTCACAAAGGGCGAATCGCCCCACGCAAATCAAAACGGCGCGAATCAAAATTGGCGCGAATCAAAAAGAAGCCGTCCAAGGTTGCCCTTGAACGGCTGGTCGAGCCCCCATGCTCCCCCAAACTCTTGACTGAAATGCTGCCGATCGCTGCGAAACGACCGCTTCTGGAGTGGTTTTAACGTGCCACGGGCCTGGGCGGAGCGCAACGTAAACCACTTGTTAACCTTAACGGCCCCGACCCGTGAACAAGTGTTAACGATGCTGGCACGCATCCTGCTCCGCAACGCATGTAGGTCCTCGGAGGGCGCCCTTCTGTTCACCGATGGGACATCAGACGACAGATTGCGCGGAGCAGCATAACATGAACCAGAACGGATCGATCACGCTGTTCCATTATTGGAACCGGCTGCGTGACGGGCGCCCTGCCCCGAAGCGTTCGGAAGTCGAGCCGGCCGATATCAAGTCGCTGCTGGCCGACACATTCATCCTGGAAAAAGATACGCGCGGCGAAGCGGTATTCCGGCTCGCCGGCACCAGGCTTTGCGCGGTCTACGGCCGTGAACTCAAGGGGTTTTCCTTTCCCTCGCTGTGGCGCGAGAAGGACCAGCGGCTTATCTCGAAACTTATCCAGGGCGTCTTCGATCGGAAATCCGTCGTGCTCATCAGCTATGAAGGTTTCAGCCGCACCGACCGTTCCAGCAAGTTCGAGCTGCTCGCCCTGCCGCTCGACGGCGGCGTCGACAATCCGCGCTGCCTCGGCGTGATAAGCGCCGCTGAAAAACCCTTCTGGCTGGGCGCGGATCCGATCGCCGACGCCCTGATCGATTCGATCCGTCTCGTCGATCCGGAGAAGGAACCGTTATTCCTCAAGAACCGGCCGGCCATCGACGTTCCTTCGCTTGTCCCGTCGGAACTCGATCCGTCCCAGACGATTTCGGCGCTCGGCCAGGCGCGCCGCATCCGTCATCTGGTCGTATTCGACGGCGGGCGCGGGGAATAATCCAAAATCCTAAAGTAGCGGCGTCAGGCTTTCCCCTTTGTTAACCCGCTTCGCTGTAGCTTTCCGGCGAAGTTCCTCGCATCAACGCGCGGAATGCCAAACGGGGTGTAGGCAGTCATGAGGTCAGCGGCGGTCGACACCGCGCCGTCCCAAGCTGAAAGGCGCAACTTTCAGCGCGTCCGCGTGAAGATCTATGGACGCTTCATGCTGGAGGATCGCACCGAACATCCGTGCCAGGTGGTCGACATGTCGCCGGGCAATGTAGCGCTTCGCACCGAGCGCATCGGCATGCCGGGCGAGAAAGTCATCGCCTATATCGATCACATCGGCCGCATCGAAGGCGTCGTCACCCGCATCCTGCAGGACGGCTTCGCGATGACGGTCATCGCGTCGGAACGCAAGAAGGACAAGCTTGCAGCGCAATTGACCTGGCTTGCCAACAAGCACGAGCTCGATCTGCCGGAAGACCGCCGCCACGAACGCGTGGCGCCGCGCAATCCGACCAGCGTGCTTCAGCTCGGCGACGGGCGCCAGTACCAGTGCCGCATCATCGACCTGTCGCTTTCGGGCGCCGCGGTCGAGATCGACGTCAAGCCGGCAATCGGCATCCAGGTCATGCTGGGCACCATGCGCGGCCAGGTGGTGCGCCATTTCGAGGACGGCATCGCCATCGAGTTCGCGGTCATCCAGCGGCCGGAAACGCTCGATTCCGAATTCAACGCATCCGGCACCTGACAAACAGCGCACATTCCCGCAATCGACCGGCCCATTTCGGCCGGTTTTTTTGTTAGAACGCCGGTCAACGCAGCCTGCCACCGATGCCGCGCCAAGGCGCCGCGCCGCGCCGATGTGATCCCGGCGAAAACCACCTCAACAATTTTATACTGAAATGATTCAAATTTTATGTTTATTCTATGGGCGTTTTACTTAATGTCTACTTCGAGCCTTTGCGTCGAATAAATCCAATCGTGTCATTGTCTCCTCAAACGGGGAGACTGGACGATGAAGAAGACGAGGGGCAAGCTGTTGCTCTTGGCAATGGCGACGCAGCTTACCGCCTGGGGGACAGCGAATGCAGCGGGACCTGCCTTCATGCACACCGGCAGCCGCACCACACAGCCGGTCGGCCATTACGAGTTCTGCCAGAAGATCCCGCAGGAATGCACTCAACGGACGCCGAAGCAGGCGCCGATCGAGCTGACCCGCAAGCTGTGGGCGAAGATCGTCAGCATCAACAATTCGGTCAACGGCAGGATCGCGCCGCGCACCGATATGGAACTGTGGGGCAAGGAAGAGGTCTGGTCCTATTCCAACAGCGAATTCGGCGACTGCGAGGATTATGCGCTGGAAAAGCGCCGCGCGTTGATGAACATCGGCGTTCCGGCCGGCGACCTACTGATGACGGTTGCGCGCCAGCCGAACGGAGACGGCCACGCGGTGCTGACCGTGCGCACCAGCCTCGGAGAGTTCATCCTCGACAATCTCGAAACCAGGGTGCTGTCCTGGACCAACACCGACTACACCTATCTGAAGCGCCAATCGAGCCAGAATTCGGGCGCCTGGGTAACGATCAACGACGGCCGCTCCGGCGCGGTTGCCAGCGTCCGCTAAGGACGCGACGCAAAAGCCCGGTCGAGCCCCACCTCCCCGTCCCCAACGACCGGGTTTAGGAGCCGGCCCCGTCCCCGGGCCGGCTCCACTTTTTCAAGCGGTACTGGCATCCTGGTGGTGACAAATCCTACTTGCGCGTTGAGAATGGCGGGAGTCGAGCCCCGAAGCGGAAGCTCGTTTCGCGCTCGGCCGAATTCACGCCCATGACCCGGTGCTGACCATTATACAAGACGCTACAATGGTCGCCTTACGGCTGGGGATGCCGCCGTTCAACGCGCTCTCCTCTTAGCGCCCGCCCGTGCGTCGGCATTTCACAACTTCAGGTTCTTTTGGTAGACCACGTGAGGACGAAGCGGACGATTCAAACAAGACCTCGTGACGTTAGTCGCCACGGTCCGGAATTGGCGCACCCCTTTCTGTTCGAGTACCGGAAAATTTGACCCCGTCGCTGCTGTCCAATTGCACCATCTCGATGGTCCGGTCTCGACGTGACGAGCTTCCATTCGGTCCAGCCGCATGCCCAAGTTCGGTTTTCAGCCGACCTAGCTTTTCGCGCTGTTTTCATTCGCATCAGGAGCGAAATCTGGCGTCATGCTTCGCGTTGCGACATCATATACGGCTACTTGCTCGTCGAAGCCCTTGAGCGGGCGCATGCCAAGCGCGGCTACCGGAATCTTCCCACCCACCGCCCGCGCCACGGAATGATCGATAAGGATTTGCCGATCATCAGCCGACGAACACAGTCTAGACGCCAAGTTTACGACATTGCCGATCGCGGTGTAGTCAACGCGGGCTTCATAGCCAATCCGACCGACCGTTGCCCATCCCATCGCGAGCCCTATGCCGAAACCGACTGCATGGCCCCGCAGACGCCACGCGGCGATCAGGCGCTGAACGGCGTCCTGCATGTCGATTGCCATCTCGACTGCGCGAAGCGCCGGCTCCGCGCACGGCACAGGGGCGTTGACAAGCACCATCAACCCGTCCGCCGAGAAGTTGGTCAGCGTCGCCTCGTAGCGTGTGATGATCGCGCCGAGACCCTCGTAGTAGTCGCGCAACACCTGCATGACGTCATCGGGTTCGGCGTGGACCGAGAACGCGGTAAAGCCGCGTAAATCGCAGAAAACAGCGACCACTTCCGCCCGCTGGCCTGCGAGCACGCTCTCGTCACCGGACTTTTCCACAAGTTCCGCGACCTGCGGTGCGAGAAAGCGTTTCAGCCGTGCAATCCGCTCCGAACGATCCCGCGATATGGCGAGTTCCTGCGCCATCTGATTGAACCGGACCGCCAGCCGTTCAAGTTCATCTCCGGTGGCGATGTCGATCCGGTGATCGAACTGTCCGGCCCCGATTTTTTCGGTGCCCTCCTCCAGCAGGCGGATCGGGCCGGTCATGCGCTTGGCAAGCCAGTAGGCGAGTGCCGCCGCTAAGGCGATTGCCGCAAGCAACAGGCCGCCAGTCCGCCACAAAGAAGCATAGAGCGGTGCAAACGCCTCTGCCTGCGGCTGCTCGACGAACACAGTCCAGTCAACACTGGGGATCAGTGCCATCGCAGTCACGACGCGTTCATCCTCGGCGTTGCGGGCTCTCGTCGCCTCGCCACCTGCCGTGGCGATCTCGTCCCGCAATCTGAGCAGGGCCGCCGCCGTGTTCTCGTCGGTGCCCCGCAACACCTTGCTGATGTCTGGGTGAGCGATGATCCGGCCGGTCTGGTCGAGAACAAATGCGTGGCCGCTGCGCCCCACACGAATTTCCGAAATGACTACCCAAATGAGCTTCAGGTTGATCTCGACGACGACGACGACGGAACTCAGTCCCCACAGTGCCATGGTCATGAACGGTTCGGAGCCATCGCGATAGGTGACCGGGCCATACCATATGCCCGTCGACAGGGCTCCCACTACGGCAGGATCACCTGAGCGATCCAATCCTCCTTCAACCCTGTTCAGGCCAATGCGGGAGACGTGCAGCCGCTCCACGCCGGTACGGTCGATAAGACTTACGCTGACGATTGCAGGGGCGCGGCGCATCGCCCGCAGGGCCTCGAGCCGATGCTGTCCCAGGTTGTCGGCGGTCAAGGTCCTTTGGACCATCCAGCGGAGCTGATCCCTGATGCCGTCGAGAAAGCTCTGCATCCTGCCGGCTGCCGATCTGGTCTCGACCCGCAAGAGAGCACTGAGCATGGCACGCTGGTCGCGATAGCCGAACCAGGCGTCGCTGATGCCGCTGGCAGCTATCGGGACAATGACGGCGGCGAACAACGCGATGAAGTATTTCCGAAACAGTGATCGGCGCACGGGAGCGGCTTCGAGATGGATCGAATCCCGCACATCATCCTCATTCGATGACTTCGTCAGCCATGACCAATACGGTCTGCGGCAGATCGATGCCCAGGGCATTGGCCATTTTCAGATTGATTGACAGTTCGAACTTCGTTGGCTGCTCGATCGGCAGGTCGCCTGCCGCGGAGCCCTTCAAAATGTGGTCGACATAGAAGGCGAGCCGATGTCCCATTCCGCTATAGTCCGCGGAATAGGCCATCAGGCAGCCGGCTTCGGTGAACCATGGCCCCCAGCTCATGGTCGGCAGGCGATGCTCGATCGCTAGGGCGGCAATTTGCGGCGACAGCGAGGACAGCATGAGGTCGGGCAGCACGAAGACCGCCTGCGCGCCCGCGGCCTCCATGCGCGAGAATGCAGCATCGAGTTCGTACGGAACGCTGACCTGCTGGATATTCAAGGCAACTCCGAGCTGGTGGGCCGCACTCTTTGCGTCCTCCTCGAAGGGCAGATAGTTGACCACCGGGTTCGCCAGCACGCCGACCGTGGTCAGCTCTGGTATTGCCTCCACCAAAAGCTCCAGCCGTTTGGCGGCGAGTTCGGTGGCGTAGTAGCTGACACCGGTGAGATTGCCACCCGGCTTTGCGAGGCTGCTCGCCAGACCCGCCGCGACCGGATTACCGCTTATGATGGTCACGATCGGAATCACATCGGTCGCTTCGTGGGCAGCATGCGCCGCCGGCTGCGATGTCGTGACGATCACGTCGACCGGGAGTTGCACCAGGTCTGCCGCCGCTGCAGCCAAGCCACTGTCGTGCTTGCTCGCGCTTCGGCACTCGAAGCTGAGTTCGCTCAGCGTGTGGCCGAGTTCGCGAAGCCCTCGCATAAACGATCCGAATTCACTAGACTCGCCCGTATACGGCATGTCGCAAGGCCACCAAGCGATAAGCCCGATCCGTGGCATCTGAGCTGGCGACTGCTGCGCAGCCGCAACAGCGGGAAAGCTCATCGCCAGCGCGCCGGCGAGATTGAGGTAGTGTCGTCGTTTCGGTTTCATCCGGGCACCCTCGCAGACCCCCGGCACATAGTGGGTGGGACCGTGAGATGGCTAAGCGCAACCCGAAGAAGCGGCGCACAAATGAGCCGGACTTTTCAGGTCCGGCAAACATAACCGATACTGCCGCGGATTGGTATGGGTAAGGACGTTCTGCGCCCTCTCAGGCGGCTTGGGACCAGTTTGCCTTGTAGCGCGTTCCCGGGGAACGACCACTTTGATCTATACCATTCGCTGTTGTCGTCTCGAACAGCTGCTGTTGGCGCTAGCTTCACATTCCGGTACTCAGCTCAGGCGGCAAGAATCCACCCGATTGAAACGTCGAACACTGCATCGCGGTGTAGTCCAAGCCGATGCGCCGGCCGGCTCGGCAGCGCCATTTCCCGACTTTGGCGTTAAGCGACACCGAGCGACGGGATTTAGTGCCGAAGCCGACGTACGCCAGCCTCCTCTTGGCGCTGACACGGCGTTAGGCCGGCAGGCCCGCTTTGCGAAGGCCTTCGATATATCTGCTGCGATCGTCCGGTCGCTAAAACGGCGGCAGCACCTCAGCGAGATTCGAAAGCCGCAACAAGGGATCGAACGCGCATAGCCGGGCCTTGTTTGCCGCGTTTCCAAAACCCGCCCCGCCAGCGCATGACCTGCGGCTGCAACACGCTGAACGACATCGGTCATCCGGAGGCCCATCGACCCGCACTCGACATCAAGGCAGGTCTGATCACGAACTTGATGTCGATGCGATAGGTCCGGCGTACGGCTGCGCAAAGCTATCGACCTGCTCTCCAATCGCAGCCCGCCATGAGGCTTTCAGGCAGCGGCGGATGGGAGCAATATGGCGGCCAATTCAACCTCCGGATCGCTGCGATGTTGGAAATCCCGAAAGATCGATGCGAGCGCCACCGCCTGTTCGAGGCCATCGACGACGCGTTCAAGGCGGGCGACTTCGAGGGCCTCGGTGTGGCTCTCGGCGGCTCACCCGGCTGGTTCGACGAGCAGATGCCCTTTGAACTCGGCCTTGGGCATCCACTGGAGTATGCGATCTATTGGAGCCCCGCCGCTTTCATCTCGAACTTACTGGATGCGGGCTCGGACCCGAACTATCACCACCACGGCGGTTTTCCGGCAATCATTGCGGCACTCTCCGCCGACCGGGCTGACAGACTGGAAATAGTCCGAACCCTGATCGATGGGAGCGCAGACCTGAACATGCGGGGCGTAAACGACTGGACGCCGCTTCACTATGCGGTCGCCATCCGTAGCGTCGATGCCATCCGCCTGCTGTTGGCGGCGGGCGCCGACCCATCGCTCGAAACCCGCATCGACGACTATACGACAGCCCTCGAGGACGCCGACAATGCCGGCTTTGAAGCCGGTGCTTCGTTGCTGCGCGATGCAATGACCAGGCGCGGCTCCAATGGACGGTGAGTTGGGCGACGATGCCGGTGAACCATATAGCAGAAGATTTGACCAAGGCTGGCCTCAGGTCTTCGTCAGCCCCGCCTTGAAGCGCTTGCCGTTGGCGACGTAGTGGGCAGCCGAAGCGCGCAGGCTTGCCACCGCGGCATCGTCCAGTGTTCGCACCAAACGGGCGGGCGAGCCGATGATCAGCGAATTGTCGGGGAATTCCTTGCCTTCGGTGACCAGGGCGCCGGCGCCGACCAGCGAATTCCTGCCGATCTTCGCGCCGTTCAGCACGATGGCGCCCATGCCGATCAGGCTGTTGTCGCCGATCGTGCAGCCATGCAGCAAGGCGCGATGGCCGATCGTGCAGCCTTGCCCGATGGTCAAGGGAAAACCGACATCGGTATGCATGACCGTGTGTTCCTGCACATTGGTATCGGCGCCGATGATGATCGGCTCGTCGTCGCCGCGGATGACGACACCGAACCAGAAGCCCGCGTTGCGGCCGATCTGTATGTCGCCGATCAGGGTAGCGTCGGGCGCGATCCAGTTGCTGTCGGCGTCCTCGAAACCGGGGGCTTTTCCATCGATCGCATAGAGCGGCATTTTTCTCCTCCGAATCGTCTCAGGCTGAAAGATCGGTCGACCCTAGGAGAGTGCCTGCCTGGGATGCAATGTCGATCAGCACAACGCCCAACGCCAAAGATCGTCGCCGTGCAACCGCAAGAGATCAGTGCCGTCAGGCAACACTAAAAGCAACGAGTGTGTGTCCAACCGGACCCATCTTCACCTTCCATTTACCATGAAATCGCACAGTCGTGTTTCGACAGGCGTGCCGCAAGAGCCGTGCCACGCACATGGGTCGCTCAAGGACAGCCCAAGGGAACAGACACATTGAGACAGGCTGCCGATAATCGGGGATCGCGATGAAGCAGGCAGCCGCCGCCAACGGGCCGCAACTCACCATCGTCGATTCCAAGCTGATGAAGCGGGTGTTCTACGTGTTCGCTGCGCTGGCAGTGCTTTCGATGACGATCAGCCTTGGCGGCAAATGGTTGGGCCGCTCGATCGCCATGGCCGGATATACCGACGACACGACAGTCCACGAGGTGGTGATCGGCAACAACGTCATCGCCGTGCCGGCCAATGTCATCCGCTTCGACCAGGCGCGGCGCGACGGCATCGCCTCGCGCCTCGACCTCTATCTGCGTTATCCCGAAATGGACGGCTACAGTGAGGCCGCCCGCGACGATTTCAACCACACTGGATCAGCCAAGAGCATCATTTTTCTGTCGTTCGAACGACAGGTCATGTCGCGTGACATGAGCGGCCGCTTCGCGCCGATCTACAGCGCCCTGATCGTCGAGCCCGGCACGCCCGGTCCGGGCGGCACGACGCTTTACGGCTTCAATGAAAAATCGGGCTATTTCAACGAGGTGCTGGCGGTCGGCAATCGCCGGGGCAAGGACCCGTTCGTGGCCCGCTGCCTGAGCGGCCCAAGTGCTGCGCAATCGCTGGCGCCCTGCGAACGCGACATTCTGGTCGGCGACAATCTCAGCCTCACCTACCGCTTTCCCATGGAATTTCTGGGCGACTGGCAGGCGCTCGACGCAGCCATCGCCACCAAGGCTGCGCGTATGCTGAAGGCCGGGCATTAGGATGATGATGAAGCGAACCGCGCGAGAATCTGCTCAGTGACTTTGATCGCGCAGCAGTGCAGAAATTTGCGCGACGTCGGCGGGACAGCACCCCCCTCTGCCCTACCGGGCATCTCCCCTCAAGGGGGGAGATTGGCTATTCGTTCTTCTTTCGCCAATCGCCAACGTTGAAGAAGAGGGTGCGGCGAGCAAGCTGGCTCAAGGTCGGCCGGCACCGATCGCCTCCCGGCTCAGGCGAGGTCGATGTCGAGGATCGCCATCGAGAAATTATAGTCGCCGTCGTCCTCGTCCTTGAAGACGATGCCGAGGAATTCGTCGCCGACGTAGACCTCGGCCGAATCATCCTTGCGCGGCCGCGCCTTCACTTCAAGCTTGGGGTTCTGGAAGACGCGCTTGAAATAGGCGTCCAGCTTTCTGATTTCGTCCGGCTTCAAAAGTCTTCTCCGATCGTCGGTCTTGCTCGTTTGAGCGCGCTTCTGGCACGTCGACAATGGCGATGTAAAGGCAAGCCGGCGAGAGAACCGGGGCAATCGCTAGAGGTTTGCGCTGCCCCTCATTGCCCTGCCGGGCATTTCTGCCCGTATAGTGACGGGGAGAAAGACGCCTTTGCAACGGGCCCTGCCCGAGCGTTCAGATGTCGAAGCTGACGACGTGGTCCATCGATTGCGACGGCAAAAGCTGGTCCATCTGCCGCGAGGGCCGGTCGCAGCCGGTCTCACCGACGACGCGGGCCGGCACGCCGGCAACCGTCTTGTTGTGCGGCACTGGCGACAGCACTACCGACCCTGCCGCGATCTTGGAGCAATGGCCGACTTCGATGTTGCCGAGGATCTTGGCGCCGGCGCCGATCAGCACGCCGTAGCGGATTTTTGGATGGCGGTCGCCGCCGGCCTTGCCGGTGCCGCCCAGCGTCACGCCGTGCAGGATCGACACGTCGTCCTCGATCACCGCCGTCTGGCCGACGACGAGGCCGGTGGCGTGGTCGAGGAAGATGCCCTTGCCGATGCGGGCGGCCGGGTTGATGTCGGTCTGGAACACCGAGGACGACCGGCTCTGCAGGTAGAGCGCGAAATCCTGGCGGCCCTGGTTCCACAGCCAATGCGCCAGCCGGTGCGTCTGGATGGCATGAAAACCCTTGAAATAAAGTACCGGCATGATGAAGCGGTCGCAGGCCGGATCGCGGTCGTAATAGGCCTGGATGTCGACACGCACCGTCGACGACCAGTCGTTGTCGTCGGCTGCCATCGCCTTGAATGTCTGGCGGATGAGATCGGAACCAATATCCTGATGGGCGAGCCGCTCGGCCAGCCGATGGATGACCGCTTCCTCCAGGCTTTCCTGGTTGAGGATGGTCGAATAGAGGAACGCCGCCAGCAGCGGATCGCGGTTGACCGCGTCCATCGCTTCGTCGCGGATCGAGCGCCAGATCGGGTCGATCGGCTTCACCATGGTCGGGCGGGCAATCGTAACGCTGTTCATCAATGGTCTCCGGCCTAATGTCTTCGGCTTGGCACCAAAACCGCTGCGCACTTTTGCGCGACATGCTCTATAAGCCAGATCATAGCACGGTTGAACTCAATTTTCCTTAGTGCTTTGTCAAATGGATTTGGTTCACGGAAATCCAAGCGGCCATGGAAAACCAAGCCTTGATCGACGAGCCGCTGAAGCGCGAACTTTACGCGCTCTGTGAGGCGGAGGGTCGTCACTATCACAACCTCGGCCATATCGAGGCGATGCTGGCGCTGGCCGGCCACTATCGGGCATCGTTGCACGACCCCGAGGCGGTCGAGGCGGCGATCTGGTTCCACGACGCCATCTATGACAGCCGGGCCAAGGACAACGAGGCGAGGAGCGCCGTCCTTGCCGAGAAAAAGCTCGCCGGCCGCACCGATGCGCAGCGCCTTGGCCGCATCACCGCGATGATATCAGCCACCGCCACGCATGAGTTACCGCAGTTTGACGACGAAAATGCCGCCCGCGATGCAGCGCTGTTCCTCGACATGGACCTGGCGATCCTGGGGGCGCCGCCTGATGCGTTCGACGCCTATGAACAGGCGGTTCGCCGCGAATATGGCTGGGTGGAAGAGCCGATGTGGCGTGCCGGCCGCAGTGCTGTCCTGAAGGGCTTCCTCGCCCGCCCGCACATCTTCCACACCGAGGAATTCCGGCAGCGGTTCGAGGCTCAGGCCCGGCAAAACATGGCGCGCTCGCTCAAAGCGCTTGAGGCGTGAGCGCTGCTGCGGGTGCAGCACCTTTGATGCCGGCGGGAAGGATCGCTACGGATCGGCTTTATCCTGAGCCGCTGCATTCTTCAGGCCTTGGGTCACCCCAACTCAACCACCGATGTACTCACAGCGGATTATCGGCATAAAACTCCAGCACCCGCTGCTTGAAGGTCTTGTCGCCGACGGCCAGCATGTGGTCGCGGCCCTCGATGTGGAAAGCCCTGGCGTTCGGCATCAAGGCGGCCAGTTCGTCGGGCGAACCGCCGATATCGTCCCTGGTGCCGACGGCAATCAACGTCGGCTGGGCAATGCGCGCAATGTCGGCCTCGGCCAGCAATTCCCGTGAGGTGGCAATGCAGGCGGCCAGCGCCCGGCGGTCGCTGCGGGTCTGGTCGGCGAAGGCGCGAAACGAGCGGCCGCGTGGATGGCTGGTGCTATCTGGATCGTCGGCCAGAAGGGCGGCGGCGATCGGATCCCAGTCGCCGACGCCGTCGATCATGCCGACGCCGAGACCGCCGAAGACCAGCGTCGCCACCTTATCCGGGTCGGAAAGCGCCAGGAACGCGGAAATCCGCGCGCCCATCGAATAGCCCATGACATGGGCGCGTTCGATGCCGAGATGGTTCAGCAACGCTGCCCCGTCGGAAGCCATTCTTGCCGGCGTATAATCGGCCTCCTGATAGCTCTTCGACGAGGCGCCGTGGCCGCGATTGTCGAAGGCGATGGCGCGGTAGCCGGCATCGTTCAGCGCCTTGAACCAGCCGGGCGACACCCAGTTGACGTAATGGGTCGAGGCAAAGCCATGGATCATGAGCACCGGATCGCCCTGCCCCGATGCCGGCTGGCGGTCGAGGAAGGCAAGGTCAAAACCGTCATGGGAGAAAAACTGCATCTGCGATGGTCCTGCGCGTTCAGTTGCGCGCAGTGCCGATTGCCGGGTGACGCAACAGGTCGCCGTCCTCGATGCCGCTCCTGGCGGCCGTGCCTGCCTTGAGCTCGAGCACGAAGCGAACCGGCTCGCCGGGCGAGATCATCGCCTCGGATTGCGGCTCGCCTTGCTTGATCGCCCGGATCCTGCCGTCCTGACCGACAAAGATCAGGTCGAGCGGCATCGGCGTGTTCTTCATCCAGAAGCTGACATCCCGAGCCTCCTCGAACGCGAACAGCATGCCATGATCGTCGGCCATCTCCTGGCGAAACATCAGGCCAGCCTCGCGCTCGGCCGAGGTGTCGGCGATTTCGACGGAGAATGAGCGTTCGCCGCCTTTCGTCACCGCGACCAGCGGCTGCGGGTCGACGGCAAGGATCATCGCCCGGCTGTCTGCCGAAGCCGGTCGCTGCGAATGGAAGTAAGCGCCTGCGGCGATGACGAAGGCGATCGCGGCGCAGACTACGCCCGTTGTCAGCCAGTTCCTGTAAGTCATTCAGAATCCTCGGCCGTCGTCCTAGGTATGTTGAAATTCAGGTAAGGTCGGCCTGACCTGAATCTCAAACCACCTGGACCATGATCCCGAACCTACGGTTCGAAAAACATCACGGTCAAGCGGAAAGCACCAGGTCGCGTCCCGATTCGATCGAGGTGGGACTTTAGTGCGAGACGGGCAAGGTACCCATATCCGGGTCAATTTCGGCAGCCATAAGGCCTTTGTCGCCGCGCCCGAAGCGGACCAGCACGACCTGCCCCGGCCTGAGCTCGGTAATACCGTAACGGCGCAGCGTCTCCATGTGGACGAAAATGTCCTCGGTGCCCTCGCCCCGGGTCAGGAAACCGAAGCCCTTGGTGCGGTTGAACCATTTCACCAGCGCCCGTTCGAGGCCGCTTTCCGGCGTCACCGAGACGTGTGTGCGCTGCTCCTGCATCTCCGCCGGATGGGTCGCCGTGGTGAGATCCATGGAGAGCACGCGGAACGCCTGCAATCCGCGCTCACCTTGCTTGACCAGGCAGACAACGCGCGCACCTTCCAAGGCGGTCTGGAAACCGTCTTTTCGAAGGCATGTCACATGGAGGAGAATATCGCCGGAAGAGCCGTCATCAGGAAGAATGAAACCGTAACCCTTGGCCACGTCGAACCATTTGATAGCGCCAGCAATCTCGACAAGACCGGCCGTGTCGCCGCTCTCGTCTCTTTGCAAGGCGTCGTGACCGGTTCCGTCCCGCCCCATGAAAGAGGCTTTTTCCCCCATAACAACGCCCCCCTTTTTCCAAGAATACCGCAACTGATTCTTGACGTTAGATTAACACTTCCGTTTCCGGTGTGTGCAAGACCTGAGCTGCGTTTTTTCACGGTTCATTGCGGGAATACCGGATTTGTTGTTTGCCGGCAGGAGCGGCTATCGGGAATTGCCCTTTGGCCGGGTGGCCCCTATGTTCCGCCGCAAAGCAACATTTCGAGGAAAATCACATGCGCTACCTCCACACCATGGTCCGTGTCGCCGACATCGATGCCTCGCTCGATTTCTACTGCAACAAGCTTGGCCTCAAGGAAGTGCGCCGCCACGAAAACGAACAGGGGCGCTACACGCTGATCTTCCTCGCAGCGGACGAAGACGAGGAAAGCGGCATCACCGACAAGGCGCCGCTGATCGAGCTCACCTACAATTGGGATCCGGAAGACTACAAGGGCGGCCGCAATTTCGGCCACCTCGCCTACGAGGTCGACGACATCTACGCCACCTGCCAGCAGCTGATGGACAAGGGCGTCACCATCAACCGGCCGCCGCGCGACGGCAACATGGCCTTCGTCAAATCGCCGGACGGCATCTCGATCGAGCTTTTGCAGAAAGGCCCGGCCAAGGCCAAGGCCGAGCCCTGGGCGTCGATGCCGAACACTGGAAGCTGGTAACCAGCGACATTAGGGAAGAATCCATTCATGCCGACCAGCCATGCCACTGCCGTCACTGAACATGCGAGCCGCTATCTGCAGCAGCTCTGCAAGCACTGGGCGCACAAGTTTCCCGTCGCGTTCGATCCGAGCCACGGCACGATCGATCTCTCACTGGGCCGCACGGTTCTCGATGCCGACCCGGCAGCGCTGAATATCGCGGTGACCGCCGACGAAGCCGGCTCGCTGGAGCGCCTGGAGACGGTCGTCGCCGACCACGTCGAACGCTTCGCTTTTCGCGAAGAGCTGACCTTCGACTGGAAGCACGCTCCATCGTCATGAGGTGCTGCCCTGCCGGTCGGCGCTGCGATGCTAAGAGGTAACGGCATGCATCCTAGGGTCTCCGCGACGTCGCTTCGCTCCTGCTCCGCCCTAAGATGACGAACGGAAAGAGGTTCAGCCAATCTCCAACATTCGCGATTGGCCTTACGCTACCATGCCTTCGTCGACCCCAGGATCCATACCGTTACAGTGACCGAGGAGTGCAGCGGCCCTGAGTCAGCCACCCCCGTGGCCGGTCATCGCCAGCAGCATCAGCACCGTGCGCCAGTTGCGCGCGGTGCAGGGCACTTTCAGCGTGCGCGGGATGAGGTTGGCAAATACCGATTTGCCGAGGCCTTCCGGTGCGTGCAGGTAAAGCACGTCGCCCCTGACCTCGAACCGTTCGGGACCGGTGCATTTTTCGGCCAGCCGCGCGACCTCGTCGGCGGTCGGCGGGCGCTCCAGCACATAGGCGTGAAGCTTCGTCGGCTCCCCGGCGACTTCCGGATAGGGATTTTCCGCCACCAGCCGCTCGAACCAGCCGAGATCGCGCACCATGATGCGCGAGTGAAATCCCCATTTCTTCTCGAAGGCCGTTTCCATCTGTTTGGTCAGCGTGGCCGCATCGCCCTTTGCCGAACGGAACACGATGTTGCCGCTCTGCACATAGCTGGCGACGTCGCCAAAGCCGAGCTGCTCGAAGAACGACCGGAGTTCGGCCATCTTGACGATGCGGTTGCCGCCGACATTGATGCCGGAAAACAACGCAACGAAAATCTTCGCCTGGGCGCTCATATGATGAACCCGGCCAGCGTCTCGTTGTCGGTGATGTCCTGATACTGAACGCCCTCGGCCTCGAAATTGGCGTTGAGCAGCTCGAAATTGCGGCGGTCCTTGGTTTCGATGCCGATCAGCACCGAGCCGAAATTGCGCGCCGATTTCTTCAGATATTCGAAGCGGGCAATGTCGTCGTCGGGACCGAGCAATTCGAGGAAGTCGCGCAGCGCGCCCGGCCGCTGCGGAAAGCGGATGATGAAATACTTTTTTAGCCCCTCGAAACGCAGCGCCCTTTCCTTCACGTCCGGCAGCCGCTCAAAATCGAAATTGCCGCCCGAAACCACCGCGACGATGGCCTTGCCCCTGATTTCCTTCTTCGAAAAATCCTTCAGCGCGTCAATCGCCAGTGCGCCGGCCGGCTCCAGCACCACGCCTTCGACGTTCAGCATCTCGATCATTGTCGCGCAGAGCCGGTTTTCCGGGATCAGCCGCACCGCCTCGGTGGCAAACGCCCTGAGATGCCGCAACGGCTCGCGGCCGATCTCGGCCACCGCCGCGCCATCGACGAAATTGTCGACCTTGGCAAGCTTGATGCGCTTGCCGGTGGCGAGGCTCTCGCGCAGGCTTGGCGCGCCGGCCGGCTCGCAGAAGACGAAGCGCGTGTCGCGGCGCTGGTCGGCGAAATAATGCGTCACACCCGCAGCCAGGCCACCGCCGCCGACCGGCAGCATGATGATGTCGGGCATGCGCGCGCCCGGCATCTGGCCTGATATCTCGTAGGCGACCGTCGCCTGCCCCTCGATGATGTCCTTGTGGTCGAACGGCGGCACCATGTGCGCGCCGGCGCTTTCGGTGAATTCGGAGGCGGCGCGGTAGCAGTCGTCGAAAAAGTCGCCGACCAGCCTGATCTCGACAAATTCGCCGCCGAACAGCCGCGTCTTGTCGATCTTCTGCTGCGGCGTCGTCACCGGCATGAACACCACGCCTCGCTTGCCGAAATGACGGCAGACGAAGGCAAAGCCCTGGGCATGGTTGCCGGCGGAAGCGCAGACGAACAGCTCGGCATCGTTGCCGGCGGCGAGCGACTTGCGGAAGAAATTGAAGGCGCCCCTGATCTTGTAGGAGCGCACCGGCGACAGATCCTCGCGCTTCAGCAGCACGCGCGCGCCGGTCTTCTTCGACAGATAATCGTTTTCCTGCAGCGGTGTTTCCGGGAAGATCTGGCGGATCGCGGCAGCGGCGACCGCGACGCGGGAAGAGAAACTGGTCATCGAAAAAATTACCCCGGATCGTCTGTGGTGTTCGCGAAGCTAGCACACGCCGTACGTGTTTGATCAGGGCAATCGTTCTGGCTTTCGCGCAACAGTGCGATGACTGTCGCAAGCCGCTGAGCGCATTTCGGCAGGAAACGACTTACTTCTGCCGCACTTCGGCTGTCCGGGAGGGGTCGCGGAGGTTGGATCAAGCCTTTCGGCCGGAGTGGAATTCTAGAGTTGAAGAAGATTTGTATCCTTGCCCTTGCCTTGCTCGTTGCCGGCTGTGGCGGCCGGCAGACCGAGGAACTGCTCGGCAGCGCCATGGTGTCGGCGCCGGTGACGGAAATCGCCGGCAACCACTCGATCTTCATCGCCACGACGCGCAAGCGCGCCGACGATCCC
This sequence comes from Mesorhizobium sp. WSM4819, assembly GCF_055811215.1. Lineage (NCBI taxonomy): Bacteria > Pseudomonadati > Pseudomonadota > Alphaproteobacteria > Hyphomicrobiales > Phyllobacteriaceae > Mesorhizobium > Mesorhizobium sp. WSM4819. The sequence continues at coordinate 44,859 of NZ_JBVVQO010000046.1, forward strand.
AGCAAGGTTTTCAACCGCGAGCGCTCGGCCACGCTGAACTATGCCCGCGTCAACGTCACCGTGCCGGGGACCCACGAAACCGGTCGGATCGAGCGGCGCTCGCGCGGCAGGTCGAACGACCCGACCAAATATTTCATGGCCTCCGACGTCGTCGGCTATGACACCGGGCCGAAATTCTCCAGCGCGCTCAGCGCCGACATCGCCGCGCGCGGCGGCCGCGTCATGCTTTTCGTCCATGGCTACAACACCGGCTTCGACGACGCCGTCTACCGCGTCACCCAGATCGCCCATGATTCCGGCTACCCGGGCACGCCGGTGCTGTTTTCCTGGGCGTCGGGCGCCAAGACCCGGGACTATGTCTACGACAGGGAAAGCGCCAGTGCTGCCCGCGACCAGCTGGAAGTGACGCTGAGAATGCTCGCGCAGACCGGCGCGCGGCGCATCGACATCGTCGCCCATTCGCTTGGGACCTGGGTCACCATGGAAGCGCTGCGCCAGCTCGCCATCAATGGCGACCGCGATCTCGGCGGCAAGCTCGGCGACGTGGTGCTGGCCTCGCCCGACATCGATGTCGACGTGTTCAAGAGCCAGATGCGCCGCTACGGCAAACCGACCAATCCCTTCATCCTGCTGCTGTCCGACGACGACCGGGCGCTGCGGCTCTCCGGTCTGCTCGCCGGCTCGCGGCCGCGCGTCGGCGATTACAAGGACGCCGCCGACCTAGCCGACTATGGCGTGAACGTCGTCGATCTTTCAAGCGTCGAGGGATCGGATCGCCTCAACCACACCAAATTCGCCAACAATCCCGAGCTGGTGAAGATGCTCGGCCAGCGGCTGCGCGAGGATGACGGATTTGCCAGCGACCGCGAGGTGACCGACCGCATCAGCCTGCTTGGGCAGTGAGGTGCGTTCGAAGACTTTTCTCGTCGTAGCGTTTGCGCTCGCGGTGACCGGCTGCGCCGGCCGCAAGACCCACGACCTTCTCAACACGACGACCGTGACGGTGCCTGCCTCCGACATCGCCGCCACGCATGAGATCTTCGTCGCCACCACCCGAAAAAAGGCGACGAAGGACCCGCGGCAGGTGTTCGACGGTGACCGTTCACCGACCACCAGTTTTGCCAGTGTCGAAGTCACCGTGCCTAAAACCCATCAGGTCGGCGCCATCGAGCGGGTCAGGGGTTCCGCCAACAGCAACCCGGCGAAGGACTTCACGGCAACCGAGGTCGAATTCTACGAAGGCGCCCCGCAATTCGCCAAGGCGGTCGGCGCCGACATCGCCATGCGCGGCGACCGCGCTCTGGTTTTCGTGCACGGCTTCAACAACGGTTTCGACGACGGCATCTACCGGCTGACGCAGATCGCGCACGACACCAAATACTCCGGCACGCCGGTGCTGTTCTCATGGGCGTCGAGCGGCAAGACCACGGGCTATATCTACGACAAGGAAAGCGCCAACGCGGCGCGCGACGATCTCGAAGAGACGTTGCGGATGCTGGCCAAGACCAAGGCCAAGAGCATCGACATCATCGCTCATTCGATGGGCACCTGGGTGACGATGGAGGCGCTGCGCCAGCTTGCCATCACCGGCGACCGTGATCTTGGCGACAAGCTCGGCTATGTCATCCTGGCCTCGCCCGACATCGATGTCGATGTATTCAAGAAGCAGATGATCCGTTACGGCAAGCCCGACAAGCCTTTCGCCATCCTGCTTTCGGGCGACGATCGCGCCCTCAGACTGTCCTCGCTGATCTCGGGCGACAAGCCGCGCGTCGGCGACTATGGCGACGCGGCCGACCTCGCCAGCTATGGCGTGTCGGTGGTCGACTTGAGCAAGACGAAAGGCGGCGACCGCCTGAACCACGCCAAATTCGCTGACAACCCATTCCTGGTGCAACTGCTCGGCGACCGGCTGCGCGCGCCGGCCGGCCTGGCATCGGACGAGGTCGATCCGGCGCAGCCGATCAACAATCTCGGCCAGGGCATCGGCAAGGCCGTCGGCTCCGTCGCCGAGATCGTCATCACCACGCCCTTCAAGGTGCTGACCATCGCCACCGGCGGATGAGAGCGGACACGCCCTTGGTCGTTGTCAGACGAACAGTTCGACTTGCTGGAACGTCGTCACATCGATCAGGCCGACATCGGAAATCCTCAGTTCCGGGATGACGACCAGCGCCAGCAGCGAGTGCTGCATGTAGGCGTTGTTCAGCGAACAGCCCATCTGGCGCATCGCCTCGGTCAGCTTGTCGGCCTTGGCGGCGACGATTTCGGCGCGCTGGTCCGACATCAGGCCGGCGATCGGCATTTCGACCAGCGCCAGTTCCTTGCCCCTGGAGAACAGCACGACGCCGCCGCCGACCTCGCCCAGCCGGTTGACCGCCAATGCCATGTCCTGCTTGGAGGTGCCGACGACGATGATGTGGTGCGCATCATGCGCCACGCTGGAGGCCATGGCGCAGTCGCTCATATAGCCGAAGCCGGAGACGAAGGCATTGGTGACGCCGCCCGTGCCGCGGTGGCGCTCGACCAGCGCGATCTGGCAGACGTCGTTGCGACGGTCCATGGCGACCAGCCCGTCCTCCACCGGAAGGTCGGCCTCGAGCGCCCGCGTCGGCGCCTGGTTCTCGATCACGCCGATGACCCGCACCCGAATTTCGTTGGCGCCGACAGGCGCCACGATGTCGAAATCCCCCGGTTTGAGCTTCTTGCCGAGCTTGACGGTGTTCTTTGCCGTCTTCGGATAGTCATGGGCCGGGATGTCGATGTCGAGCTTGCCGCCCTTGGCCAGCCTGACGCCGCGGCCATAGACCTCGTCGATGGTCATCGCGGCCAGATCGGAGACGATCAGCAGATCGGCGAGCCGCCCCGGCGCGATCGATCCCAGCTCGCGCTCCAGCCTGAAATGCTGGGCGGTGTTGAGCGTCGCCATCTGGATCGCGGTCACCGGCTTCAACCCCTGGCTGATGGCGTGGCGGACCACCCTGTCCATATGGCCTTCATGGACGAGCGTGCCGGAATGGCTGTCGTCGGTGCACAGGATGAAGTTGCGCGGGTCGAGCCCGCTCTCCGTCACCGCCTTGATCTGCGAGGCAACGTCGTACCATGCCGAGCCCAGCCTCAGCATTGCCTTCATGCCCTGGCGGACGCGGGCGATGGCGTCCTCGGCGCGCGTGCCTTCGTGGTCGTCCTCGGGGCCGCCGGCGACATAGCCGTGGAACGGCAGGCCGAGATCGCGCGAGGCATAATGGCCGCCGACGGTCTTGCCCGCCTTCACCGTCGCGGCGATCTCGCCGGCCATCACCGGATCGTTGGCCGCGACACCTGGAAAGTTCATCACCTCGCCAAGTCCGACGATGTTCTCCCAGCCCATCGCCTCGGTCACATCGGCAACCGTCAGCTCGGCTCCGGCATGCTCCAGCCCAGGTGCGGAAGGCACGCAGGACGGCATCTGCACAAGGACGTTGATCGGCATGGCGACGGCCTCGTCATGCATCAGCCGCACACCCGGCAGGCCGAGCACATTGGCGATCTCGTGCGGGTCGATGAACATCGAGGTGGTGCCATGCGGGATGACGGCGCGGCAAAACTCCGTCACCGTCACCATGCCGCTCTCGACATGCATGTGCGCGTCGCAAAGGCCCGGCACCAGATAGCGCCCGCCGGCATCGACCACCTTGGTGCCCTGGCCGATGGCATGGCCGGCATTCGGCCCGCAATAGGCGAAACGGCCGCCGGCAATGGCAATGTCGGTGCCGGCGATGATCTCGCCGGAATGTACGTTGACCCAGCGCCCGTTGCGGATGACGAGATCGGCGGGCCTCCTGCCCATGGCGACGTCGACCAGATGCGTGGCCGACTCGACCCAGGGTTTTGGTTTTGTCGCACGTGCGGTCTTCGCCATGAGGAGACTCCTGTTTTCCTGACTGTGCCAAGCCGCGCGGATTTTGACCAGCGGGGAACTGGGTCATGTGCGGCTACTCGGTCTCAGTCTCGTTGCCGGGCTCTCCGGAGTAGGCGCCATCAGACGAAGCTGCCAATCTCCCCCCTTGCTTGGGGGGAGAGACTGAAGGGGGCAGCATGAGCGACGTGGCGAAGACTCTGGGGCTGATTGAGAACTGCAAGGATCCCGAAAGGCTGAGATCGTGGATCAGGCATGCTAGAGAAAAAGGCGAGCCGCGAATTGCTGACGCCGCTTTCCGCAAGCTGGTTTCGGTCCTACCGAAAGAGAAGCCGGGCACCGTGAAACATGATTGCTGGCAGACGGTACACGCATTCGAGCATGTCCTGTCCGAGGAGCGGGGAAAGACAACCCGGCTCGCGCGGACAAGGCAGAAAGTCGCAAGGCGGGGATGGAATTTACCGACGGCCTGATGCGTTTCAGCTTGGTCGTCACGTGCGCCGTGTCGGACCTGGTCGGTGATCCCGCTGCCCGATGCGAAACCCAGCGGCGAGGTTTCCGTGCGCCTACCCGCCACGGCGACGAGGTCCACGTCCAGTTTGCGGTTGGGGAAGCGCCGGGCAGATCGCCCGGCTGCGCCCGTTTCCGGCCACGATGCCGAGGTCATTGCCTGTTCCCCGGAACGCGCCGGTTTTCGCGCGGTGTTCAAGGATCTGGTCGTCGAGCCGCAATCTGCACGCGGACTGAGGAGGCCTGGAGTCTTGCTCGCAAAAGCGAATGGTGCCTATACATCCCCAGAGCATGAACCCGACAGGTTGCAGGCCCTTTCAGGAAGGCATCCTTACTCAAACTCAAGCACCATGCTGGGGGGGGCGTCGAACTCGGTCACGTCATGCCACTCCCTTGCGTCCACCTTCGACATGTCGACCCTTCCCAGCTTATCCCCGAGGTACGTACCCCACTGTCTATGTGGGGTATACTCGCCTGGTTGTCCCTCCCCCCAGTTGGTGAATTTCAGTTTCTCGCCGTTCTGCCAGCCCCAGCCGCCACGGGGCTCGCGCGCTCCCTCAGCCTGCTCAAGTCCTATCCACGGGCCGATCTTCCAGCTGTAGCCGCTCCTGGTGTCGAAGCCTGATATGAACATCCGGTCATCCGCGGCGAACAGATCATAAACGAAGTCGTTCTCAGCCTTGGACCCGATCGCGACGAGGTAAGCCTCGCACCCCTTTGCCAGTTGCTTGGCGGCATCGATCCGTATGCTGCGGGTGTAGGCTGCGACGTAGAGGTGTCCTTCGAATTCCCCATAGATGATTTCCTTTCCGGCCAGGCATTGCGCCGCGCGAATGACCCGCTCATCCGTTTCGAGACCCTTCAGATCGTTGGGATCGAATGATCTGGCTTCATCGGCCGAGATGACGGAATCGGAGGAGGAAATGCCGACGAGTTCGAGGCGATTTGCCATCACACGGTTGATGTAGCCGGTCTCCGACAGACCCATCGCCTTCTGGTACCGGGCGATCTCACGCCGTGTCTTGAGGCCAATCGTTCCGTCGGCCGATCCGATGTCGTAGCCAAGGTCGGCAAGCGCGAGTTGGATTTCCTTGCGTTGTGCCTGAGTGAGCTTCAGCTTCGCTTCCGCTTCCTTCGGCGACACCAGCTCCTCCGATCCTCCCTGAAGCAACCGCAGGGCGTCGCGCGCGCTGTCGGCGAATGCGCCGCTCTGGTATTTCGCCAGGTATAGCTGCCACCCGCGAGCGGTCGAAATCCGCTCCGCCTTCTCGAAATCGATCTGGGCAAGCATGAGCGAAGCCGCTTCGTCGCTGGGCGCGCTTTCGTTGAAATAGAATTCGGCCGCCAGATTGGAGACGATCTGCGGCGACTGATCGTTGCCGGTCTTGACGCGCACATCCCGAATGACCCGCTTGAAGGCCGTTCCGACCTCCAGCGAAGGACTTGCCAGATGCTCGATCAGGGCCATGGTGAAAGGCGAGTTCGAGCCGCCGCCGTCATAGGCAACCTGACCGGGCGAGGCCGCGAAGGCGATCATGGTGCCTGATCCCGTCGAACTGACCGGCGCCAGGCCTTTCACGGTTCCGCCGCGGGTCGCGCCCTCCACCGCGATGTTCAGCCGATCCGCGATCGGATTGTTTCGGCAGGCATCGATGAAGATCAACGACAGCGACGCCTTTCTCTCCATCGTCTCGATGATGGAATTGAGAGAGACCGTTTCGGCATCGACGTCGAATTCGGACTCCAACTCGGCATCCAGGCCGAGCAGGAAGTTCTCGCCCTTCAACTGCATGCCGTGTCCGGCAAAATAGAAGAGCGCCGTGTCCTCGGGGCTGAGCTTTTTTGAAAAGTTGGACAACCCCTTGGCGAATTCCGCGCGGCCGACATTCACCAGATTGTCGACCTCGAACCCGTTTTCGGCCAGAAATTTGGCGAACTCCCTTGCGTCGTTCTCGGCATTGGACAGTGGGGTCACGGACAGATAGGACGAATTGCCGATGACCAGTGCGACCCGCTTTCCGCCGGCGGCAGAGGCGGATCCCGCAGCGACCGAAAGGCAAAACAGCGTCACGGCGAGGATGCGAGGCACTACCGGCAGCATGATATCCCCCAAATACTCCTAACTCCGCGATCTAGTGCCCGGAAGGACGTGAGGTCAATCGGGCGTCCGGGTGAGCGGCATCGAGAAGAAGGGAATCTGAAGCGAACTCTTATGTCAGACAGAAACCGCGAGTTGCCTTGGCCGGATTATTCTGGCTCTCCACGTCGCCCCCTCTCTCCTGTCGGATCCCCTTGCAGGGGAGATACCTAGCAAGGCACAGGGGTATGCTGTCCCGCCGACCTGTCAACCAGTTACAGCCACATTCTCACGCTGATTCCCGGTTAGGAATGGCTGATCGCGGCGATTCTTCCCACTGGGCCCAAAGACCCGCCGCCGAGGCGGGTTTCTGATTCAGGCGCCATCCACGACAAAATGCCTCAACCGGAAGGCGATTCCGCTAGCGGATCATTCCTTGAAATGACGTTCGGGAGTTTCGATCAGGGAAGCTGCCGTCAAGTATCCTCCCGCTGTTCCCTATCGCGGCAGTTGAGAAGGTCGACCAGATCGTCGGCCTCTTCGATCGGCATGTCGATCAACGGCACGCCGACCTCGACAACCGGCTGCCCCGTGAACACATCGATGATGTCCCACGTGCCTTCAGGTGTCTTCTCAATGTCGTAGCGTTGAGTCATGGGATGCAGGAGAAGTGCAGGAGAAGATTAGCGCGTTTTCTCGGTTATCGCTCGTTTGGGCTCCGCCGAAACGGCTCTCGCCCGGCCTGATCAAGCGCCTCAAGCAATGGGACAAAGGTGCTGGGCAGTGGGTCGACAGCAAGTTTCAGCACGCCGTGCAAGTGCCGGCGATAGTCTTCGGAAGACAGCAATTGCCGTACGGCGTTGGCAACAGACTTCCCTTGTCCTGTGTCAAACTCTGCCATGTCAGGGGTTCCAGTAGCTTTAGCCCGAAACTCAGGCGTTGCGAAATGGTTCCGGGATGATTTTGATCAAGTTTGAATCAGTGGATGGCCCGTCGCTGCTGACCAGCCTGCAGCCGCCAATTCTCCAACGTCTGCGATTGGCCGAAAGCCGCCGCGCCTTCGTCATCCTAGCGACGCGGCGCAGACCCAGGGATCCATTCCGTGACATCCGCCGAAGAATGCAACGGCTCAGAATAAACGCGCTCCGTAGCGATCCTTCGCGCCCCCCCTCTGTCCTGCCGGACATCTCCCCCACGAGGGCATATGCGCTAAGATAGGAGTTGCAGCGGGGAATCGGTTGTGATTCTACCCTGCGATGACTCACGAATCGCTTGTAGATGACGGCTGGGCCGAGACGATTGAGCTTCTCGGTGGTGAAGAGTTGATC
>NZ_JBVVQO010000047.1:0-51120 GCF_055811215.1 Mesorhizobium sp. WSM4819
GCTGATCTACCGCTACGGCCCCAGCCGCGAAAGGGCAAAGTGGCAATGGGCGACATGGGGCGCCTTCCTCGCGGCTGGGGTGTGGATCGCGGTCTCGATAGGGTTTTCCTATTATCTTGAGAACTTCGCCGACTACAACGCGACGTATGGAGCCCTGGGGGCAGTCATCGGCTTGATGATGTGGACCTGGATCTCTGTGATTGTCCTGATTGTGGGGGCGGAGCTGAATGCCGAGATGGAGCACCAGACAGCCAAGGACACCACCACAGGTGCGCAGCAGCCAATGGGTGCGCGAGGTGCCACGGTCGCCGACACGCTGGGCGGATCGGCCGATGCTGCCAACCAGCAGTCGCGTTCGGGAGAGCGCAACACCTAATGCGCAGATCTCGTGAGATCTCCGCGCAACTTCGCTTGGCGCAGATCACTGACATCGGCATTGGCGACGAAGTTGCAAAGACCTTGGGCAATGACAAGTCAGATCAGCGAGCAAATGAATACCTTCAGGCGCAGTCTCCATCCTGCTCAGGTTCGGCGAATGGCAAGCGCGACATTGGCAGAGAACGGCGGCACATCAAGTTTCAGCCATGTCGGAATTCGCTTGCCATTCCCCCGTTTGCCTGCCGGCCGCGGTATCCCAGGCGATGACCCGATAGGTCCCGCGAGCCACCCGGGCAACTCCAAGGCGGCCGGAACCGGCGCAGCATACCGTTTCGCCCGATCGTGTCGCGGCGAAGCAGCCAGACCTGGATGAGCACATGCGGGGTGCGGTTTGGCCACCGCATGCCGCCACCGGCGCCGCCGCTGCCAGGTGAGCCCATTGCAAATGGCGGAAATATTCTGTCGGCAGTTCCGGCGACGTGCAGATCGTCAATTTCGATTGGCAGAGACGGGATTTTGGCACAACGCTGTTGGAAAAAAGGTCGTGGCCGTGCAAAGTGACGCAAGGTTGACTGAACTCTCAGCAAGACGGCCTGTGTTGCCCATGGCTCTGCCGCTCCGTGACGCGGGCTCGTCCTGCTCCTGACATCGCGCAGCCGCTTCCAGCGTTGTCGGTATCGAGCAAAGTGCATGACTGAGACTGAGGCTCCCACGCAAAGCACAGGCGACCAAGATGACATCAGATTCAGACAAGGCTGAGGCAGTTGAGCAATTGCTCGACACACCGGACCTTGCCACCGCGCTGGAAAGCGAGCAGTTCAAAAAATTTCTTGACCAGGTGCCGATCGCTATCGCCGTGTCGGACTTAGGCGCGAAGGAGCGCGTCGTCTATGCTAATCCAGAATTCGAAAAAGTGTCAGGCCTGAAGGCAGCCGAGCTTACCCGGCAAAACTGGGGAGCACTTTCCGGCATTGGCATCCACCAGCAGAAGGGCCGGCCTCTGCCCGAGGCCTTGGTCGAGGAAACCGATTTCGTCGGCACTTTCTGGCTGGAGCCCGTCGGGGCCAACCCGGCTCTTGTCGACGTTTATTCAAACATCATCGTGGACGATAACGGCACGAACTGCTTCCGACTGGTGGCTCTGGTCGACGTCTCATCCCATGGCGAATCTGAAGAAGCGCGCTTGGTGGAGGATCGCGTCCGCGAGAAGGACACCCTGTTGCGCGAACTGCAGCACCGGGTGAAGAACAACTTACAGATGATCACCGCATTGATCCGTCTAGAAACCCGTAACGCGACCGAGCCCGACCAGAAAAGATTTGAGAGGCTCGCCGGCCGCGTCGAGGCTCTGGCGATCCTCTACCAGACGCTATCGGCAGACGAGCAGAAGGATGAGGTCGATCTCGGCGTTTATCTTAGCCAGATCGCCTCCGCGGTGATGGGGTCGCATGCAGTTGAGGGGATCCGCCTCGACATGAAGGTGGATACCTATCCGGTATCGATCAACGTCGCCATGCCAACGGGACTGGTCGTGAACGAATTGCTCACAAATGCACTCAAGCATGCATTCCAAGGGCGTGAAGGCGGGACGATAAAGCTGCACAGCATCGCCGATGGGGACGGCTGCCTGGTGATAGTTGCGGACGACGGTATCGGCCTGCCGGAAGGGGAGACATGGCCCAAGCCCGGCAAGCTCGGCGCGCTGATCGCGCGCTCGCTGACAGAGAACGCCAAGGCAAAGTTCAACGTCGCCTCGAGCGCCAGCGAAGGGACGAAGGTCACCATCGTCTTCACGCGATTGGCGGCAGCAAGCTGACAATTGCCAGAGGGGGGATGCTTCATGCTCCCGGCCTTTCCACCGCGGCCCCGGGGCGCTGTGCTTGGCACATTCACGTCGCCGTTCTTCAGGTATGCCGTACCGGGCGCGGCAAGAACGCCGCGTCGATCCCGCCGTTAGCACCTATGCTATCTTAGTGGGTCTGGCTAAAGCTGAGACTCAACCGGAAGGTGGCGGACCAAGGCCGCCAGAACCCGGCGAAAAATTCCGGCCTCTGGTTCGTGTGTGTATTCTTGGAGTTTGCCTTCTTCGCATCCATGCCAGTGCAGCACATTGTTCTTTAGTTCCAGCCGATAGCTGGTTTCTAGTGATATCTCCGCTTGAAAAAAGCGCCGAAGTTCACCGACTAATTCGGCATCCTCAAAGAGCACGCCCATCTCCGAGTTCAAAGACACTGACCGGGGATCAAAATTGAAGGAACCGACGAACCCAGCCCTGTCGTCAACCGTGAACGATTTGGTGTGCAGACTGGCACCCTTGGAGCCAAAAACCGAAATTCCCTGACCGCGAGTGAAGGGCTGGAGCTCGAACAGTCTTACGCCTTTCCTCAGCAATCGCTTGCGATAGTTTGCATAAGCCCCATGAACCGCGGCGACGTCTGTAGCGGCCAAGGAATTGGTCAAAACGGAAACGTCAACCCCATTGCTGACGAGGTCCATCAGGACCGCGGAGCCCCTTTTGCCAGGGATGAAATAGGGAGATACAATTTCCAGATTGTTGCGCGCCGACTTTATGAGGGGAAGCAACTCCTTGGTAAGCCAGCTGCGACGTCTCCAACCTCTCACCTTCTCTGGAGGATCGGAAATCACCCGAACTCGATCCACCCAATGCACGTCGTTGCTGGCCGCGATGAACTCTGCGATGGACCCTCGGTCACCGATCCCGTTCAAAAGCATTGATTCGGTTTCGAGATCGCTTCCTGAAAACAAATCGGAATGCTCGTTCCCCGCGGCTGGACCCAGGACACTGATTGATTTCGCGTCCTCGCAAGCCCAGAATGCCTCAAATATTTGGGCGGTTTGCTGCACGGCAGGACCGAGGAGCAGCACGTCTAAGTCGCGAAAGTTGGTTTCTGCTGCGTCGAAATAGGCATCGCCAACGTTGCGCCCGCCTACGATAGCAACGTTGTCGTCAGCGATCCATGCCTTGTTGTGCATCCTCCGGGTCAACGCAAATAGTCGCAATACAATTTCCACACCGCGCATGACGCTGCGTTGCCTGACGCCGCTCGGATTAAACAACTTCAACTCGATGTTTGGATGATTGCTCAAAGCCAGATAGGCCGCATCGTTCTTTCGCGGATTGGCGTCATCCAGGAGCATGCGAACTCGCACGCCGCGCTCAGCGGCCCGGAAAACTTCCTGCAAGAGCAAGCGGCCAGTGTGGTCATCGTGCCAAAGGTAGTACATGAGATCGAGACTGCGAACGGCACTCCTTGCCGCCAGAACGCGCCCGGCGAAGGCGTCATAATTGTCCGGAACCAGCAGCAAGCCGCTCTTGCCTGCTTTGATGTTGTCGTGTGCAATCCGCGTAATGGATACTTCCATAAAATTTTCTACCCTTCAGCGATAGAAACCCGGCCTTGCTCAAAATTTGTAGCAAGAACCCTACAAAGGTAATCTGGTTGCAAATGTAGCTGTCGAATCCCCTGGAGATTTAATCGTGCCATGATCGGTAGATGATCGGAGGCGATCCGAGATAGCGATGTATGGTGCACTTCGAGGCTGGAAATCAGCCTTGGTGGTTTGGCCACGATCCGATCGAGCGCAAGCAAAGGGAATCGCGAAGGGAAACTGGACAGCACGGTGTGAATTGGACCAAAATGCGGCAGTAGCGCCAGCAACGAGGATCTGCTGTGCACCCGCCATTCGTTAGATCGCCATGCAAAATGGTTGGCCTTAGGACCGAACGCGTCGCCTCAAGCAGTGCGTTGGCTTGCTTGGTGCGCGACCGCCGGAGTGCCGAACCGATCGTCCTATATGCCCGAGGCGGCACGTCGACGGGCCGGATCAACCCGTGCGAACTCCGTCAGCGCTGGTGGGATCGATCTTCGTCAACCGCGACCTGGCCTCAATTACGCGCTGTTGCGCAGCCCGTATCCTGCTGCACAGCGCGATATTGATGCCAACACCGCAGTCATCATCCAGCATCTCGTTCGCACGCTCAAGGGAGCGCTCTGCCCGATTAAGCCGCTGTCGGGCTCGCGCCAGTTCCATATCTAAAAGTTCCATTATTCCGAATCCATTGCGGTCCCTTTGATTGGTAAACCGCTTGTGGTCGCCGTTGGTTCCGGCTGTTCGCGAGCGTGCAGCCCAGACGTAGATGTGGTTGGCAAAGTTCTGGAGCGAGAGTGATGGGCTGGTGGCCTGAAGGGCGCGACGAATGAAGCGCCGGCCCAGTTCAACCCGCGCGACGTCCTTCAAAGCTGGGGGGATCGATCTTCACCAAGCGGTCTGCGGCCTCGACCGCAGTTCGTATCCTGTTGCGCAGCGCCAGGTTCTCGGCCAGCATTTCTTCAGTGCGTTGAAGCGCGAGCTCGGTCCGGTGAATGCGCTGCCTGGCATTGGCAACTTCCGACGTCAAAATGTCGGCCACCGTCCCGTGGCCCTGGGGTTCCAAAGTGTCCATGGATTTCTAACACATGGGGACCGATATCGTTCCCTGGTCAGTGACAAGTGCACTTCGGCCTGCTTCGCCGGCCGCTGCGATTGCCGGGCGATCGGCAACGACGTCCTGCAGAAGAGCCGGACGTTTCACATCCCCCTCATGATGAAGGACAGCGCCCCTTCGCAACCGGCGAGCAACATCGCGACTAGTTCCCAGTTAATCCGGTAGATCATCGATCGTCTGCCGACATATCCGCGCCATTGCCTGGACAACCGCCAAGGCTGCCATTGTGCGTTTGGTCCTGCCTCCGTTGCCGGGCCGATGCCGAGATAGGGCTCGCCGATCAGCTTGTCCGGGGCCAGGTCTCATCGGGTGCATAGGCCCCCAGAACTTCGCTGCCGTGATCCGCCAATCTCCAAATCCCAAGACTCAAGCGAAGCGCTACTCTGTGACGTGAGGCTTATGCGCTTATACTCTACCCAATCGGAGCGGTTCATCCAAAACCCGTTCCGTGCGCAGACGCCGAGATCGAACGAAGGCCTTTAGTCCGTCGGCATCCAACGCATGCCCGAAGGCATAACCCTGCAGTATGTCGCAGCCCAAGCTCTTGAGTGTCTGTGCGTGCTCCATCGTCTCGACACCCTCGGCTACGACCTCGATACCCAGGGATTTGCCGATTTCAATGATCGATGAGACGACCTGCCTTCGTTGCGGCGATTTGACAATAGGAATGACCAGTTGGCGATCTATCTTCAACCGGCGAGGCTGCAGCTTGAGCAAGCTGACTATAGAGGCATAGCCCGTGCCAAAATCGTCTATTTCTATGTCAATGCCGAGCTCTTTTATCTGCTCAAGATTCCAGGTAACAAAATCATCATTTTCGTCAAGGAAAATTGACTCAACGAGCTCGAATGCAACTGTTCCCTTCTTGATATTTAGTTCCCTAAGACTCTTTATGAGTTCCTCATCCTGAAGGCGGCGTGCTGAAACGTTGACTGACACCCGCGGAATATGGAGATTCGCAGCAGACCACCCTTCGAGATCCAAAAGCGATTGCTCCAATATGTTTCGATCGATGATCGAGACGACATTCAATTCTTCCGCAATCCTTAGGAAGACGTCGGGCGCCAAAATGCCCTTCTCCGGATGCCGCCATCGCGCCAGCGCCTCAACCCCAACAATTTCAAGCGTTTTTGCGTCAAATTGCGGCTGGTAAAAGGGAATGAACTCGTTGCGCTCAAGGCCGCCGAGAATTTCGTCGGCAATCCGTTTTGTCTCGACGATCTCGCTTTGCATCGCCTCGGTGAAGAACTCGTATCGATTGCGCCCACGACTCTTTGCTCGGTAAAGCGCGATGTCAGCGTTGACCAGCAGGTGTTTGGCTTCGACATCTTTTCCGTTATCGACTGCAATTCCCACACTCACACCAAAACGGCATCGATGGCCCTGATAGTAGACCGGTTCCCGCATCTGGCTGATGACGCGGTCAGCGAGCAGCGCCAGTTGCTCGATATCGTCATGCACCACGCACAGGACGATGAATTCGTCTCCTCCGATCCGAGCGACGAATCCCTCGCCATCGACCTTGGATCGGAGGACGGTCGAGGCGTGAACCAGCATTGCGTCGCCTGCGGCGTGGCCAAGCGTATCGTTAATGTGCTTGAACCGATCGAGATCAATGTGGAGCAGTGCCGCATACCCGCCGGTCCGCCTGGCGTTTGCCGCGTAATCTTCCAGCACCTGGTCGAGGTAACGCCGGTTGGGCAAACCGGTCAGCGAATCGTGGAGCGCAATGTGCTCTATGCGCGCCTTGGCCGATTCGAGTTCTGCATTTTTCGACTCGGAAAGCTGTTTTGCGCGAACCAGGTCCTTGTTCAGCAGGACGTCGGCTGTCACATCCCATTCGGCGCCAATCATTTTTGGGGTGTCGTTTGCGTGCCGGTAAATTATCGCCTTGGATCGGACATGGCGAATCTGGCCATCCGGCCGAATAATCCGGTACTCCGACAAATATGGCCCGCCGTCGGCCATCGCGCGGTCGAAATCGGCGTTGGCGCCAGCCAAATCATCCGGGTGGATTGCTCCGGCCCAGTCCAGGTAGCCGCGGTGCTCCCCAACTGGTTTGCCGTATATTTCATTGACGCGTTCGTCCCACGCCAGTTCGTTGGTCGCGAGATCGTGTTCCCAGACGCCAATAGCCGACGCTTCCAGAGCGAGTTCCAGGCGCCTCGACAATCGACTCAGTTCCGCATAGTTGCGCTGTCTCTCGCCAATCAGGCGACCGGTAACCAGGAATGGGATCACAACCAACGCCCCGGCCACCGCCATGATGGCGCGCAAGAACCACGCGTTGTCGGGCGTCGAAGGCCAGCCGTTTTTGGGAATGGCTGCGATCCGCCACGAACCGGACGGAAGCAGGACGTCGGCTGTCACCGGATTGCTCTTGGCGACGCGCTCATTGCCGAAGAATTGCTCTCCGCCTGGACCGAGGGCGTCCTTACCGATCAGCGCTATGTCAATCCCGAGATCATCGTCAAGCAGGCCGCTCGCCTTATAAAGGCGCTGAACGTCGACAACGGCCGAAATGATGCCCCAGAACCTTTCGGTGTTGCCCGCACTACGTACAAAGACCGGAATACGGCCGACGAAGCCTTGCCCTCCCTGCCTCAAGTCGACGGGACCGGCAAGAATTAGCTCGCGCTTGTCTCGCGCCCGTAGCGCGGCCAGACGCTGCCGCTCGTCCTTGCGGTAATCGAGGCCTATCGCCTTGTCGTTGCCATTCATCGGGTACATCAGAGAAATGACCAGATCGGGCGCGCCGGCAATATTCTTCAATTGCGAGCCCCTGCCAAACAGGTTGCTCGCCAGCGAGGCGAAGCGTTGCTGTCCCATATAGGGCTCAGTCACGACCGCCGCGACCAGTCCCTGCACCAGTTGAAGGTTTCCGTTGATGTTGCCTTCAAGCTTGGCGCGGATAAGATTGACCTTGGCCAGGACATCCGCTCGAGCGGCTTGATCCGAGACGACTTTGTTCTGGTGGTCCGCGAACGCTGCGCCAACGGCAATAACGATCACCGCCATTGCCGCCGGGATATTTGCCGACGAGAAAACGGCCTTCTTGATACCGCCGAACCTAGCGCGGAAAGGAGCCAATAGGCGATTCCTCAGATACTATTCAGGTTCTGGGCCAACCCGACCAAGGTATATTAGCTATCAATGTTTAATTTTGACCTTCACGGGTCCTAAAAAATTTTGCACCCTTTAACCGCCTGAGGTGGCCGGAGCGGCTGACACGGACCTGCGGCTCCCGCTGACGCCTTAAAGCGCGTCGCGGCTGAATGGAATCATGCAATGCGCTTCAGGTTTTGTTTGATGCATGTAGTTATCGCAAAACCGCTGCACACCCTCGGTTCAAGCCCCGGTTCAAGCCCGAGGGCATGCTTTTGCGCGACATGCATTAGTGGCCCTCAATCGCCTTGGCGGTGACCAGGTAGGGTATCTTGCCGACGCTACGTTTCGTCGCGCCAATGGAATAGGCCATTGGGATCTTGGGAGAGTTCTCTGGCAGGCCGTACATATCCTTGCCGGCCCTCACGGCAAATGAAAAGTGCTGCCACGAAACCGTGTCATGCTCATTGAGAAAATCCAGCGTCAGCCCAGCTGAAATCAGCGCGTTCACCACGTCGCTGACCGGATGAATCCACTCATAGTAGCGCGGATGTTTCAAGATGCGGTCGTCGCCGGTATAGGTGAGTTCCTCGTTCCATGCGAGTGGTCGAGCTATTGGCGTTCGCCAGTCATGCTTGAACTCCAGCGCCGCAGCCTTGCGGTCACACTGGAACATCAACGGATGGCCCTCGGCGAGATAGAGCCGGCCGCCGGGCCGCAGGAGATCGGCAACCACCCGCGCCCAACGGAACACGTCGTCAAGCCAGTTTACCGAACCCCAGGTAACGTAAGCGATGTCAAAGGTCCGGCCAAGCGCTTCGACTGCCTCGAACAGTGGCGCCTCCACGAAGCGCACGTCAGTGCCTGCCTTTGCAGCGAAATCCCGCGCTGCTGCGATCGCCGTCGGTGAAAAGTCGAGGCCGGTCACGCTGCCGGCGCCCAGATTCTTCAAGCTGATCGTGTCGAGCCCGATATGGCATTGCAAATGGACCATATCCTTGCCGACAATGTCACCGACCTCGCGCGTTTCCAGCTCATAGAGATTGGATCCGCCAGCGAGCACATTTTCGATGTGGTAGCTGCCCGTTGTGTCGGTCGAATGCAGTTCGGCCCGATCATCCCAATTAAGGCGGTTCGCGCCCAGAAACGGTTCCAAATTGCCCCCTCAAGTCCCCGAGACTAAAATATGGTAAACAGAACGTTAATATACCTTGCAGCTAAAGTGTCGCGCGTCAATCCGAGGCGGTACGGCGCACCACCTGGGCTGAACTGAAACCGCGTGTGCGCAGGGTGCTGCGACCGACCCACCTTTGCCCTTTGTGCAAGCCTCGCGCTTCACCGGCCCCGATCGATTGGGTCAGCGATTTCGGCAAGCCTCTTGGCGAGGTCGGTCGACGGGCAGCGCCGGAAGAAATTTGTTGTCGTGCGAAACGTCCGCGCAGCTACGACTGAAACTCCGGCTGTGCCTGCATTGTCCGGAGATCGATCGGCATGGATATGTGTTCGTGCGTGATCATCCAGCGGTCGCTCATCTTGCGCAAACCCGACGTCACCCGCACCCAATAGTCGGCCTTCTCGCCGTTGGATCTTTTGCTTCTGACGTGGCACAGACCATGGCAGAACGCCACGTCGTCTCTGACCGTGACGAGCAGCTCGAGCACCTCATAATCGATCGGACCGTCAACCGAGGCAAACCACGCCTCGAAGTTCGTTCGATAGGCATCGGCGCTCTCGATCCGCAGCGGCGGCCTGATGTCGAATACGACAGTAGCCGCGGCATAGTGTGCCATCAGGGCTTCTACTGCACCAGGTCATCCAGGCCTTTGCGGATTTCGTTTCTTCTGCAGTCGGGGTCTGCATAGGGCTCTCCTTTCATCGCATGATGAGCGGGCCAGGCCATTGCTCTCGAAGCGACGCACCTGGTCATCGGCCGCGATGGCCAGGTCAAAAGCTGCTGCCTTACTGCGCGGCTTCTGCGAAGGGGGTCGGCACATAGTTGAGTATAGGGCCGAGCCAGCGCTCGACCTCGGCGAGCGGCATGGCCTTGCGGCGCGCATAGTCCTCGACCTGGTCGCGCTCGACCTTGGCCACGCCGAAATAATAGCTTTCGGGATGCGACAGGTAGATGCCGGACACGGAGGAGCCGGGCCACATCGCAAAGCTCTCGGTCAGGCTGACGCCGGCGTTGCGCTCGCCGTCGAGCAGGCGGAACAGCGTCGCTTTCTCGGTGTGGTCGGGCTGCGCCGGATAGCCGGGCGCCGGGCGAATACCGCGATAGGGTTCGCCGATCAGCTCGTCCGGCGCCAGATCCTCATCCGGGGCATAGGCCCAGAACTCCTTGCGCACCTTCTCGTGCAGGCGCTCGGCGAAGGCCTCGGCGAAACGGTCGGCAAGCGCCTTGACCATGATCGACGAGTAGTCGTCGTTGGCCCGTTCGAAGCGCTCGGCGATCGCCGCTTCCTCGATGCCGGCGGTGACGATGAAGCCGCCGAGATAGTCGGCCCTGCCGCTGTCCAATGGCGCGACGAAATCCGCTAGCGCGACGTTCGCCTTGCCGTCCCGCTTGGTCAGCTGCTGGCGCAGCGTGAAGAAGGTCGCCAGTTCCTGCGACCTGGCATCATCGGTGAACAGCCTGATGTCGTCGCCGACGGTATTCGCCGGCCAGAAGCCGATGACGCCCTTTGGCACGAACCATTTTTCCGCAATGATCTTGGCCAGCATCGCCTGGGCGTCGTCGAAGAGCTGGCGTGCCGCCGGCCCTTGCGCCTCGTCGTCTAGGATTTTGGGATAGCGCCCCTTCAGCTCCCAGGTCTGGAAGAACGGCGTCCAGTCGATATAGCGCGCGAGCTCGGCCAGATCCCAGGCTTCGAAGGTTTTCAGGCCGAGGAAGGACGGTTTTGGCGGCGCGTAGGCCGACCAGTCGATCCGGTGGGCGTTGGCCCGCGCCTTGGCCAGCGGCAGGCGCTGCTTGTCGGCTTCGCTGCGCGCATGCGCATCGGCGACCTTCTTGTATTCGGCGCGAACGTTGTCGACATAACCGCCCCTGGTCTCGTTCGACAAAAGTGCCGACACCACGCCGACCGCGCGGCTGGCATCGGCGACATAGACGGTCTGGCCACTGATATAGCGCGGATGGATCTTTACTGCGGTATGCACGCGGCTGGTCGTAGCACCGCCGATCAACAGCGGAATGTCAAAACCCTCGCGCTCCATCTCGGCGGCCATGTGCGCCATCTCGTCGAGCGAGGGCGTGATCAGGCCGGACAGGCCGATGATGTCGACCTTTAGCTCGCGCGCCGTCTGCAGGATCTTTGCCGCCGGCACCATGACGCCGAGGTCGATGATCTCGTAATTGTTGCAGGCCAGAACCACGCCGACGATGTTCTTGCCGATGTCGTGGACATCGCCCTTCACCGTCGCCATCAGGATCTTGCCGGCGGTCTGGCGCTCGCCGGTGTCGACGCCTTTGGCGGCATTCGCCAGCTTCTCCGCCTCCATGTGCGGCAGCAGGCCGGCGACGGCCTGTTTCATGACGCGGGCGGATTTCACCACTTGCGGCAGGAACATCTTTCCCGCGCCGAACAGGTCGCCGACGACATTCATGCCTGCCATCAGCGGACCTTCGATGACGTGCAGCGGACGCTCGGCGGCGCGCCGCGCCTCGTCCGTGTCCTGGTCGATGAATTCGGTGATGCCGTTGACCAGTGCGTGCGAAATGCGCTGCTCGACCGGCCAGTCGCGCCAGGCGAGATCGCGTTCCTGCGCTTCCTTGCCCGCCGTGCCCCTAAAACGTTCGGCGAGTTGCAGCAGGCGTTCGGTCGCGCTGCCGCCGCCCTTCGGCTGGCGGTTGTTGACGACGTCCTCGCAGGCTTCGCGCAGTTCCGGATCGATGGTGTCATAGACGGCAAGCTGTCCGGCGTTGACGATGCCCATGTCCATGCCGGCCTGGATGGCATGGTAGAGGAACACGGCATGCATGGCCTCGCGCACCGGCTCGTTGCCGCGAAACGAGAAGGAGAGGTTCGACACGCCGCCCGATATGTGGACATGGGGAAGCGTCGCGGTGATCTGCCTGGCGGCTTCGATGAAGTCGACGCCGTAATTGTTGTGCTCGTCGATGCCGGTGGCGATGGCAAAGATGTTCGGGTCGAAAACGATGTCCTCGGGCGGGAATCCGGCCTGCTCGATCAACAGTCTGTAGGCGCGGGTGCAGATTTCGACCTTGCGCGCCTGGGTGTCGGCCTGGCCGTCCTCGTCGAAGGCCATGACGACCACCGCCGCGCCATACGCGCGGACGAGCTTCGCATGGTGCAGAAAAGCCTCCTCGCCCTCCTTCATCGAGATGGAATTGACCAGCGGCTTGCCCTGCACGCATTTCAGGCCGGCTTCGATGATTTCCCATTTGGAGCTGTCGATCATCACGGGTACACGGGCGATGTCCGGCTCGGCGGCGATCAGGTTGAGATAACAGACCATTGCCTCCTTCGAATCGATCAGGCCTTCGTCCATGTTGATGTCGATGATCTGTGCGCCATTGGCGACCTGGTCGCGGGCGATTTCGAGCGCGGCGGCATAGTCGCCCGCGGTGATCAGCTTCCTGAATTTCGCCGAGCCGGTGACGTTGGTGCGCTCGCCGACATTGACGAACGGAATCTCGTCGGTCAGCGTGAACGGCTCGAGCCCCGATAGGCGCATCTTCGGCTCGATGTCGGGAACAGCGCGCGGCGGATATTTCTTCACGGCCTGTGCGATGGCGCGGATGTGGTCGGGCGTCGAGCCGCAGCAGCCACCGACGATATTGACCAGGCCGTCGCGCGCGAAATCCTCGATCTGCGCGGCCATGAACTCCGGGCTTTCGTCATATTGGCCGAATTCATTGGGCAGGCCGGCATTCGGATAGGCGCAAACAAAGGTGTCGGCGACGCCGGATATTTCGTCCAAATGCGCGCGCATGGCCTTGGCGCCCAGCGCGCAATTGAGGCCTATGGTGAAGGGGTTGGCGTGGCGGACCGAATGCCAGAAAGCCGTCGGCGTCTGGCCCGACAGGGTGCGACCGGACAGGTCGGTTATCGTGCCGGAAATCATCACCGGCAGACGCACGTCCTTCTCGATGAAGATCTCTTCTGCCGCGAAGATTGCCGCCTTGGCGTTCAGCGTATCAAATATGGTCTCGATCAGGATGATGTCGGCGCCGCCGTCGATGAGACCGCGCAGCTGCTCGCCATAGGCAAGGCGCAATTCGTCGAACGTCACGGCGCGGTAACCGGGATTGTTGACGTCCGGCGACATCGAGGCGGTGCGGTTGGTCGGCCCCAGCGCACCGGCGACGAAACGACGCTTGCCGTCCTCCTGCTCGGCCCTTGCCGCTGCCCTGCGCACCAGCCGTGCACCGTCGCGGTTCAGAGCGTAGACCGCGTCCTCCATGCCGTAATCAGCCTGGGCGATGGAGGTCGAGGAGAAGGTGTTGGTTTCAAGAATGTCCGCCCCCGCGATGGCGTATTGATAGTGAATCTCCTCGATCGCCTTGGGCTGCGTCAAGATCAGCAGGTCGTTGTTGCCCTGCTGATGGCAGGCGCACTCTGCAAATTTGTCGCCACGGAAATGGTTCTCGTCGAAGCCCAGGCCCTGGATCTGCGTGCCCATGGCGCCATCGAGGATGAGGATGCGTTCGCGCGCCGCCGCCGTCAGCGCAGCAAGCACTTCCGAACCGTCGGGCTTGGCCGCGACGGGGCCGAACAGATCGTCCAGCGATGATGGGTTTTGCGACATATTTCGTCCTCAGGGCGACGGTCGCGCTTAAGCGACATAAAGACATCTTTATGTGAGTATACGGGATTTGTCTGCCGCTGTCACCCCTGGGGCGGGAAGGCTCAGGGCAATGGCTCGATGTTTGCGCTGCCCCTCATCCGCCTGCCGGCTTCTCTCCCCGTATAGTGACGGGGAGAAGGGAAGCTGGCCGCGGCCTCGGCTCCCTTTCTGCAACGCTGGAGATTGGCGAAATCCTTGGTGATGGCGCCCTTCTCCCCGTCACTATACAAAGTGCCCGGCAGCCGGATGAGGGGCGCCGACATCGACAATTTTGAGTGCCGCCCGCCGGCGCTACAACGCCACCTGCGCGGTCTTCGCAGCCGCCGCTCTCAACAGCATCCCGAACAGGTCGCGCGGCTCGTCTGGGTCGGCCAGCATGTCGAGTTGCTGGTAGAGGCCGGTCGACGGCAACTGGTCCCTGATATAGCGCAGCGCCGAAAAATCCTCGATGGCGAAGCCGACGGAATCGAACAGCGTGATCTGGCTGGCATCGCGGCGGCCTTCAGCCAAGCCGGCAATGACCCGCCACAGCTCGGTCACCGGATGATCGGGTGCAAGCTGCTGGACCTCGCCCTCGATGCGGGTCTGCGGCGGATATTCGACGAAGATATCGGAGCGCAGCAGGATGTCGCGATGCAGTTCGGTTTTGCCAGGACAATCGCCGCCGACGGCGTTGATGTGGACGCCCGAGCCGACCATGTTGTCGGTGAGGATGGTGGCATACTGCTTGTCGGCGGTGACGGTGGTGATGATCCCGGCTCCCTCGACGGCCTCTTCGGTAGAGCGGCAGGCGACCATGTCGAAGCCCAGCCCGGTGAGATTGCGGATGCATTTTTCCGTCGCCGTGCGTTCGATGTCGTAGAAGCGCAATTCGCGCACACCGAGCAAGGCCTTGAAGGCCAGTGCCTGGAATTCGGCCTGGGCGCCATTGCCGATCAGCGCCATGCAGTCGGCATCTTTCGGCGCCAGGTGCCTGGCCGCCAGTGCCGACATCGCCGCGGTGCGCAGCGCGGTCAGGATCGTCATTTCCGACAGCAGCACCGGGTAGCCGTTGTGGACGTCGGCGAGCATGCCGAAAGCGGTCACCGTCTGGCGGCCTTCGCGCATGTTCTTCGGATGGCCATTCACATATTTGAAGCCATAGACCTCGCCGTCGCTGGTCGGCATCAGCTCGATAACGCCCTCGGCGCTATGCGAGGCGAGGCGTGGCGACTTGTCGAAGGCCTCCCAGCGGCGGAAATCGTCCTCGATATAGAAGGCGAGCTCGGTGAGGAAACGCTCGACGCCGATCCTCAGCACCAGCTTCATCATGTGGTCGACGCTGACGAAGGGAACGATGTTGAGATTCGGGATCATTTTGTCCTTGCCCGCATTGCTGCAACGGTCAGTCCTTGCGATACGCGTTGTGCGCCTTCATCATCGTCGCCAGTGCCGGATCGCTCTGCTCCAGCGTGCCAATCGCGGCATTGGTGTCGTAGAGCCGTTCGTCCTGGCCCATCTTGAACTTGGCCTCGAGCCGTTCGATCGGCAGGTCGAAACCCAGAATATGCGGGACGCGCCGCTGCATGCCGCCCGGCCCGAGTTCGCGCATGCGCCAGCGATCGTCGCGGTCCTTTTCCAGCACGTCGACAAGCCGCTGCAGATGCCGGGCGGTGGCGTGATCGTCGAGCTGAAACGGCCGGCCATGGCAATGGACGACGGCGAAATGCCAGGTCGGCGCGCTGTCGCGCACCGGGTTGCGCGGATACCAGGATGGCGAGATATAGCCATGCGGTCCGTGGAAGATTGCCATTGTCTCCCTGCCCTCGGCGATCCGCGCGCTGTGCGGGTTCTGCCGGGCCAGATGCGACACCAGCGTGCCGTTCGCTCTTCGCTCGCGGTCGAGCACGAAGGGCAGATGCGATGCGACGATCCCCTGTGGTCCCGATGTCACCACCGTGGCGAAGGCCGCCGCCTCGAACAGGCCAAACACCTCGTCCAGCGACAGCGGTGCGAATTCGGGTTTCGTGTACATAGTACCTTCTTATTGTTGCATGATCTTTTCCGAAAACCGGTTCCCACTTTTCGGGATCATGCTCTAGCTCCGCTGCACGCGAACCGCCGGGATCAGGCCTTGCGGCCGCACCAGCAGCACGGCGATGACGCCCGACAGCACGATGGCGTCGCGGTAGGGTGCGACCGCCGCCGGCAGCGTCGCCTGCAGCAACACTTCGATGATGCCGAGCAGGAAGCCGCCAGCGACAGCACCGGGCAGGCTGCCCAGCCCGCCGACGACGGCGGCGATGAACGCCTTCAGCACTGGGGTAAAGCCCATCAGCGGGTCGACGGAAGCGCGCTGCGCCACCCACAGCATCGCCGCCAGTCCGGCGAGCAGGCCGGAAAGCAAAAAGGCGGTGGCGATGATGCGGCTGGCCGGGATGCCCATCAGGCGGACGACGTTGAAATCCTCGGCCGCGGCGCGCATGGCGGTGCCAGTCACCGTGCGGAGCAGGAAGAGTTCCAGCGCAATCAAGGCCAGGGCCGAGACAACGATGGAGATGCTCGGGCCGACGCCGATGGTGAAGTCGCCGAACGAGAAGGCGCCGGTCATCCAGCCGGGCATGGCGACCGGCTGCGGCCGAGCCGAGATGCCGTTCTGGAAGACGACCTTCAGCAGGCTCGAAACGGCGAAGCTGGTCAGAAGCAGGCTGGTGACGCTGGCGCCGCGCATCGGGCGAAAGGCAACACGCTCCATGGCAACCGCTGCGAGCGCGCCGCAGGAGACGGCGACGAGCACCGCCGCTGGAAACGGCAGACCGAAAACCAGCGCGGCAAGCAAGGCATAGCCCGACAATGTCATCAGTTCGCCATGGGCGAAATTGATCAGGCCGACGATGGAAAAGACGATCGCCAAACCAAGTGCCAGCAGCGCATAGACGCCGCCGAGGCTCACCGCATTGATGATCTGCTGCGCGATCATGGCTCAGGCTCCGAGATAGGCTTGGCGGACGAGGTCCGAGGTGGCGAGTTCCTTGGCGGTGCCCGACAGCACCACCTCGCCATTGGCAAGCACGATGGCGCGGTCGGCGACCTCCAGCGCCAGCGCCACGTTCTGCTCGACGAGAAGGATGGTCAGCCCGCTGCGGCGCAGTTCGGCGATCAGGTCGAAGACCGTGTCGATCAATTGCGGGGCAAGACCGAGCGACGGTTCGTCGAGCAGCACCATGCGCGGCTTGCCCATCAATGCGCGAGCGATCGCCAGCATCTGCTGCTCGCCGCCGGAGAGATTGCCGCCCTTGACACGGTGGTAGCGCCGCAGGATCGGAAACAGCTCCAGCATCTCCTCTTCGCGCACCCTCGCCTCCACCGCCGGCAGGTGCATCGCACCGCCGAGACGCAGATTGTCGGCCACGGTCAGGCCGGCGAAAATGCGCCGGCCTTCCGGCACCAGCGACACCCCCTTGCGGGCGATCGCCTCAGGCGCCAGGCCGGTGATGTCGACGCCATCGAAGACCACTTTCCCCGAGACGGCCGGGACCAGCCCGGCAATGGCGCCAAGCGTTGAGCTCTTGCCGGCGCCATTGGCGCCGACCAGCGCGATGATCTCGCCGCTGCGACGGCGAGATCGACGCGGCGCACCGCCTCGACCTCGCGTCCTTGAGGCCGGCAATGGCGTCGCTTTCCTGCTCGATGTCGTGTTTATCGCCATGGCTGCAATCGCGGTCACGATGGTTGCGCTGTTCGGGGTAACAGGTTTCGGCACTGATAAATTGCAGCCGCTTTTCATCGTCTGGATCATCGCGATCTTTTTTCTGCGAAACGTCTATTTCATCGCCTTCGAGGCGGGCCGGCGCGCGGCCACCCCCGGCAAGCGGATCATCGGCATCAGGGTGGCGTCACGCAACGGAGCCGGCCTATCGGTCGATCAGGTCATCGCCCGCAATCTGATGCGCGAGATCGAAGTCTTTCTGCCGCTGTCGATTATCGCCGGACGCGGTGGAATGGGCGTCGCCGATACGCTGACGACAGTTTTTGGGCTGGTATGGGCGCTGCTGTTCGCCTTGTTCCCGCTTTTCAATCGCGACCGGTTGCGGATTGGCGACCTCCTGGCGGGAACCTGGGTCGTCGAGGCCCCTAAGCGCACGCTGATGGGGGGATCTGTCGGCACGAAAAGATCCGGTCGCCAGAACTTTTCAGTTCAGCCACGCGCAGCTCGATGCCTATGGCATCGCCGAACTGCACAAGCTGGAAGAAGTGCTGCGCCGCGACGACTATTTCGCGCTGCGGGCGGTGGCTGAGACGATCGGACGCAAGATCGGTTCAACGCCGCAGGCGCATGATGCCCGCCCGTTCCTGACCGCGTATTACGGCGACCTGCGAGCCCATCTCGAGCGAAAGCTGCTGCTGGGCAAGCGAAAGGAAGACAAGCATCAGCGTTAGGAACGAAAGGCCGTCTTACCCACCCACTTCTCGTAGTCCGACACCAGGAGGTGCAGCGGCGCGACGTCCTCGTCGACGTCCGCGAAGCGGCCGATCGGCTCGCGGAAGACATTGTCGGTGAGATCGTCGTTGACGGTCGAAACCTCGCCGATCAGCACATCCTTGCCCTCGGCCCAGAAGGCATGCCAGACGCCCGGCAGCAGCGTCACGCTCTCGCCCGGATCGAGCTTCAGGAGCCCGCCCGCCGGCAGCCGGTGGATAGTCCCGTCGACCGGCACCGATACTTCCGCCTTCGGGTCGATGCCGCCATCGCGATCGTGCATGAACAGCTCCAGCACCAGCTTGCCGCCGCCGCGGTTGATGATGTCCTCAGCCTTGATGTTGTGACGATGCATCGGCGACAGCTGATCCTTGCGCGAGATCATGATCTTCTCGGCATAGAGCATGCCCATGCCCTTCTTCATGTCCTCGTAGCGACCGTTGCGGACGGTGAACAGGAAGAGGCCGAGCTCGTCGAACTTGCCCTGGCCGTAATCGGTGATGTCCCAGCCGAGCCGCGAGGAGAAGATGGCCGACGAATCCTGCCGGCGCGCCTTCATCTGTTCCGGGGTCCAATAGGCGAAGGGCGGCATGATGTAGCCGAACGAACGGATGAAGGCATCGGCGTCGCGGATGATGTCGTTGATAGCGGAGCGTTTCATGGTTGTGGTTCCTTCCCGTCGGCTTGGGCGATCTCCAAACCGAATAGCCGAACACCGATCCGGTGTCGACGTAAACCGCGTGCTGGCCTCATGACATCCGGGCCGATCAAGGCCATAAGTCCAGGCAAATCCCAGGGTGAAATTCCATGCTGAGCATAGACGACCTCGATACACCCGCGATCCTGATCGATGTCGACCGCGCCGAAGCCAACATCGCGCGGGCGCAGGCCCACGCCGACCGCCACGGGCTGAAGCTCAGGCCGCACATCAAGACCCACAAACTGCCTTACTGGGCCAAGAAGCAGATCGCAGCAGGTGCGGTCGGCATCACCTGCCAGAAGATCGGTGAAGCCGAGGTGATGGCCGATGCCGGGCTCACCGACATTTTTCTGCCTTACAATATTGTCGGCCGCGCCAAGCTGGAGCGTCTCAAGGCGCTGCATGGCCGCGTGACGCTGTCGGTGACATCAGACAGCATGGAGACGTTTGCGGGTCTCGCCGCCACCTTCACCGATCCAGGCCGGCCGCTACAGATGCTGGTGGAGTGCGATACCGGCATGGGCCGCTGCGGCGTCCAGTCGGCCAGCGAGGCTGTCGCGCTGGCCAGGGAGATCGACAAGGCCAGGGGGCTCGCCTTCGGCGGGCTGATGACCTATCCGGCTGCAGGCCGCGCCGCCGAGGCCGAGACTTGGCTCGCCTATGCGCGCCAGGCGCTCGCCGCATCCGGCCTCGCCTGCGAACGCATCTCCAGCGGCGGCACGCCGGATTTGTG
This sequence comes from Mesorhizobium sp. WSM4819, assembly GCF_055811215.1. Lineage (NCBI taxonomy): Bacteria > Pseudomonadati > Pseudomonadota > Alphaproteobacteria > Hyphomicrobiales > Phyllobacteriaceae > Mesorhizobium > Mesorhizobium sp. WSM4819. The sequence continues at coordinate 19,691 of NZ_JBVVQO010000047.1, forward strand.
GCGCGCAAGCGAGGCTTCCGTCGTCACCGAGTACCGCCCTGGCACCTACATCTATCTCGACCGCTACCAGGTCGCCAAGGGCGTCGGCAGCCTCGACGATTGCGCGCTGACTGTGCTGTCGACGGTGGTCAGCCATCCGACGCCGACACGGGCCATCCTCGATGCCGGCAGCAAGGCCTTGTCCAGCGATACGCTGGGGCTGCCCGATTTCGGCGAATTGCTGGGTACTCCCGGCGCCACCGTCACCAGCCTCAGTGAGGAGCACGGCAACGTCACGCTTTCCGGCGACGCCAGGCTGCGTATCGGCGAGCGCGTGCGCATCGTGCCCGACCATTGCTGCGTCGTCACCAATCTGTTCGACGAAGTTCACTTGATCGCCGGAGAACAGGTGCTGGAGACGCTGCCGGTGGCGGCGCGCGGCCGCATGGGATGAGAAGCGGTCCGCGGAGCGGACGGAAAGCCAATTGCTTGGCTTTCGAGCTTTGACCCCCTGAGCCTGCGAGGGGCAAAGCTGAAGTGAGTCAGGCTGATTGCCGTTCGGCCTGCCGTGCCGCGACGCGGCGCATGGCAATGACCCGGCGACGCAGGATTTCCGTGCGCATCGCCATCAGATGCAGCGCGAAGAACAGCACGGTAAAGCCCAAAGCCATCACCAGCAACGGCCGCAACAGGCTGGGATCGATGGTCGGCCCACCGAGCCGGATCACCGAAGCCGGCTGATGCAGCGTGTTCCACCAGTCGACCGAGAATTTGATGATCGGAATGTTGATGAAGCCGACCAGGGTGATGATTGCGGCGGCCCAGGCCGCGCGTGCTGCATCGTCGAGGGCCCGCGTCAGCGCGATGATGCCGAGATACATCAGGAACAGCACGAACACTGAGGTCAGCCGCGCGTCCCACACCCACCAGGTGCCCCACATCGGCTTGCCCCAGATCGAACCAGTGATCAGCGCGAGCGCTGTAAAGACGGCGCCGATGGGTGCCGCCGATTTCAGCGCGACATCGGCCAGCGGATGGCGCCATACAAGCGTGCCCAATGCGGAAACCGCCATCAGCGTGAAACACATCATGGCCAGCCAGGCGAAGGGCACATGGATGTACATGATACGTACGGTCATGCCTTGCTGGAAATCTTCCGGCGCCGTGAAGCTCATGTAGAGCCCGGCGGCCAGGAGGAGTGTGGCGATGGTTGCCAGCCACGGCACCACCTTGTCGGCCAACCCGACAAACCGCGTCGGGTTGGCGAAATCCATCCAGCCGCTGAGGCGTGAAGTCAGGTCACTCATGCGGCTCTACATAAACCGGCGACGCGTTTGGGGCAATCGAGTGGCGGTGTCGCAGGTGCGCGTTCCCTTCTCCCTCTGTGGGGCCCGAAGGGCGGGCGAGGTCCGTGACTCGCCCCGGGCGGTGGATCGGCGCGTTAGCGCCGAGCCGGATGAGGGGTGCTGGAGGGGGTGAGGCCGGCGCCAAGCTGGAACACCCCTCATCCGTCGCCTTCGGCGACACCTTCTCCCACAAGGGGAGAAGGGAAGAACTCAGGCGGCCGCGTCCGTGATGGTGCGGCTGAGGCGGCGGACTTCCTCGTCGTTGAGCAGGCCGCCGGCGCGCAACAGGCTGGCGAAGCGGCCATTGCGCATCGACAATTCGGCGAAGCCACCCATTTCGACCACCTTGCCCTTGTCCATGAAGACGACCAGATCGGCATCGCGAACAGTGGTCAGGCGGTGCGCGATAATGAAGGTGGTGCGTCCGCGCCGCAATTCGTCGATCGCTTCCTTGACGCGGTCTTCCGTCTCGACGTCAAGGGCGCTCGTCGCTTCGTCGAGCACCAGGATGGGTGAATCCTTCAGCACGGCGCGCGCAATTGCGATACGCTGGCGCTCGCCGCCCGAAAGTTGTCCACCGCGTTCGCCGACGACCGTATCGTAGCCGTTGCTCTTCGACAGGATGAAATCCTGCGCGGCAGCGGCATTGGCGGCGGCGTGGACCTCATCATAGGTCGCCTCGGCGCGCCCGACGCGGATATTGTCCTCGATCGAGCGGTTGAGCAGGCCGGCATCCTGGAACACGGTGGCGATCGAGTGGCGCAGCGACTTGCGGGTCACCGTGCGGGTATCGATGCCATCGATCAGGATACGGCCGCTGGACGGCGAAAAGACCCGCTGCAGGAGATTGATCAGCGTGGTCTTGCCTGCGCCCGTCGGGCCGACGATGGCCACGGTCTGGCCGGCATGGACCTCGAACGACACGTCGTTCACGCCCTGCCCCGAATTGGCGAATTCGAAGTTGACGTTTTCGAAACGCACATGACCAGTGACGTTGACCAGGTCACGCAACCCGTCCGGCTCGGCGGCCTCGGCCGCGGAGTCCTCAAGGCGATAAAATTCCTCGAGCTTGGCCCTGGCTTCCGAAATCTGGTTGGCGAAGGCCGACATCTGGTCGAGCCGGGCGATCAGCAGCGTGGCAAAGCCGGTAAACGCGATGACGTCACCGATACGCAATTGGCCATGCATGACCAGATAGGAGCCGATCAACAGCACGACCATCATCGAAATGGTCGACGACAGACGGTGCAGGGCGTTGGCCAACGCCCACCAGTCGAGCACCGGATACTGCGCATCAAGCAGATTCTTGACATAGCGCTTCAAGGCGTCGGTCTCGTGGCCGATGCGATTGTAGCTCTGCAGCACGGCGACATTGCTGACCGAGTCGCTCACATGCGCGAACACCTGGTGAAAATGCCGCTCCACGGACGCCTGGCCTTCCCTGGTGCGACGCATCACCAGCCGGCCGATTCCGACGTAGAGCGCGCCCAGCGCCAGCAGGACCATCGACATGCGAATATCCATGCTGAGCGCCGTCGGCACCAGCAGAACCAGTGCGACAACCGTGGACAAATGCTGCCTCATGAACTCGAGCCAGAGGCTGAACAAGGTCTCGACCGCGCGCAGCAGCGTATGCAGGGAATTGGAGGTGCCGCGCTGATGATGCCAGGCAAGCGGCATGGTGATCACGCGCTCGAATGACTGGCAAAGAACCTCGCTGCGCCGCGCATGGGCAAAACGGTCCGCGCCGCGCGCCACCAGAACGAAGGCGATGACGTTGAAGACGCCGATACCGGCCCATAGGCCGAGCGTCGAAAAGACCGAGCCGCTATCCGAAATGGCATCGATCACCCGTCCGAACATGATCGGCTCAAGGATGGCGATAATCGCAAGCGCGACATTCGCCCCACAGATAAACGCGACGCGTTTTCTGTCGGCAGCGAGATAACCGAGCGCTCTCCAGTAGATTTGCAGAAGGGACACTTCAGCTACTCCGGCAAATTGTTATTGTGCACTGCATCATTTTCTGACTCGTACTCGTTGACGTGTCGCGAAACAATGCCCTCGTACCCCTTCAGTTCCCAATTCGCGAACAAAAGATGGCGACGCTGCGAAATCTGTCGTGATCACCTAACGGTTTGAGAAGAAAGGTAAAATGTCAGCCTTGCGGCAAAATCGTGGCAGGCAGGAAGCACTGCCGAAATTTTAATCAGCAACTTGGCATGTACGAATCCCAAAAGCCTGCATCGGCTTTTGGGAAATCTCATGCGTAATAGAATTGCTCGAGCAACTTTAAATAACGCACATCCTCAAGATGCACAAAGACGTTCCAAATCCTTGAAGCTACGCCGGTATCCTGACGACCAGATCGGCCTTGTCGCCGGCTTTCGGTTCGAAAGACGAAGCCTTCGTCTTTTTACCATTTACCTCGAGCGAGACGGCTTTGGCCTTCTTGTCGCGGACAACCTGAACCCTGAGCTCGGCCCCCAGCACCTTGAGCGTTGCCGCATAGCCATCCCAATGGCTGGGCAGTTTCGGCCTGAACTGGATGCGCTCGCCCCTGCGCTCGATGCCGAGGATGCCTTCGACCGCCGCGCGATAAAGCCAGCCGGCCGAGCCGGTATACCAGGTCCAGCCGCCGCGGCCGCCCTTGCCTTGCCCGGCATAGACGTCCGCCGCGACGACGTAAGGCTCGACGCGGTAGTGCTCGGCAGCGGCCTCGTCGAACGCATGGTTGACCGGGTTGAGCATCGAGAAGCAGCGGTAGGCGTCGTCGACGCGCCCCATTTCGGCGAGCGCAATGACGAACCATGTCGCCGCGTGGGTATACTGGCCGCCGTTTTCACGGACACCCGGCGGGTAGCTCTTGATGTAGCCTGGGTTCTGTTCCGTCCTGGAGAAGGGCGGCGTGAAAAGCTTGACGATGTTGAGCTCGTCGTCGACGAGCATTTTCATCGCCTGCTGCATCGCCGTCGTCGATCGCGCCGGATCGCCCTCGCCCGACAGCACGCTCCACGACTGGGCAATCGAGTCGATCTTGCATTCCTGCGAGTTGCGCGACCCCAGCGGCGTGCCGTCGTCGAAGCTGCCGCGACGGTACCATTCACCGTCCCAGGCCGTGCTTTCCAGCGCCCGCTTCAGCACGCCCGCGTGTTTTGTCCAGGCTTGCGCACGCTTGGCGTCGCCTTCCGCCTTGGCGACAGCTGCAAAGTCGCCCAGCGTCTTCAGCAGGAACCAACCCAGCCAGACGCTCTCGCCCTTACCGTGCTCGCCGACACGGTTCATGCCGTCGTTCCAGTCACCGCCGAGGATCAGCGGCAGTCCGGCGGGGCTGCTGCGCTTGATGGCAAGGTCAAGTGCGCGCGCACAATGATCATAGAGTGAAGCGGTCTTCTTCGATATCTCCGGCGTGAAAAAGGCGTCGTGCTCGCCTTCTTCCAGCGACGGCCCTTCGATGAAGGGCAATTGTTCCCTGAGGATCGCGGTATCGCCGGTCACCAGCAAGTAATGTGCCGTGGCGTGGGCGAGCCAGACCACGTCGTCGGAAATCATGGTGCGGACGCCTGCCTCGGTTCGCGGCAGCCACCAATGCTGCACGTCGCCTTCGGGGAATTGCCGCCGCGCCGCGTTGAGGATCTGGTCGCGCGCCAGTTTCGGATCATGGAGAAGCAGGGCCAGCGTGTCCTGCAACTGATCGCGAAAACCAAAGGCGCCGCTCGCCTGGTAAAACGCCGAGCGGGCGCGGATGCGGCAGGCAAGGCTCTGATAGGGCAGCCAGTGGTTGACCATCGCGTTGAGCGCCCTGTCCGGCGTCTCGACCTGGATGGTGTCGAGAAACCCTCGCCAGGTGCGTTCATTGTCAGTCAGCCGCTGATCGAAATCCTTGCTGCAGTGATGCTGTACCAGCGCGCTGGCTTCCTCGGCAGAGGCTGCATCGCCGAGCAGCCAGAGCAGCGTCACGTCGCCGCCGGCAGGGATGTCGACGTCGCGTGCAATTGCCGCACAATGATCGTCGCCCGCCTCGACGCGGCCCGACAGGCTTGCGCCGCCGAGCACGGCTTGCGGGAGTTCGCTGGTGCCGTGCCGGCCAATGAACTCGCCGCGGTCGGCCGTCACCGAGTGTGCCGCGCCGTCGGCGGCCAGGAAGGCGACCCGCTCGCTGAAATCGAGCCCGTAGGGATTTTGCGCCAGCAACGCGCCCGTCGCGGCATCCCTGGACGGAACGATGGTCGCCGCCGTGCGCGAACGATGGCTGCCAAGAACCCATTCCGCATAGGCATAGACGCGCAGTCGCGCCGGCGCCGAACCGGAATTCTGGATGCGCAACCTGGAGATTTTCACCGGATCGACGGAATCCACCACATGGGTAAGGTCCATCGACAGCGGCCCGCGCTTCGAACGGAAGGTCGAAAACCCCTGCCCGTGCCATGTTTCGTAGGTCATGGCGGGATCGCGGACGACGGCGGCCAGCGGCGAGAACGCCCGGCCGCTGGCATGGTCGTAGATATAGATGCCCTCGCCTGGCCGGTTGGTGACCGGGTCGTTCGCCCACGGCGTCAGTTGATAGTCGCGGCTGTTTCGGCTCCAGGTGAAGGCAGCGCCTTCAGCCGAAACGTGGAAACCAAACGAGGCGTTGGAGACGACGTTGATCCAGGGCTGCGGCGTCGTGCGGCGGCCAGCAAGGCGCACGACATAGTGGCGTCCGTCGCCCTCGAAACCGCCAAAACCGTTCCACTGGTTGAGCCCGCTGCCGTCGGCACTGCCGTCGAACGAGGCTTGGGCCCACGTCTGTGGCGCCGGCGGAGACGGTTCACGAAGCGCTGCTGCACCCGCCGGCTGCAAGGCGTCCCGCGCTTGCAGCGCAGCGGCCTCGGCGCGCTCGATCTGATCGAAGATAGTGCCGTTGCGCGTGTGCAGAACGACGCGAGCAGTGGCCAGCAGCGTCTTGTAGGTCGCCTCGTCCATGAGGTCGCGGCGCACCGCGAAGATGTGCTGGCGGGGTCCTAGCTCCTTGCCGCGCAGGCGGCTGTTTTCGCACAGCGTCTCGACCGCCCGTTGCAGGTCCTGCACGTAGGACGAAGCCTGCTCGTTGATGACGACAAAGTCGATCATCATACCTCGGGCGCGCATGTATTCCTGGAAGCGGAGCGCCTGGGCAACGATTTCGAGATCGGCGACATCGCCGATCCTGACCAGGAAAATCGGAAAGTCGCCGGATATGCTGGTCGGCCATAGGCCCGATTGCCTACCGAGCCCGGAAGCGATCGATTCGGCCGGAAGCCGCAGGAACGGATCCGGATAGATCAGGTAGCGCGCCAGATTCTGCACATTGGCGGCATCGGCAAGGCTGAGACCGAGATGCCGGGTCTGCACCTGTGAGCGGGTCCAGGCGAGCATCGCCTGGCGCGCGAAGGCTTCCGGATGATCAAGCCGCGCAATGGCTTCTTCGAGTTCGGCACGGTTGGCGCCGACGGCAGTCCAGAAGGTCAGCGCTATCTTCTTGTTGGCCGGCACGCGCACCTGTCGGCGAAGTGCCGCGACCGGATCCAGCGTGAAGCCGGAATGGCCGCCAAGCTTGGCGCCGGGATCGAATGCGGCGGCCTCGGTAATGGTGCGGCCGCGGCCTATGAAGGCGCGCCGGTCGGTTTCGGCCTCGGCGTCGCGCGTCGACCCAGACGGGTCGGTGACGAAATGCACCATGGCGACATCAGGCTCGTCCGTTTCCCGCTTACGTCTGGTGGCGAAGATCGCTGCGTTATTCGCAGCGATTTCGGTTTCCACGAACATTTTCGAGAACGCCGGATGCGCGTTGTCGGATGCTTCGGAGCCCAGCACCAGTTCAGCGAACGAGGTCACTTCGATATGCCGGTCGACCGGGCCGTCATTGTAGAGCGTCACCCGCCGGCCTTCGCCATTTCCTTCCGAAATGACGATGCATTCGACCTCCGAACGCAGTGATCCCACTGACTTGACGAAGCTCGCCTTGTCGTCGGAGAACAGCGTCCGTACCTCTTCGTGGGTGGCACGCTTCGGCTCCGCGGTGGCCGACCACCAGTCGCCGGTGCCGGAGTCGCGCAGGAAGATGTAGGAGCCAAGCCGATCCTCGGTCGGGTCCGGCTGCCAGCGCGTGACGGCAAGCTCGCCCCAGCGACTATAGCCGGAGCCGGTCGCGGTAACCATGACCGAGTAGCGGCCATTGGACATGACGCTGGTCGAACGCAGCGCCTTGAGCGGGTTGAGCACGATGCGCGTATCGGGGCTTTCGGCTTCCGTTTCGTCCTTCGACCGTTCGTCGGCCTCGGTCCTGACGGTGGCGGTCGGGATGTCGCGCGGCGCTCTTTCCTGCAGCAGCAACTCGGCCGACTCGATCACCGGATCGCTGTGGAAGCGGTCGCGCAGGCGTCCTTCGAAGATGGCGTCGGCGACGGCGGCGATCGACATGCCGGAATGGTGGGCCATGTAGTTCAGCACGACGACATGGTCGGTGCCCTCCGGCACGCGTTGCGGCGTGAAATCGACCGCATCGTAGAAGCCGTGCCGGCCAAGGGCGCCGAGCCGCCGCAGCCTGGCCAGGTTCTGCACCGATTCACGCGGGGTGAACTGCGCCGCCAGCACGGTCGCATAAGGGGCAATCACCGTGTTCTGGCCGAGACCTCGCTTCAGGCCCAGCCCGGGCACGCCGAAATTGGTGTACTGGTAGGTCAGTTCGCGATCGCGGGCGTTGTAGGCCGCTTCCGAAATGCCCCAGGGCACGTCCTTCGAGCGGCCGTACTGGATCTGGCGCTTGATGATGAGCTTGCTGGTCTGGTTGAGGATGCTGCCTTGCGGCTCCTTCATCACCAGCGGCGGCATCAAATACTCGAACATCGAGCCGGACCAGGACATCAGCGCGCCCTTGAACCCGATCTCGACGATCGGCCGGCCGAGGTGGAACCAGTGCTCCGTCGGCAGATCGCCCTTGGCTATGGCGAACAGGCTGGTCAGCCGCGCCTCGGAAGCCAGCAGGTCGTAACAGCTTTCGTCGAGCTGATGCTCCTCGACCCGGTAGCCGATCGACAGAAGCTTGCGTTCCTTGCGCATGAGGAAGGAGAAATCCATCTCGAAGGCAAAGCGGCGCGTACGCTCGCGCAACGACAGAAGCTTGGCCCGCAGCGCCTCGACGGCAGTGTCGTCGCTATGCGCGTCATGGACATGCGCTTCGCAGGTGGCTTCCAGTCTCGCCGCCCAGTCGGCGATGGTGTCGCTCTGCGTCGATGCGGCCTCAGTATGGATGGCGATGGCGAGCTTGCGGATCTCGCCGGCCAGAACGGCCAGGTTGATGGTGCGGATCGACGCCATCTCGGGCTGTGCCTTGATCGATTCGACCGCACGTCGCATGCCATCGAGGCGATCGGCAAGTCGCTGGCGCAACGGCCGCAACTGACGGCGGTCGTCAGGCAACTCCGCCAGGCTTTCGTCGAGGATCGTCACCGTATCGAGGATACCCTCGAAGTCGCCCTGAAGGTGGACTGCAGGCGCTTCCGCCCATTCGGCACAGGCTGCCGCCACCGCCACCAGATGGCCGGCGAGATTGCCGCTATCGACGGCGGAAATGTACAGCGGATAGAGCGGCTTCAGCGTCGTCGTGTCATACCAGTTGAAGAGATGGCCGCGCTCACGCGGCATGCTCTCGATCGTCGACATTGTCGCGTCGATGCGGGTGGCGGCGTCGGACAGGCTGATCCAGCCGAAATCGCGCGCCGAAACCACTGACAGGAGATAGACGCCGATATTGGTCGGCGAGGTGCGGGGGGCCACGACAGGCGCCGGGCTTTCCTGGAAATTGTCGGGCGGCAGATTGTGATGCTCGGCCGTCACGAAGGTCTCGAAATAATGCCATGTGCGCCGCGCAATCGTGCGCAGCACATGGATGTCCGCCGCCGATATGCGCAAACGGTCCTCGGTTTCGGCCGAGCGGCTGATAAAGAAGGCGAAGGCCGGCGAGCCGATCCAGAACAGCGCGAAGAAGAAGGCGACGAAAGCTCCGGTGGAATCGGCCACAACAGGGATGGCGAGGCCGACGACGCCGACGATCACAGCACCGTACATCATGCCGTAATAGGAGCCGAGATCGTTGTCGCCGATCTTGTGAGCCTGCGAGGCAGTGCGCCATTCGAGCAGGTTCTTCCGGCTGACGAACAGGCGGTAGAGCGTGCGAATGATGGCATCGCCCATCATCCAGGCCAGATGCGCCATCAGCACGATCTTCAGAGCCACCAGGGCGGTGCCGAAGACGACGTCGCGCGCCAGCGCCGAGAAATGACCGCGCGGCGTCTGGTCGCCGCTTTTCGGCAGAATGGCGTGGACGATGTCGAACGTCGGCGCCATGAAAAGTGTGAGGATCAGCAGCGCCTGCCATTGCGCGGCCTGGGTGAAGGGCAGCAGCGTCCAGCCGGCGATCGCGGCCATCACCCAGAAGATCGGCGTCAGCGACCGGCGCAGATTGTCGACCATCTTCCAGCGCGACAGCGCCGGCACGCCCGAACGCGGATTGAGAATGAAGCCCAGAAGCTGCCAGTCGCCCCGCGCCCAGCGATGGTGGCGCGACGCGTCGACCGAATAGCGGGTCGGATAGTCCTCGACCAGTTCGACGTCGGTGACCAGTGCCGCGCGCGCCAACGCGCCTTCGAGCAGATCGTGGCTAAGCACGGTGTTTTCTTCGATGCGGCCCTTCAGCGCCGCCTCGAAGGAGTCGACGTGATAGAGCCCCTTGCCGGTGAAGGAGCCGTCGCCGAAGACGTCCTGGTAGATGTCCGACACGGCAAATACGTAGGGATCGAGGCCGCGATTGGCAGAAAAGACCCGCTGGAAGAAGGATGCGTCGTCGCCGCTGGTCAGCGACGCGGTGATGCGCGGCTGCAGGATGGTATAGCCGGCGGTGACGACGCGCTTTGCCGCATCGTAATGCGGGCGGTTGAGCGGATGGCAAAGCTTTCCAGCCAAACTGGCGACGGCATCGCGGGTGGTGCGCGTATCGGCATCCAGCGTCATCACATGGATGACGTTTTCGGGCAACGGCACGTCCAGCGGCAGAAAGGTGGTGTCGCTGTCGCCACGCAGCAGAAGATTCAGTTCGTGGAGCTTGCCGCGCTTGCGTTCCCAGCCCATCCAGGCGCCCTGGGATTCATTGTAGAGCCGCCGGCGGTGCAGGACGTAGAAACGCGGCGCGCCTTCGCTGGGATAGCGGGCGTTCAGCCGCGCGATCTCGTCGCGAGCATATTGGAGGATCTCGATATCCGCCGCATCGATTTCGGTTTTGCTGTCCGGCCAGTCCGAAAGCAGAGCGAAATGGATTTCGTCCGCCGTGTTGGCCAGGTGGTGCACTTCGATGTTGCGGATGTTCTCCTCGACGTCGTCGCGCGAGCCGATCAGCGACGGCACCACCACCAGCGTGCGCGCCTCGGGCGGCATGCCGCGTTTATAGTCGTAGCCGACGAGGCGCGTCGGCTTTAGGAACAACGATACGACGGTGTTGAAGAAGGCAAGCGCGCCTTCGCTGGCCGGCACGGCAAACAGCGCCAGCATCAGGACGATCGACGGTATGGACAGGCCGAGACTGGCAAGGGCGTTGCCGGAGAGGACAAGAAGCAGCACCGTCAGCGCGAACACCGGCACGACAATGCCCAGCCATCCGGTCTTGCGGAACGCCCGTTTGATCGTGACGCTGACCGTCGGCCGATAGCCGATCGCCTTTTCCAGTTCCAGCCGGCGCGGGCCGACCAGAAAGAACCCGACGTCGGCGTGAGCGGTCGGACCGGTGACGGTGGTATCGGCGACAGCGGCATGGCCGGCGAGTTCGATCGCTTTTTCAGCAACGCGGAATTCGGAACGATCGGAGCGGCGCGCCATTTCCTCGATCGCGGTCCGGTACTGGTCGCGCGAGAAGAAATCGAGTGCGGCGAAATCGGTGCGCTCGCGCAGCAAGGTATCGATGCGGCTGACATCTTCGAACCAAACCGTCCAGTCGATATCGTTGATGAGCCTGAGGCCGCGGATGATGTTGCCGGTGGTCACGTTGCCGCTGGACAACGTGCGATGTTCGCTGATGATGATTTCCTCGGCATCGGAGCCGGACCTTTCAAGCTCGCCCTCCAGCCATTCCAGCGCCCTGCCGGCATTTTGCGACCCGTCGCGCAGACGGTAGAGCAATTGAGTGGCAAAGGTGGTGTCTTGTGCATGGGCGACGTAGTTCGAAAGGATCGCCTGACGGTCGGCGGTTTCATCGAGTGCCAGCACGCGGTCTGCGACCTCGTTGGCAATCTGGCGCATCTGCCGGGTACGACTGACCCGAACCGCGATCCGGCGAAGATTTTCGATCAGAACGAAGCGCAGCAGCGATGGCAGCGCCCAGAGCTCGCCGATCTTCAGCGGCTCGACGGCCTGAAAGCCTTCGACGATCGCCTTGAACATGGTCGCCGAGACCGAACTGTCCGAATGGGCGACATAGGTCCAGGCCAGCGCAAGGGCGCGCGGCACGCTGGCGCCGTCGGACAGTTTCAGGGTCGGCAACTGACGATAGAAGCGGCGTGGCAGGTCACGCTTGACCTGGAAGATGGTTTCCTCGACCAGATAATTGTTGTCGAGCAGCCATTGCGCCGCCGGCGTGATCGTCTCGCCTCTCGCCTGCGCGGCATTGGTCGAACGGTAGACTTCGAGGATCTTGCTGGCGCTGTCGCGGACGCGTGGCTGGAAATCGAACGGCTCCAGGCCGAACAGATCCTTGACGTCACCCTTGGCGAGGCTTGTACCCAGCGTGCGCAGGCGCTCTTCCGGCAGGAAATTGGAGCGTATCGGCTCTTCCGTGATGGCCGGAAAGCTCGCGCTCGTCTTTTCCAATTGGGTGGGGTCTGTCTGTATATTCATTGAAAATTCCGCATGGGGGACGCGTTAGCGGCGTCACCGCCACGGCAATGTCCCTAGAACCGATTGAAATGGATTGGTTGCATCGAAACAAGGGCCGAAAGTTTTATTTTCGCACCAGACCTGCAGACGAACCACCTCCCTCCCGCCGGGAGTTGATCGACGGAAGGATTCAGGCTTTTTCGTGATCTGGGCTTGAGCTTACGGCATATTTCGCCGGTGTTGTGATCATGTTTCGAAACAGGCGTTAATCGTTTGCCGCAACGCGATCGATGCGGATCACGAACAGCGTCGCTGGTCGCGCAGGCTCGACGCGCTGTGACAGAGCGTCGTCCGGCCCGAGCAACAGCGCGTCGCGCGGTCCGATGCGGACAAGCGCCGCGCCGGCCACCGTGACCTCGCCGTCAACACACAGGATGAGGGTCGCATCGGCGGCTGACTGGATGTCCGTCGGAGCTGAAATGACCAGGCGATCGACGGCATGAGTCATCCGTCCACGCCGCATCATGACGTTGAGATCGGTGATCGGACCGGCGATCAGCGCCGCTTGCGTCGGCACATCGGCCGCAAAGGAAAGCGGGGCGGACGTTTTGGTCAGCGTAGCCGCCGGGCGGCCGGCGATCTCAAGGATGATCCCCTCGCCTTCCAGCACGGCCAAGCTTCGGTCCACTCCGGCAAACTCGGAGAATGGCCCGCCGCTTTCGACGCGCGCCATGGAGACGCGCCAGTCGAAATCGTCGAGCGCAGCACCTGCGGGCGAGACGGCGATTTCAGTCGTCACCCCGCCGCCGTTCTTCCACGGCATGGACCGGTATTCGGCTGCCCGCAGGATGCGCAAGACGCGGTTCAGCCGAGGATGCCTGGCAGGTTGAGCTGGTGCTCCCTGGCGCAGTCGATGGCGAGATCATAGCCGGCATCGGCGTGGCGCATGACGCCGGTTGCGGGGTCGTTCCATAGCACCCGCTCCAGGCGTTTGGCCGCTTCGCGTGTGCCGTCGGCGACGATGACCATGCCGGCATGTTGCGAAAACCCCATGCCGACGCCGCCGCCATGATGCAGCGATACCCAGGTTGCGCCGGACGCGGTGTTGAGCAGCGCATTGAGCAGCGGCCAGTCGGACACGGCGTCGGAGCCGTCCTTCATCGATTCCGTCTCGCGGTTGGGCGAGGCGACCGAGCCTGAATCGAGATGATCGCGGCCGATGACCACCGGCGCCTTGAGCTCGCCTTTCGCCACCATCTCGTTGAAGGCGAGGCCGAGCCGGTGGCGGTCGCCGAGACCAACCCAGCAGATGCGCGCCGGCAGACCCTGGAAGGCGATGCGCTCACGCGCCATGTCGAGCCAGTTGTGCAGGTGGGTGTTGCCGGGCGTCAGCTCGCGCACCTTGGCGTCGGTCTTGTAGATGTCCTCGGCATCGCCGGAGAGGGCTGCCCAGCGAAACGGACCGATGCCGCGACAAAACAGTGGCCGGATATAGGCCGGCACGAAACCCGGGAAGGCAAAGGCATTATCGAGCCCTTCCTCCTTCGCCACCTGGCGGATGTTATTGCCATAGTCGAGCGTCGGCACGCCGGCATTCCAGAACGCCACCATCGCCTCGACATGTACGCGCATCGACGCGCGCGCCGCCTTTTCGACCGCCTTCGGGTCGCTGGTGCGCTTCTCGCGCCATTCGGCGAGCGACCAGCCCTTGGGCAGATAGCCGTTGAGCGGATCATGCGCCGACGTCTGGTCGGTGACCAGGTCGGGGCGCACGCCACGCCGCACCAGTTCCGGCACGATGTCTGCGGTGTTGCCGACCAGGCCGACCGATTTCGCCTCGCCGGCCCTGGTCCAGCGCTCGATCTTTTCCAGCGCCTCGTCGAGCGTGTCGGCGCGTTCGTCGACATAGCGAGTGCGCAGCCGGAAATCGATGCGGTCGGGATCGCATTCGACCGCCAGGCAGCAGGCGCCGGCCATGACCGCGGCCAGCGGCTGGGCGCCGCCCATGCCGCCGAGGCCGCCGGTCAGGATCCATTTGCCCCTGAGGTTGCCGTCGTAATGCTGGCGGCCAGCCTCGACAAAGGTCTCGTAGGTGCCCTGCACGATGCCTTGGGTGCCGATGTAGATCCACGAGCCGGCCGTCATCTGGCCGTACATCATCAGGCCCTTCTTATCGAGCTCGTTGAATTTCTCCCATGTCGCCCAGTGCGGCACGAGGTTGGAATTGGCGATCAGCACGCGCGGCGCATCGGTGTGGGTACGAAACACGCCGACCGGCTTGCCCGACTGCACCAGCAGCGTCTCGTCGTCTCCAAGCGTCTTCAGAGAGGCGACGATGCGATAAAAGTCGTTCCAGGTGCGGGCCGCTCGGCCGATGCCGCCATAGACGACCAGTTCGTTGGGGTTTTCGGCGACGTCGGGATCGAGATTGTTCATCAGCATGCGCAACGGCGCTTCAGTCAGCCATGTGCGGGCATTGAGCTCGCTGCCGCGCGGGCTGCGGACTTCGCGGATGTTGTGGCGAGGATCGGTCATGGCGTCACTTTTCCTTTCGAATGAGCTGCGCGGCGATGCGTCAGCGCCCGGCCCAGGCAATCGCGCTTTCCAGGATCCGCTTCAGCGTGGCGCGGATCGGCGCGGCGAATGCCGGGTCGTGAGGCACCGGCCAATTGTCGGGCGTACCTTTGCCCTCGGGCTCGCGCATATAGCCGCGGTTGGACAGTTCCATCTGCAACGCATGAACGCCGTTTTGCGGCTGGCCGAATTGGCGCGTGATCCAGCCGCCTTTGAAGCGGCCGTTGACGACAAAACTCTCGCCGGTCTCGGCGAGGATCTGGCCGACCATTGCCTGCAAGCCCGGATCGGCGCTTTTGCCGTCATTGGTGCCAAGGTTGAACACCGGCAACGTGCCCTCGAACAGCCGCGGCAGCACCGAGCGGATCGAGTGGCAGTCATAGACCACGATCTTCTGGTGCAGGGCGCGCAGCCTGCCGATCTCGGCCTGCATGGCGGCATGGTAAGGCACAAAGTACTTTTCGCGGCGCTCATCGACCTCTGACGGTCCAGGCTCCTCACCCTCGCGATAGAGCGGATCGCCATCGAAGGTCTCGGTCGGGCACAGGCCGGTGGTTGCCTGGCCGGGATAGAGTGAGACGCCGGAGGGGTCGCGATTGACGTCGATGACGGTGCGCGAGATCGCGGTATGCACCACCGTCGCGCCGAGGTCTTCGGCAAACTCATACAGCTTGTCGATCCACCAGTCGGCGTCGCGGCGGCCGAGCCAAGGCGACACCAGCCGGTTCTCGAGGCCGGTGAGATCGATGCCGGTGTGCGGGATCGAGACCAGCAGCGGGGCGGTGCCGGGCGTTACGGTGAGCCAGGAGGGTAAAGTCATGAGAAATCCTCCGGCGACGGCGCTCTACGGCGCCCCCCTCTGTCCTGCCAGCGTGTTCATACCGGCTCCATAGGCGAAACAATCCATTACAGCACTCCCGTCACCGGGGGCAGCGCCACGCCATCCACCGCCTCGATCATTCGCCCATCTCGCACCATGGCGATGACCTTTTCCATGTCGGGATGGAAATGCCGGTCATTGTCGAGATGCGGCACTTCGGCCCTGACCAGTCTGCGCACCGCTTCGAGCGGCGCACTCGATGCCAGCGGCGCATGGAAATCGCAGCCTTGCGTGGCGGCTAGCAATTCGATTCCGATGACGGCCGTCGCATTCTCGATCATGCCGATCAGCCGGCGCGCGCCATGTGCCGCCATCGAGACGTGGTCTTCCTGATTGGCCGAGGTCGGGATCGAATCGACACTGGCCGGATAGGCCTTTTGCTTGTTTTCCGAGACGAGTGCCGCCGCCGTCACTTGCGGGATCATGAAGCCGGAATTCAAGCCTGGCTTCGGGGTCAGGAAGGCCGGCATGCCCGACAGCGCCGGATCGACCAGCATCGCGATGCGCCGTTCCGACAGCGAGCCGATCTCGCAGACGGCGAGCGCGATCATGTCGGCGGCGAAGGCGACTGGCTCGGCGTGGAAATTGCCACCGGAAAGTGCTGTGTCGTCCTCGGCGAAGATCAGCGGATTGTCGGTGACGCCGTTGGCCTCGGTGCCCAGCGTGCCGGCGGCCTGGCGCAGCACGCTGAGCGCTGCACCCATCACCTGCGGCTGGCAGCGCAAGCAGTACGGGTCCTGCACGCGTTCGTCTCCGACCCGGTGCGATTCACGGATGGCACTGCCGGCCATCAGGTTGCGCAGCGCCTCTGCCGTCTCGATCTGGCCAGGATGCCTCCTGAGCAGGTGGATGCGCGGATCGAAGGGAGCGTCGGAACCCTTGGCGGCATCGGTCGAGAGCGCACCGGCGACCAGCGCCGACTGGTAGAGCACTTCGGCGTCGAACAAGGCGGCCAACGCATAGGCGGTCGAAAACTGTGTGCCGTTGAGCAGCGCCAACCCTTCCTTGGCGCCAAGAGTGACCGGCTCCAGCCCGTGCGAGACAAAGGCGACCTTGGCCGGGAACCGGCCATGCGGGGTAAAACATTCGCCGACGCCGATCATCACGGCCGTCATGTGCGACAGTGGCGCAAGGTCGCCGGATGCGCCGACCGAGCCTTGCGCCGGCACCACCGGAATGACGTCGTTGGCGAGCATCGCTTCGAGCAGCTCAATGGTCTGCGGCCGCACGCCGGAGGCGCCCTGCGCCAAGCTGGCCAGCTTCAGTGCCATCATCAGCCGGCAAACAGCGACCGGCATCGGTTCGCCGACGCCGGCGGCATGCGACAGCACGATGTTGCGTTGCAGCGTCTCGAGATCGGCGGCGGGGATACGGACGCTGGCCAATTTGCCGAAACCGGTGTTGATGCCATAGACCGGCTCACCCTTGGCGACGATGCGTGCAACGGCCTCGGCGCTGGCCTTGATCTTTGGCCAGCAGGCCGCGTCCAGCTTCGGCATCGCGCCACGATAGATTTCGCGCCAGTCGGCCAGCGTCGTGTTGCCCGGCTTGAGTTTGAGTTCACTCATTGTCCCCTCCAGATGCGGGCATGAAGCGGGTTGAAGCCCATGCGGTAGACGAGCTCGGCCGGGCGCTCGATGTCCCAGATCGCCAGGTCGGCCGATTTCCCAGCCTCCAGCGTGCCGGTTCGTCCGAGCAGTCCGAGCGCGCGGGCGGCCTCGCGGGTGACACCGGCAAGGCATTCGTCAACAGTCAGACCAAACAAAGTCGCCGCCATGTTCATGGTCAGCAGCAGCGAGGTCAGCGGCGAGGTGCCGGGATTGCAGTCGGTGGCGACCGCCATTGTGACGCCGTACTGGCGAAACAGGCCGATCGGCGGCTTCTTGATCTCACGGATGAAATAGTAGGCGCCGGGCAGGATCGTCGCCACGGTCCCGGCCCTCGCCATCGCCGCCGCACCCGCCTCGTCAGTGTATTCGAGATGGTCGGCCGACAGGGCGCCATAGCGCGCCGCAAGTTCTGCGCCGTGCAGGTTGGACAATTGGTCGGCGTGGAGTTTTACCGGCAGGCCTGCTGCTTTCGCCGCGTCGAACACGCGAGAAATCTGCTCGGGCGAAAAGGCGATGCCTTCGCAAAAACCATCGACCGCGTCGGCCAGGTCCTCGGCAGTGATGGCCGGCAAAATTTCGTTTGCGACCAGATCGATAAAAGCGTCCTTGTCGGCTTTCGCTTCAGGCGGCAGGGCATGCGCGCCGAGGAAGCTCGTTGTTACCGTTACTGGACGGTTTTCGCCCAAGAGCCGCGCGGCGCGCAGCGATTTCTTCTCGTTTTCGAGATCGAGCCCGTAGCCCGACTTGACCTCGATGGTGGTGAGGCCTTCAGCGATGAGCGCGTCGAGGCGCGGCAGTGACTGCGCAACCAATTCCTGCTGGCTGGCAGCGCGCAGCGCCTTGACCGACGAGACGATGCCGCCGCCGGCCCTGGTGACCTCTTCATAGGTGGCGCCGGCCAGCCGCATCTCGAATTCGTTGGCGCGATTGCCGGCGTGGACCAGATGAGTATGGCAGTCGATCAGGCCGGGTGTGATCCAGCGGCCTTCGCAATCGACATTCTTGGCGTTCTGGCTGAACGCTGCCGGCAGGTCGGCTTCCGGGCCGGCATAGACGATCAGGCCATCGCGCGCGGCGATCGCGCCGTCTTCTACGATACCCAGTCCGGCGGCGCTGTCGGCCATGGTCGCCAGTCGCGCATTGCGCCAGAGGCGGATCTCCCCTGCCCGGCTTTTGCTCTCTCCAGCCATCATCTTTTCCGTTTCAATCAGCCGCGGTTATGTATATACATATTGAAACGCACTGCAAGTGGTATCATTGCACGGGACACTGGGAATCGGAGAGAAAAACGTGACTGCGATCTTTGCGGAACAGGCGCTTCTGCCCGACGGCTGGCATTCCAATGCCCGGATCGTCGTCAGTGATGGCCACATCGCCACGGTCGAGCCGAACACCGCATCCCAGCCCGGCGACGAACGCCATGCCATTCTGCTGCCAGGCATGCCGAACCTGCACAGCCACGCCTTCCAGCGCGGCATGGCCGGTCTAGCCGAGCTGCGCGGCCCTTCAGCCGACAGCTTCTGGAGCTGGCGCGAGGTGATGTATTGCTTCGCGCTGTCGATGACGCCGGATCAGGTCGAGGCGGTCGCCGCGCAGCTCTATGTCGAGATGCTGGAGGCTGGGTTCTCACGCGTCGGCGAGTTTCACTATCTGCATCACGACCGCGACGGCCAGCCCTACGCCAACGTCGCCGAAATGGCCGACCGCATCACCGCCGCGGCTGCCGACACCGGCATCGGGCTGACGCTGCTGCCGGTCTTCTATGCACATTCCTCTTTCGGCGGCGCAGCGCCGAACGGAGGCCAGCGGCGATTCATCAACGATATGAATCGGTTCTCGCGGCTTGTTGAGAAATGTCACGAAACCGTTCGCACCTTGAATCACGCGGTCGTTGGCATCGCCCCGCACAGTCTGCGCGCCGTGACACCGGAGCAGTTGGAATACATCGCGACAATGGCACCCGGCGGACCGATCCACATCCACATTGCCGAGCAAGTGAAGGAGGTCGAGGACTGCCTTGCCTGGTCCAGGGCGCGACCGGTCGAATGGCTGCTCGCCAATGCCAGGGTCGACAGTCGCTGGTGCCTGATCCACGCCACCCACATGACCGAGACCGAGACGGCGGCCATGGCGAAAAGCGGAGCAATCGCCGGCCTCTGCCCGATCACCGAGGCCAATCTCGGCGACGGCACCTTTGCAGCACCTTTGTTCAAACAGCATGGCGGCCGCTTCGGCGTCGGCTCCGACTCCAACGTGCTGATCGGCCTGCCGGACGAATTGCGGCAGCTCGAATATTCGCAGCGCCTCGCCCACCGTGCCCGCAACCTGCTGGCGGT
The DNA here is from genome assembly GCF_055811215.1 of Mesorhizobium sp. WSM4819. Lineage (NCBI taxonomy): Bacteria > Pseudomonadati > Pseudomonadota > Alphaproteobacteria > Hyphomicrobiales > Phyllobacteriaceae > Mesorhizobium > Mesorhizobium sp. WSM4819. Next base: position 39,297 of record NZ_JBVVQO010000047.1, read on the forward strand.
CGCCGGCGGTTCGACCGGGCGCGCACTGTTCGATGCCGCGCTCGACGGCGGCAGCGCAGCGCTCGGCGCAAGTCCCTCGCGGATCGCCGCTGGCGCCCCAGCCGATTTCATCTCGCTCGATGGCAAGCACCCGTCGCTTGCCGGCAAGACGGGCGATGCAGTGCTCGACACCTGGATCTTCGCCAACGGTTCCAAGGTCGATTGTGTCTGGGTGCATGGCAAGAAACTCGTTAGCAGTGGCAGGCATGCAAGGCGCGATTCTATTGCCGAGCGTTTTCGCAAGGTGATGACGGCGCTTTCGCCATGAGCATGATCCAGACAATGGAGGCGGACGTCGGGGATGCGGACGGCGGCGAGCCCCTCTCGCTGCATCAACGCATCCTGTCCGACATCAGCGAACGAATCCTGTCCGGCGCCTGGGCGCCCGGCTACCGCATCCCGTTCGAGCACGAACTGACGGCCGAGTACAAATGTTCGCGCATGACGGTGAACAAGGCGCTGTCGCAGCTTGCCAAGGCGGGGCTGATAGAGCGCCGCCGCCGCTCTGGCAGCTTTGTCCGGCGGCCGAAGTCGCAAGCCGCGGTGTTGGAAATCCATGACATCAGGATCGAGGTCGAGGCGCTCGGCCTGTCCTATGGCTACGAGCGTGTGGCGCGACATAAAAGGCGCAGCAGCGCCGAGGATCGCGCCTTGCTGGAACTCGACTCCAACGGGCCGGTGCTGGCGCTGGAATGCAGGCATTTCGCTGGCAAGCGGCCGTTCGCCCACGAACAGCGGCTGATCAACCTGGCCGCTGTGGCCGAGGCTGCCAACGAGGAATTTTTTGCCGTCGCGCCTGGGCCGTGGCTGATCGCCCGCGTGCCATGGAGTGCCGCCGAGCACCGCATCCGCGCCGTCGCCGCCGACAGACACATTGCGACCGCACTCGAAATCGAGTCCGGCGCCCCCTGCCTGGTGGTCGAGCGACGGACATGGAGCGCCGAGCACCCGGTCACCCATGTCCGTTTCACCTATGCGGCCGACAGCCACACGCTGGTCGCGCGGTTCACGCCGTCGCAGGGGTAACCCTCCCCCTCGAGGGCCCCTCGAGGGGAGGGTCGGCGAGCAGTCGGAGCGCAGCGGAGATTGCGAGACGGGGTGGGGTCGGCGAAGTTGCACCACCCCACCCCGCGTCACTAAATGCCGCCATGCGGCATTTGCTCCGCGACCCTCCCCTCAAGGGGGAGGGTTAAGAGCCGCATCTCAAATCGCTGCAGTAATAATAATCTCGACCAGATATTCCGGCCCGGCAAGCTTGGCCTCGCCGGTGGCGCGGGCCGGGGTATGGCCCTGTGGCACCCACTTGTCCCATTCCGTGTTCATCTCGGCAAAGGTGCTCATGTCGGCCAGCCAGATGATCGCCTGCAGGATCTTGGTCTTGTCGGTGCCGGCCTTGGCCAGCAATTCGTCGATGGCCGCCAGGATGTCCCTGGTCTGGGTGCCGACGTTTCCGCCCGGTTCGCCGACCTGACCAGCCAGATAGACGGTGTTGCCGTGGATGACGATCTGGCTCATGCGTGGGCCAACATCGATGCGACGAATGCTCATTGGACGTTTCCTTCCTTTGTGGGTCGCGCCTCTTTAGAGTCGCGGTTCGCTGGGGGCAAGGTTGCATGAGCGAATCCTCTTGAGCCAGCAGGCGTGGGGCGAAAATAGGCACACGCAAATTGCTCCGGTCGCCGCAATTCCGCCGGATTAACTTGTTGACTAATGTAATAACATCACATATCCACCGCCGCTGCCGTATTAGTCGTGTCCCACGGATCGTCACATGACCAAAACCTGCCTGACATTCCGCGACCTGACGCTGGGCTACAACAGCCATCCGGCGATCCATCATCTCGATGGCACGATCCGCCGCGGGTCGCTGACTGCCGTCGTCGGCGCCAATGGCTCGGGCAAGTCGACCCTGATGAAGGGTATCGTCGGCGTGTTGAAACCGATGGCCGGCACGGTTGTCCGGGCGCCCGGCGTGCGCGCAGCTTATCTGCCGCAACAGTCGGAACTCGACCGCTCCTTTCCCGCCCGGGTCGTTGATCTGGTTTCGCTCGGCCTGTGGCCACGGCGCGGGCTGCTCGGCCGCTACACCAGGGAAGATCGCGATTCGGTCAGCCAGGCGCTGATGGCCGTCGGCCTCGGCGGCTTCGAGAAACGCCCGATCGACACGCTGTCGGGCGGCCAGCTGCAGCGCACGCTGTTCGCCCGCGTGCTGCTGCAGGACGCCGATCTCATTCTGCTCGACGAACCGTTCAACGCCGTCGATACCAAGACCGTCGGCGACCTGATCGCACTGATCAAGTGCTGGCATGGCGAGGAACGTACGATCCTGGTTGTCGTCCACGATCTGGAACTGGTGCGCCAGAATTTCCCCGAGACGCTGCTGCTGGCGCGCCAGCCAATCGCCTGGGGCGAAACCAGGGAAACGCTGCGGCCGGAAAACCTGTTGCGCGCGCGCCGCTTCCACGAAGCCTGGGAGGAGAACGCGCCCTGGTGCGAGCCCGACAAGCACGGTGATCACGGGCACGACCCTGGGCACAACCATGCGCACGACCATCATCACGGCTCCGGGCCGCGGGCCGCATGATGGACACGCTCTACGGTCTTTTCATCGCTCCGTTCGCCGAATTCGCCTTCATGCAGCGGGCGCTTGCCGGCTCGCTGATGCTGTCGCTCGGCGCCTGCCCGGTCGGCGTGTTCCTGATGCTGCGGCGCATGAGCCTTTCCGGCGACGCCATGGCCCACGCCATCCTGCCGGGTGCTGCCGCCGGGTTCCTGTTTTATGGGCTGGAAATCCTGCCGATGACCATCGGCGGGCTGATTGCCGGCATCATCGTCGCGCTCGGCGCCGGCGCCGTCTCGCGCTTCACCATCCAGCGCGAGGACGCTTCGATGGCGGCCTTCTACCTGATTTCGCTGGCGATCGGCGTGCTGATGGTGTCGATCCGCGGCTCCAGCGTCGATCTCATGCACGTGCTGTTCGGCACCGTGCTTGCGCTCAACAATGAAGCGCTGACGCTGATCGGCGGCATCGTGCTGGTCACGCTGGTCAGCCTCGCCATCTTCTGGCGGGCGCTCGTCGCCGAATGTCTCGACCCGCTGTTCCTGCGTTCGGTCAGCCGGCTGGGCAGCCCGGTGCATTTCATCTTCCTCGGCCTCGTCGTGCTCAACCTGGTCGGCGGCTTCCAGGCGCTCGGCACGCTGCTATCGGTCGGGCTGATGATGCTGCCTGCGGCTGCCGCCCGCTTCTGGACCATGCGCGTCGAGCCGATGTGCGTGCTGGCGGTGCTGATCGGCTTTGCCTCTTGCGTCGCCGGGCTGCTTTTGTCCTACCACGTGTCGCTGCCTTCCGGTCCGGCCATCATCCTGTCGACCGGCGTCGTCTATTTTGCCTCGATCCTGTTCGGCACGCGCGGCATCCTGCGCGCCCGCATTATCCATCACCGCCACAGAACCGCCTGATCCCAAAGGAGTGCTGTCCATGCTGAAATCGATCCGCGCCGCCCTGGCAGTGGGCGTTATGACATTGTCAGCCTTTGGCGCGTCGTCGGCCCTCGCGGAGCCGTTGAAAGTGGTCGCCAGCTTCACGATCATTGCCGATTTCGCCAAAAATGTCGGCGGCGACCGGATCAATCTGACCACCATCGTCGGGCCGGATGGCGATGCCCATGTCTACGAGCCGAGCCCGGCTGACGCGGTGGCGATGGCGGGTGCGGATGTGGTGCTGGTCAACGGCCTGCATTTCGAAGGCTTCTTGCAGCGCCTGGTCGACGCCAGCGCCACCAAGGCGACGATCGCCGTTTTGACCATGGGCGTCACGCCGATCAACTTCAAACCCGAATTCGCCGATGCCGATGCCGCTGAAGGCGAAGATACCGATCCGCATGCCTTCCAATCGGTCGCCAATGCCAAGATCTATGTGAAGAACATCGCCGACGCCTTCTGCACCGCCGACGCTGGGGGTTGCGACAGCTACAAGGCCAATGCCGCCGCCTATACCAAGAAACTCGACGCGCTTGAGGGCGAAGTGCAGACGGCGATCCAGTCGATCCCGAAGGAGAAACGCGTCGTCATCACCTCGCATGACGCCTTCGGCTATTTCGAGAAGGCCTATGGCCTCACCTTCCTGGCGCCCGAAGGGGTCTCGACCGAGTCGGAGCCGTCCGCTGCCGACGTCGCCAAGCTGGTCAGCCAGGTGAAGCAGGACAAGGCGGCGGCGGTCTTCATCGAGAACATCAGCAACGCGCGGCTGATCGAGCAGATCGCCAGCGAGACCGGCACCAAGGTTGGCGGCACGCTTTATTCGGATGCGCTGTCGCAGCTCGACGGCCCGGCCTCGACCTATATCGACCTGATGCACAACAACATCGCCCAGATCAAAGGCGCGATCCTCGGAAGCTGATGCCTTCCTGGCCAGCCGGGCCGCGTCGGCTCGGTTGGATTCTCCGTCGAAAATAACTATCTGCGCAGTGGGATTGCATTCTGCGCGGATTGCCGATCTCGTCGGGGAGTCTTAAGACTGCGGCCAAACCAGTTTTGCGAGGAAACATGGAATATCGTCAGATCACCGAGGACTATTCGGTCTCCGGCCAGATCCAGCCCGAAGAAGTCGCCGCCATCCAGGCCGCCGGCTTCAAGAGCGTCATCTGCAATCGGCCTGATGACGAGCAGCCCGGCCAGCCTTCGGCGGACACCGTCAAAGCGGCAGTCGAAGCCGCCGGGCTTACCTTTCGCTACATCCCGGTCATCAGCGGCCAGATCACGGCCCAAAATGTCGAGGACCAGGCTGAGGCGCTCGATGAGCTCGAAGGCCCGGTCTTCGCCTATTGCCGTTCCGGCGCACGCTGCACCAATCTTTTTGGGCTGATCCAACAGTCGAAGGGCTAAATCGGCAGCGCGCCGGTTTCCTTCAGCGTTTCCAGCACGATCGCCGTCTTCACATGCTGCACGGATTCGTGCGGCAGGAGCACGCCGTTGACGAATTCCGACAGCGATTTCAGATCGGGCGTCACCACTTTCAGGATGTAATCCATCTCGCCGGTCAGCGCGTGCGCCTCCTGCACCTGCGGCAACCGCGCCACCAACTCGCCGAAGCGCCGCGCATTGTCGCGGTTGTGGGTGGCGAGCGTCACCGAGATGACGTTGACCAGTGAGAAGCCGAGCTTGTCGCGGTCGAGCACCGCGCGATAGCCCCTGATATAGCCGTCCTCCTCCAGCCTCTGGCGGCGCCGCGAACATTGCGACGCCGACAGGTTCACCCGTTCCGACAAATCGTTGTTGGTCAGCCGTGCGTCGCCCTGCAAGAGAGCCATTATCTTGCGGTCAAACTGGTCAATGCGCGCCTCATCCATGATTTTTTCATCCACCATGCACAATTCCCGCATGATCTATTCGTTTAAAGCGTTTGAATGCAAGCACCATGCGCCTGCTCCGCGCTATAGTAGCGTCAAAATGGCCCTTTGCGGCCAAGCAGCTTTAGGAGGACAACACCATGGGTCCCTTCCCGCACGATGCACCGCCCGCAACGATCAGCAAGGCCAATCCCGCCGGCACCGACGGCTTCGAATTCGTCGAGTTCGCGCATCCCGAACCGGAAAAGCTCGCCGACCTTTTTACCCGCATGGGCTATCTACCGGTAGCCAAGCACCGCACCAAGAACATCACCGTCTGGCGGCAGGGCGACATCAACTATGTCGTCAATGCCGAACTCGGCTCGCATGCGATGAAATTCGTCGACAAGCACGGCCCCTGCGCTTCCTCGATGGCCTGGCGGGTGGTCGATGCCAAGCACGCGTTCGACCATGCTGTCGCCAAGGGCGCCACACCCTATGAAGGCGTCGACAAGGCGCTCGATGTGCCGGCGATATCAGGCATTGGCGGCTCGCTGCTTTATTTCATCGAGGTCTACGGCGACAAAGGCTCGGCCTACGAAGCCGAATTCGACTGGCTGGGCGAGCGCGACCCGAAGCCGGAAGGCGTCGGCTTCTATTATCTCGACCACCTCACCCACAATGTCTATCGCGGCAATATGGACAAATGGTGGGATTTCTATCGTGACCTGTTCGGCTTCAAGCAGATCCATTTCTTCGACATCGACGGCAAGATCACCGGCTTGGTCAGCCGCGCCATCACCTCGCCCTGCGGCAAGATCCGCATCCCGCTCAACGAGTCCAAGGACGAGACCAGCCAGATCGCCGAATATCTGAAGAAGTACAATGGCGAAGGCATCCAGCACATCGCCGTCGGCACGGACGAGATCTACGGCGCCACCGACAGGCTGGCAGCCAACGGGCTGAAGTTCATGCCCGGCCCGCCGGAAACCTATTACGAGATGTCTCATACCCGCGTGCACGGCCATGACGAGCCGATCGAGAGGATGAAAAAGCACGGCATCCTGATCGACGGCGAAGGCGTGGTTGACGGCGGCGCGACCAAGATCCTGCTGCAGATCTTCTCGAAAACCGTAATCGGGCCGATCTTCTTCGAATTCATCCAGAGGAAGGGCGACGAGGGTTTTGGCGAGGGCAATTTCCGCGCGCTGTTCGAATCGATCGAGCAGGACCAGATCAAGCGCGGGGTGCTGAAGGTGCAGGCGGCGGAGTAGGCGACGCCTTCAAATTCCTTGCGGTTCGATCAATTATGACCTAAATTCTGGTCATAAGAGGTCTGACCATGAATGTTCCGATGGCAAAAGCGAAGGCCCAACTCTCCGAGTTGGTGAAACGTGCGCAGGCCGGTGAAGAGATCCATCTGACGCGGCATGGCGAGGTTGTGGCAACCTTGAGCGCTCCCGCCCGGGCTGGCGGGAGCAAGGGCCTTTTTGGAGCCCTGAAAGGCCAAATTCGGATATCGGATGATTTTGATGAACTCGGTCCCGAATGGGACGAGTACATTAAATGAGCCACCAATATCTGGTGGATACTCATATTCTGCTTTGGGTACTGAACGCAGACTCGCGCCTTTCGGACCACCATCGCGACATCTTTCTTGCGGGCGAGGATGTGGTCGTCAGCGCCGTCTCGGTAGCAGAGATCGCCATCAAGAAATCGCTCGGCAAAGTCACGCTCACAGGCAACATAGTGGAAATCTTGCGATCGAACGGCATTCCGATCCTCAGTGTGAATGAACTACACGCGGCGAGGCTTGAGCATTTGCCGCTCCATCACCGCGATCCTTTCGACCGTCTGCTCATCGCACAGGCTCAAATTGAAGGCCTGACGTTGGTCACTGCGGATCGGCATTTTTCAGCCTATGACGTTGCGTTGGTCTGATCACAGATTCAGCCGCTCGACCTCCGCCTACCTCAACTTCAAATCATAGTCGAGCAAAAACTCATCGAGTTGCCGCGAAATTCCCACGAACCAAAGGTAAGTAGCGGTGTAAGGCATCTTGGATCCCCCCGCGTTTGGAACGATTAAGCTAGATCACTCCGCTGACTGGACCAAGGACACGCCCGCCCACAGAAGTGCGAATCCGGCGAGAACGATCAGCAGCAGCCGGTTCATGCGCCGGCGCATGGCTTGCGTCTCCTCGTCCCGCGCGACGTTCGTGTTGGTCACCGTGTGGAAAATCATCGCGTTGCGCGGAAAGCCGCTGCGGTTGGTAAGCCCGGGCGAGCGCGCCTCGATGCGATAGCTCAGCCGGACCGCCTGGATGAAGATCGCCAGCATGAGAAGAGCCCAGACACCGCAAAGAAGATAGACAGTCTCGCCTGTCATTCTCCGTATTTCTCGACCTTCTGCTCGATCGCACCAAAAATCGAATGTCCGACCCTGTCCTTCATCTCGATGCGCACAATGTCGCCAAGGCCCAGGAACGGGGTTGTCGGTTCGCCGGCCTCGATGGTCTCGATCATGCGCAACTCGGCTATGCAGGAATAGCCGGCGCCGCCCGCCGAGACAGGCTTGCCAGGCCCGCCGTCGAGCTTGTTGGAGACCGTGCCCGAACCGATGATGGTGCCGGCGGCCAGCGGCCGGGTTTTCGCGGCATGCACAATCAGCGCCGGAAAATCGAATGTCATGTCCACGCCGGCGTTGGCGCGGCCGAACGGCTTGCCGTTGAGATCGACCAGCAGCGGCAGGTTGACCTTACCGCCATCCCAGGCCTCGCCAAGTTCGTCCGGCGTCACCGCGACGGGCGAAAACGCCGAGGACGGCTTTGATTGGAAGAAGCCGAAGCCCTTGGCAAGCTCTGGCGCCGTGAGGGAGCGCAGCGTGACGTCATTGACCAGCATGACCAACCGGATCGCGGCTCTTGCCGCATCGAGGCTTGCGCCTATCGGCACATCGTCGACGACGACAGCGACTTCCCCTTCCATGTCGACGCCAAGAGCCTCGTCGACCGTGCGGATCGGATCACGCGGCGCGATGAAACTGTCCGAACCACCCTGGTAGATCAGCGGATCGGTCCAGAAGCTTGCCGGCATTTCGGCGCCGCGCGCTTTCCGCACCAGTTCGACATGATTCACATAGGCCGAGCCATCAGCCCACTGGTAGGCGCGCGGCAACGGCGAATGGGCATCATGCTCGTGAAAGCGCGCTGACGGCACCGCATTGTTCTCCAGCGATTCCGCTATTGTCGCCAGATGCGGCGCAATCCGGTTCCAGTCGTCGAGCGCCGACTGCAGCGTCGGCACCAGAAACGAGGCATCGGTGAACCGCGTCAGGTCGCGCGAGACGACGACCAGCTTTCCGTCGCGCGTCCCGTCCTTCAATGTGGCAAGCTTCATGCGGTTTCCTCTCCTGATGCGGCTTTGGTGCCGCTTGAATTTTGGTCTTATAATCTCTTCCGAAAACCGGTTCTCACTTTTCGCTAACGCGGTCCTTCGGTTCGGGATCATGCTCCAGTCCCACAACAAGGCCGTCGCGGGCGATCGTCAAGTCTCCGGCCCATGTTTTCCTGACGGCGGCGATCCAATCGGCCTCGCCGATCTCGGGATCATCGGCCGGGATGAGGTGGTTGAGCACCAGTCTTTTGGCTCCTGCGTCACTGGCGATGCGCCCCGCCTCCTCAGCAAAACTATGGCTGGCGAGCAGATGCTCCCTCAGCCGCGCGCCATTGCCGGTTTTCGCGACGAGCCGCTCGATGCCGTCTTCCAGCATGGCTTCATGGACGAGAATGTCGGCGCCTTTGGCGAAATCCGCCAATGGCGGAAAGAACGCCGTATCGGCGGAAAACACCACGCTCTGTCCGGCATGCTCGAAGCGCAGCGCAAAGCAGTCGTTCACCGGCGGATGGTCGACGCGTAGCGCCAAAACCTTCAGGCCGCGCTCCTCCATCACCCGGCTTTCGCCGAACTCGATGATCGAAACCAAATCTGCGATATCAGGCCGGCCTTCGTCGACTATGCGTATCTCGATGTCGAATTCTATCGCCTGGCAAAAGCACTGCCAGTAATGGCCGGTGCCGGGCGGGCCGAACACGGTGACCGGTGTCGCCAGACCCGCCGTCCAGGCGGTGTGGATCAGCGGACCGAGTTCCAGCACATGGTCGGAATGCAGATGCGTGATGAAGACCAAGTCGAGCGACTTCAGGCCGATGCCGGTCTCGGCCAGCCCGTGCGTCACGCCAAGCCCGCAATCCACGACGATGGTACGCCCGCCGAATTTCAGCAGCGACGAACTCGGCCACGGCCCGCCCGGCCGGAGCGCCGGGCCGCCCTTCGAGCCCAGCAGCACCAGCCGATCCCGCATTGGATCAGCGCTCAAGACCAGTCGCCCTCGGGCGTGCCGTTGAAGCGCTTCTTCAGATCGGCCCAGCAGTCGATGTAATTGTCCTGCCGGGTTTCAACCTCGGCGGCGTAGCGGGTCAGCATCTGTGGGAATCGCGTCTCGAACATGAAGGCCATGGTGTTGTCGAGCTTGACCGGTTTCAGATCCGCGTGGAAGGCTTTCTCAAAACCTGTTGCGTCAGGCCCGTGGGCCAGCATCAGATTGTGCAGGCTGATGCCACCGGGAACGAAGCCCTCTTCCTTGGCGTCGTACTGGCCGTGGATCAGGCCCATGAACTCGCTCATGATGTTGCGGTGATACCAGGGCGGGCGAAACGTGTTTTCGGCCACCAGCCAGCGCGGCGGGAAGATGACGAAGTCGATGTTGGCGGTGCCCTCTTCGCCGCTCGGCGCGGTCAGCACCGTGAAGATCGACGGATCGGGATGGTCGAACAGGATCGCGCCGACCGGCGAAAACGTTGCAAGATCATATTTGTAGGGCGAGTAGTTGCCGTGCCACGCCACCACATCCAGCGGCGAATGATCGAGTTCAGTGACGTGAAACTGCCCGCACCATTTCACGATCAGCCGGCACGGCGTCTCCTTGTCCTCGAACCAGGCGCAAGGCGTCTTGAAATCGCGCGGATTGGCCAGGCAATTGGCGCCGATCGGGCCACGATCCGGCAACGTCAGCTTGGCGCCGTAGTTCTCGCAGACATAGCCGCGCGCTGTTTCATCGACCAGCTCGACCTTGAACACGAGGCCGCGCGGCAGCACGGCGATCTCGCCCGGTCGCAATTCGATGACGCCCATCTCGGTGACGAAGCGCAGCGCCCCCACTTGCGGCACGACCAGCAACTCGCCGTCGGCGTTGAAGAAATGGTCGTCGGCCATCGAGCGGTTGGCAACGTAGACATGGGCGGCCATGCCGGTCTGGCCGAGCACGTCGCCGGCGGTGGTGATCGAGCGCATGCCGGCAATGAAGTCGGTCGGTTCCTTCGGCATCGGCACCGGGCTCCAGCGGTACTGGCCAAGCGCAAGTTCGTGATCGCCGACATTCGGCGCGCTTTTCCACAGCGGATAATTCGCCGCCTTGAAGCGGCCGGTGTGCCTGACGCTCGGCCTGATGCGATAAAGCCAGGAACGCTCGTTGGTGCCGCGCGGCGCCGTGAAGGGCGAGCCCGAAAGCTGCTCGGCATAAAGGCCGTAGGCCGGCCGCTGCGGCGAATTCCGCCCTTGCGGCAGCGAACCGGGCAAAGTCTCGGTTTCGAAGTCGTTGCCGAACCCCGGCATGTAGGAAAAGGCCATTGCATCCTCCCTGGATTGACCAAATTGGTTTCGTTTGTAACCATTGAAAATGTAACTATCAATCGTGATGGAGCAGACCATGGAGGCTGACACCCTCGAACTCGAAAGCTTCCTGCCCTACCGGCTCTATCGCCTTGCCGATGCTGTCAGCCGCGAATTTTCCAGGGTTTACAAGGACCGCCACGGCCTGACGCGGCCCGAATGGCGCACGCTGGCCGGTCTCGGCCAGCACGGCACGATGACGGCAACAGCGCTCGGCGAACAGTCGGCCATGCATAAGACCAAGGTTTCGCGCGCCGTCGCCGAGCTCGAACAACGCCGCTGGCTGACGCGAAAACCTGATGAAAAAGACCGCCGTGTCGAGCATCTGACGCTGACCGGAGCGGGCCTTGCCGCCTATCGCGAGATGGTGCCGTTGGCAAAAGCGTTCGAGCGGGACTTGCTGGGAAGGCTGACCGCGAGCGAGCGAGCGGCGGTCACGGAAGGGATGGCGGCACTTAAGGGGGCATTGGATAGATCAACGACGCAGCTATGAAACTGCTACGCAGCGATCATTCCCACCCCTCCAACGTTTCCGGAACGGCACCCGGCCAACATCTCACCAGTCCATCACCACCTTGCCGGAATTGCCGCTCTTCATCGCCTCGAAGCCGGTCTGGAAGTCGTCCACGCCGATGCGGTGGGTGATCAGCCCACTGACATCGAGCGGACCCTGCACCAGCGCGATCATCTTGTACCAGGTCTCGAACATCTCGCGGCCATAGATGCCCT
>NZ_JBVVQO010000048.1:0-47088 GCF_055811215.1 Mesorhizobium sp. WSM4819
CCTGCCGGCAGTGGCGCGCTGATCAGTCCGGCCCTTGCCGGAGAGCACGGCGACCAATGCCGTTACCTACACCACGCGGTGGGACACGACCCTGAAGGGTGCTCTCGGTTTCAGCAAGGCTGGGTGAAGTGGCAATGACATGTCCAATCCAGTCTCGGAAGTCGCCCTTCCTGACGATCGGTGCCTTGGGTTCAACATTCAATTTGACCTCGGCGACACGTGAGTATAGCAGCTGCCTGAGTGTCGCCACCGATCCAGTCGAGGATGCCATCTTGATCAGGAAGCGGGAAGCGCGCGGCCGCAGTCTGCAAATGCTTTTTGCGCAGATTCCATTCTTCGCCCATGCAAGCTTGATGTGCTCGGTGACGAGATCGATACCGTAAGCCAACTGGACAAGTTGAGGGGCGGGCGCCCCACTAAGACGCGGTTTGACTTCAATGACGACTGGACCGCGTTTCGTGCACCGGAGTTCAATGTTCGTTGCCCCCAGCCAAGGCCCAGAGCTCGCAAACAGCTCAGCGAAACATCGGCGATGCGCTCACGCTCCTCATCAGTTAGTAGGGCCGGATAGGTCACCTCAGGATGACGGAAATGCGGGAGGGGACCAAAGTCACTGGCGCAAATCCAACCGTGACCCACCAGCCTTCGTGCCCGGACGGGAAGCGCACGCGGTGGATCGGACCGTTAGCGTGTAGCGCCAACATCTCGGGCGAGGGCTCGATGTGATCGATGCGTCACATCGGCAGCGTCGGCAAGGGTTGTTCGGACATGGTGGCACTTCACTCTCTAAGCGATTGAAGGGCGGAAGGTGACGGGGGGGCCGCTTTCACAAGGATATGCGCCCGCCGTATCAAAATATTGCCGGAAACGTGACGACAAAGCAGGCGCCGCCGCCGGATGGCGATTCGTGGTGCACGGTTGCGCTGTGACGCAATGCGATCTTGCTCACAAGCGATAGGCCGAGGCCCCAGCCGCCGGACGTCTCGCTGCGGCCCTGTGGCCGGAAGAAAGGCTCGAAGACACGCTCACCGGTTCCTTCCGGCAGGCCCGGCCCGTGATCGCACACCTTGAGCACCACCGAGCCGCCTTCGATCCCCACATGCGCGCTAACCGGCGGGCCGCCATGTCTCTGCGCGTTCTGCATGAGATTGCGAACCAGCCGCGTGAGCAGCTTCGGGTCGCCCGACACGACGCCAGGTTCGCCTGAGACGTCGATGCCGAAGCGCGCGCCTTTCTCGGCCGTTAGCGCCAGCAGATCCACCGGCTCCACCCGCTCCAGCTTCTCGATATGGTCGAGCTGGCTGGCAAACAGGATTTCATCCACCAGCTCATCGAGTTCGGCGAGGTTGCGCACGATCTCATCGCGCATCGGGCCGCTTTGTTCGTTGGCGATGAGGTCGATCGCCATGCGCAGCCGCGCAAGCGGCGAGCGCAACTCGTGATTCGCATTGGCAAGCAGCGAGCTATGCGCGGCAAGCAGCCGCTCGATCTGCTCGGCGGCGCGGTTGAAGCTCGCCGCCACCGCCGCCACCTCGTCGCTGCCGCGCACGTCGACGCGCGTGTCGAGAGCGCCTGCGCCCCAGCGATCCACGCCCTGGCGCAACGCCTCAAGGCGGCGTGTGAGATGGCGCACGACTGGAAAGGCGGCAACCCCTATCGCCGCGGCGATCAGCGCGAGATAGGCAAGAGGCGTGCGGCCGACCGGGCCGAACGGCATTCCCAGCCGCGCCGCGATCACGCTTCCGTCCGGCTGCCGGCTGATCAGCAGGTGATGCCCGCCCGGGAGCGTCCTGCGCCCGGTTCCGATCTCTTGCGGGAGAATCGGCCGGCCGATCGCTGCAAGCAGCCGCTGTTGCGGACTGTAGACGGAGATGTCGGCATTGAAGGCCGCCGAAAGCCGCTCGACCGTGTCCTGCAGCAGAGCGGGGTCGGAGTCCGCCGGCGGCATCGCCGCGGAGAAGGCGCCGCACGCGGCATTTTCGCGTTCCTGGTCCATGTGTACGAAGATCGCGCTGGTAATCGCCACTGCGGCGAGGCTGACGAGCACGGTGAGATAGATCTTGACGAAAAGGCTGTTGCGCATGGCTTATCTGTCATCGTCCTGGCAACGGGCAAAGACATAGCCCGCGCCGCGTACCGTAATGATGCGGCGAGGATGTTTCGAATCGGTCTCGATCGCGGCGCGGATGCGCGAGACATGCACGTCGATCGACCGATCGAACGCTTCGCCCTTGACCATGTCCATGAGCTGCTCGCGCGACAGCGTGCGCCCGGCATTTTCGGCGAGCGCCACCAAGAGATCGAACTGGTAGCTGGTCATCGGGCAGTCGCGCCCGTCGACGCGGGCCGAGCGCGACGCAGGGTCAATCTCCAGCCGTCCGAAGCGCAGGATGCGCGGGGAGGCGTTCGCGCCGCCGTTGCGGCGGCGCAGGATTGCCTTCAGCCGCGCCAGCAACTCGCGCGAATTGAACGGCTTCGGCAGATAATCGTCTGCGCCTATCTCCAGCCCGATGATGCGGTCGGTCTCGTCGCCTCGCGCCGTCAGCATCAGAACCGGCACGTCGGAGTTCGCGCGGATGCGCCTGAGCGCCTCGAAACCGTCCATGTCGGGCAGCATGACGTCGAGAACCACGGCATCGGGCGACAGCCGCGCGATCTCGGCAATGCCTGCGCCCGCCGTATCCGCCGTTCGCACACGAAAACCGTTGTCCGTCAGATATTCCGCGAGCATGGCGGATAGCCGCATGTCGTCATCGACGATGAGAACCTGGTCCGCCATGCTCGTTTGTTTGCTCCGATTCGAAACTGTGCCGGTACAGAGTTTACCAGCGGCGGTGCCGGCCGCGATCCTCGAAATGTTCGATCAACTTCGCGCGCTGCTCGGCCGTCAATACCTCGGCGGCATCGAGCAGGGCGGTCGTCACCTTGCGCGAAGCCTCGTTGGCCGCCGCGACAATCTCCGTGCGCAGCTTCTCCACTTCGTCTTGGTCGATTGTTGGCGCGCCGAACAGCTTGACCATATCGTCCGGCGTGGGGAAGCCCCGCTCGATAGAGTCAATGTCGTGATTGAGCTTGTCCATGATCGCTTCCAACTCGTCTTTCTGCTCGGGTGTGGCATCGATCTCGTCAAGCATGCACTCAAACTGACGCCCGCCGAACGCCAGCCCGTGGCGGAAGTTGGCCTGCATGTGCATGTCCGGTCCGCCGTGGCCCCCGCCCATGTTGAAGCGCTGCATGCGCCCATAATCCTGGCTGAGTGCGCCAGAGACGCCGACGCTGGCAAGCGCGACTATCGCAATGCCGCCTATGGCGATGCGCTTGCCCCAGCTCTTCTTCTGCGTGCAGGAGAGGCTGGCCGGCTTCTGATGGTTCGTCATATTGGTCCTTTCGCTAATGCGGCATCTCTGCCGCGACTGGGCGAAACTACGAGCGCAATGTTTCGGCTGTTGCGGGCGAATGTAAAGTTGTGTGAAGCCGGTAAGGCGATATTGCGGCGGGGAAGCGCGGGAGTTGCGTATTCCGACGATTTACCGGACGGCATTCCGATCAAAAACCGGACGCGATTGGAGTGCACCCCCAGACTGAGACAAGGCAAATCGCGGACAGTTTCCCTGCAAGAGAGGAAACTGGGGCATGGCCGGACGGCAAAGAGTTATTGATGAGGACCAAAAGCTGGAGCTTCTCCAGCGCATGGAGGCGGGCGAAACCGTCAGCAAGTTAGCCGACGAGGTTGGCATCAGTCGCCAACGACTTTACGAGTGGCGTGATCACCTCAGGCTTCGTGGTAATCTGAAGTCACGTCGGCGCGGCCCGGCCGGCCAGATCGATACCAGGAGTTGACGGGGCCGCGCAGGTGCAGAGCGCAGTCGACACGCCGGCACCTCAGGAAAAGGCTCTGACCAAGGCCAGGCGCCGGATCAAAGAATTGGAGCAGAAAGTCGGGCAGCAGCAACTCGATCTCGATTTTTTTCGCGAAGCCTTGCGGCATTTCGAGGAAGATCATCGTCGGAGCAGCGCTCCTGGCGAAACGGGATCTTCAAAGTCATCGAAAAGATGACGACCGGCCTGTCGCAAGGCGAATTCAACATCGACAGAATGTGCTGGCTCGCTGGCGTCAGCCGCGCGAGTTACTACCGTCATTGGCTGGATTCAGCGCCTCGGCGGGCCGAGACAGGTTTGCGCGATGTCATTCAGAAGATGGCTCTCGGCAGCGCGCACTACGGCTACCGCCGGATCGCAGCCCTGCTGCGGCGGGAGGGGTGGCAGGTCAATCACAAATGCGTTCTACGGATCATGCGGGAAGACAATCTGTTGTGCTTGCGCGCAAGCCCCTTTGTTCCTGTGACGAAGACGTAGGTTCTTCCATCGCACTTAGGCACGATTCCATTCGGAAAGCAGTTGTTGCGCATAGACTCAATGTTGCGCGTACGTTGGCATTCCTACAGATACGCCAAAAGACCGGACCAGTCGGCCGCCAGTGGCTCCCCGGTTCCGGGCGACGTTGAGTTGTGCTGGATGGCCGTGCAGTTCGAGAAACACAGCTGTCAGATCCCTCGACGGCCCACTTCACTGATTTGGCGCCAAAGGGCGCAGGTTCGGATTGTCGTAGAGCGACCGGCCGATCATCACGCCGCTCGCCGCTCCTAAGGAGCTAAGACGCTCTTCCGCAACGTCCTCGCTTGATACCCTTCCGCACTTGTGCCGATAGAACCGCAGTTCGCTTCATACAAAGGTATCTCGGTATCGTCCCAAGCCGCAGGCGCTTGGCGTTCGGCTATGCCCCAATGTCCGACAATGTAGGATACGCGCCACAGCAGAGGGGCTTAGTCCCGTCGACGAAATGACTTTCTCGTTTGGCACGGTACGTGCGTGGCTTCTGCGAACACGTCATGGTCCAAGGAGAAGTCGTTTCATGCCGCCCGTGCGGCGATGAGCATCCAGGAAGTTAAGTCTTCTGCAAAAGGCATCAAGGCTTGGCTGGTGGAAGACCATACGGTGCCGCTCATCGCCATCAGCTTCGTCTTCGACGGCGGCACCACCCAGGACCCGTCAGGCAAGGAGGGGCTCGCCAATCTGATGGCCCCCCTGTTCAACGAGGGGGCTGGCGATCTCGACAGCGATGCCTTCCAGACAAAGCTGGACGATGCTGGCGCCTTGATGAGCTTCGAGGCGCAACGCGACGGCATCTATGGCTCGATTGCAATGCTTTCCTGGCGGAAGGATGCCGCTTTCGACCTGCTGAGGCTCGCTGTCAACAAGCCGCGCTTCGACCAGGAGCCAACCGACCGGATCCGCGCTCAGATCCTTTCCGGCATCATCGGCAATGAGCACGAACCGAACGCAATCGCCGAGCGCGCATGGTTAAGCGCGCTCTACGGCACGCATCCCTATTCGAGGCCGAAAGAAGGCACAAAGGCGGGCCTGGCCAGCATATCACCGGCCGATCTCAGCGCCTTCCACAAGCCGGCTTTCGCCCGTGATGGGCTCCATATTGCCGTGGTCGGCGACATCGATGCAAACGCGCTGAGTGAAAGGCTCGACCAGTTGTTCGGCGAACTGCCTCAGATGCAGGCGCTCGCCCCAGTCACCGATGTCATGCCGAAGCTCGGCCAGCAGGTCGAGGTGAACTACGACCTGCCGCAGACCTCGCTGCAGCTCGCTTACCCTGGTGTCACGCGCGATGCGCCGGAGTTCTACGCCGCGGTGCTGATGAACGATATCCTCGGCGGCTCGGCCTTTACCTCTCGCCTGTGGGATCAGGTGCGCGAAAAGCGCGGCATGGCCTACGGTGTCGGCTCCGCTCTTGAAGACAAAGAGCATTCCCAGGCGCTGCTGGTTACAACGGCGACGCGCTCAGACCGCGCCGCCGAGACGCTCAGCGTTATCCGGGACGTCGTCAAGCAGATGGCAGAGCACGGACCGACGGCGACTAAGCTGGCGGCGGCTAAGAGATATCTCATCGGCGCCTTTGCCATCAACGAGCTAAATTCCTCCGCCTCAATTGCAGCCACGCTCGTCTGGCTGCAGTCCAGCAATCTCGGCATCGACTACATCCAGCGCCGAGCCGGCCTCATCGATCAGGTGACGCTCGATCAGGTCAAGGCGGCAGCGAAGAAGCTTCTTTCGAGCGAGCCCGCCATTATGGTGGTCGGACCGCCGCTGGGGGCCAAAGGATGAGTCCAGGAGCTCATTTCGCTTTCCTTCTCGTAGAGCGAAGTCCGATTTGGGACTGACGATTTTAGAGGCCCGCCGAGCGGTTTGGCGGGCCGGCGAGACTTTGCCGGTTCAGGCGGCCCGTGCGAATTGTGGCCAGCTTCTTCTCATGCCAGTCTCTCTTCGGGGATAGTTTACGCCGATCGTGGCTAGCAGATGTGGCGCATGCTGCCAAAGGGCCCGCGTGCCGGTGCGGATCCAATTTCCATTGTTCAATTTTCGCCGAACGAAACCACGAGCTTCGACTTGGAAACTCCGGGAGTTTCCCCTTTTTCGGTTGCGTACATTGGACCACCAGCTGTCCGGCCGAGGCCCTATAAGCAACCCATCGGCGTCGCGCAATACACGCCGCTCTGTGCTTCATATGCCCGCTACGTTGAGGAGGAACCCGGTATTGTCCCTGTGCCTGCCGATGATCCGTCACCTGAACTCCGCCGACCTGTTTGGGCCTATCGATCGCCTGCCTGCACCCGGAACGTCGATCGACTGGCGGACATTTGAGGTCCTCAATCTATCGACCGGCGAAGTGCTGGCAGAACTCCCCGACATGGGCGTGGAGGAGACACGTGCTGCGATAGACAAGGCCTATGTCGCGCAGCCTGGATGGGCGGCTCTGATGGCACGTGAACGCAGCGATGTTCTGTGGCGATGGCATCAGTTGATCATCGACCACACCGACGACCTTGCCGGCAGTCCCACGGCGGAGATGGGCAAGCCGCTTGCCGAAGCCAAGTCTGAGGTTTCGCATGCGGCCGCATACCTGCAATGTTATGCAGAGGAGGCCAATCGCATTTATGGCGAGACGATCTCCGCACGATCGACGGACCGTCGGATGCTGGTGATCAAGCAGCCCATCGGCGTCGTTGGCACGTCACGCCATGGAATTTTCCGGCTTCGATGGTGGCGCGCAAGATCTCGCCAGCCTGGCGGCAGGCTGCACGATCGTGCTCAAGCCCGCTAAACAGACACCGCTCGTCGCTGGCGCAATGTTCGCTCTCGCCCATCAGACTGACTTCCCCGAAGGCGTTGTCAACCTGATCTATTCCTCCGAAGGTGATGCGGTCGGCCGCGAACTCTGCTCCAATCCCGCCAGTGCTCGGACCAGATCAAGAAGGTCAGCCTCGAACTCGGCGGCAATGCCCCTTTCATCGTCTTCGACGATGCCGACATCGACTCTGCGGTTGACGGCGCGATCCAGGCAAAGTTCCGCAACGCTGGCCAGACTTGCGTTTCAGCGAACCGCCTTTACGGTCGCCAACAGATAAGTGCCGCACTTTCTCCACGAATTTCTCGATGAACTCATCGTGAACGCTCGATTGGACGTCGTCCGGCATGCTGGGACGCGGAGCAGTACCACCCGATCGCCGGATCGCACCGTGACGGCAAGTGGATCGGGCGAACCTGCCTCGGCGATGAATCTCTCGGCGATCGCCGGGTTCAGGCCGGGATCCGCGCATTGCTGGACGAGGGCAGCGTCGATTATGGGCAGCTCCATTTTCATCTGTTGAAGGCTGTGACGAGCGGCAGGCCGAAGAGCCGCGCCCAGGCGATCGTGCTCGCGTTCTGGATGGCGACGATGGTGGTGCCGGCGGTCCACCAGCCATTGCCGGTGCGACGATCGCGTCCGTGCAGCATCGGCTGCAGGATCGGCCAGACCATCAGCTGCCCGTAGCATATCAGCGGCGCGATCCGCCGGCCGGCGAGCTCGACAACGGGATTGGCGAAGAGATGCGCTCGGGCGCCGCCGCCCTGCCCCAGCCAAAGGCGTTACGATGAATATCTTCTCTCCCGCCCGGGAGGATTATCTGTACATCGCGGTCTCCTCGCCAGAAACTCAACGGGGAGCCCCGTTCCAAGCTGTCAACGGCAACTGAGCTCCCCGAATTCAACATTCCTTGCCCTCGCCGGTCAGGAACAACACAACGACCAGAAATCGAACTGCGCAGACGCTCTGGAAGGTGACGTGTGCAGCTCTGTGCGGAGGAGGAGATAATGAGGAAGAGGAGCTTCGATTATATTATCGTGGGAGGCGGAGCTGCCGGTTGTGTGCTGGCCTGTCCGCAGATTCCACCAAAACCGTAGCCTTGGTCGAAGCGGGCGGAAGCGACGAGAATCCGCTCGTTAGCATCCAGCTGGCTTCTGGCTGTCACCTGGATCTCGGCCGGTACACTGGAATTTCCATTCAGAGCCCCAGAAGCACATGAATGACCGCGTTCTTTATTGGCCGCGCGGTAAGATCATTGGCGGTTCCAGCCCAATCAATGGGTTGGTCTATATCCGTGCTGTCGAAAGCGACTATTACCATTGTGGACAACTAGGAAACAGGGGTTGGTCATAAGAGGCATGCCTGCCTTTTTTCAAGAAGTCTGAATGCTGGTTTGGCGGCAACAACAATTATCATGGAAATGACGGGCCGTTCAAAACTACGCGGTATGGCATCAAGCATCCCTTACAGTTCGCATTCGTAGCGGCCGGGACGCAGGCTGGCTATCGCTACAACAACGACTTCAATGCTGGCGATCAGGAAGGCTTTGGTCCGGTTGATTGCAACATCTACCAAGGTCGCCGTTGCAGCTCCGCGCACGCATTCCTTCGTCCGGTCGAGAATCGGCCGAATCTGACTATTATAACTGAAGCTCTGAGATCACGGATATAATCATCCGTGGAAAGCGTGCGATCGGTGTCGAGTTCTTGAAAAAGCGCGAGAAGCAGACCATCGAAGGCCACCGCCGAAGTAATTCTTGCCGCTGGCGCCGGTTAATTCGCCGCAGTTGCTTCAGATTTCAGGTGTCGGTTCGGCCCGGCCACCTCCAGAGGATCGGCGCGAAGGTCGTACAGGAGCTCCCGGGGTTGGCGAAAACCTGCAGGACCATCTTGTCGCTGGCATTAAGCAGAAGGTCACGCGCCGATTTCGTTCATGCGGGGGAACTGGTCGCTCCCGATATTCAGGTGCACATGACGAACATGATGTACACTGACAACGGGCGAACGCTTTCTCAAGGAGCACGGCTTGATGCCGTACTTCAACCTTTCGCGCCCGGAAAGCCGCGGGTACATCCGGGCGCGCACGGTAAGTTCGACAGACCATCCGGAAATCCAACCCAACTACTTCGAGAGGCAGGCTGACATCGATGTAATGCGGGCGGCGTTCCGCCTTGCAGAGAGATAGTCGATCAGCCTGCATTCGATCATTGTCGCGTGCCGACGAGCTTTCACCAGGCCGTGAAGTCAAGTCCGACGCGGATATTGATGCTTGGCTGCGCCAGAAGATCAGGACGCTTATCCAGCGTGGGATCTATGAAGGCGCTACCCTCGTTTGCGGGTGAATGGGACCGGTAACAGGCTTGGGAGAAGGCTACTACATCAACCCAACTGTATTCGCCGACGTTACGCCGTCGATGGTGGTTGCGAAGGAGGAAATCTTCGGACCTGTTCTCGTTATCATGCCCTTCGCAGACGAAGAGGACGCAATCAAAATCGCGAATTCGAGCGAGTACGGGCTCGCTGCATATGTCCAGTCGAGCGATCTGAACGCAGCCCGTCGTATCGCTGGACGGCTCCAGGCCGGACGCGTCGAGATCAACTATCCCGCTTGGGATTATGCTGCACCCTTCGGTGGGTACAAGCGTTCCGGGACTGGTCGTGAATACGGTAAGTGGGGGCCTAGAGGAATTCCTCGAGGTCAAGGCCATCGCTGGTGCTCTCGCCTGAGTCGTCTCCGGACGGTCAGAGAAATAGCAAGAGCATGAACCGGGCAATGAAACACCTGGCCTCGGTTAGCTTTTCTGCTTGGTGTAGGACTTTCGCTTTCCAACGGCGCACATGCTTTAGACAAGCGGCCCGAAGAGCTCGCGGCGAAGCACAACCTTCCTAACAGTTGGCCGTTGGCGAGCAGACATGAGGCCATGAAACCGGCGATGACATAGACGGTCTCCGCGTCGATTTCCAGCCGGCGGATGGCATTAAGCGCCCCGTTGTAGTTAGTTCTATGCGCTTCAGGAATTCCTCAAGCGCCCGTGCCTCGGTGAGATAGCTGTTGGTGCTTCCATCAACCCGACGGGCACACCCTCCGACTTGGCTTAGAATTTCTTTAGCTCGTCCTTCTTCACGCCCACCAGGCGGCCGCGGTCGGTGTAGAAGTTCTTCAGGTGAACCTGTGAAACGAAATGATCGAGTGGCATCAGCCGCCGCCTTTGTTGCACGCGATCTGAATCGCCGCGTCCCGCCAACCCCAGTTGCCCTGCAAATAGGTATCGAGTGTTTGGCCATTGGGTAATAGCAGCTCACCGCCAAGCGCGTTCAAATCTCCCCACCATATCGCCGACCCTGACGGTTCTTCATCGCCAAGCAGTTCGACAACGGCATATCCGTCGTCGTGATCCACGACGACCATGCCGCCGTTCTTGGATACGAAGATCACTGTGTGCCCGAAGTGCCGTTCTGGCTGGCTGACGCCGACGCGTTCGCCTACCGCCAGACTACCCCGCTCAGGAGCGCGACGCCGGCAGCACTCCCATCTCCTTGAGCAACCGGCTAGCGCCGTCGATCTTGTCCATGGTCCAGAGTATGAAGCGACTGTCGACATGGATGCTGCGATTGCGGTCAGCGTCGGGGGCCCAGTCCGAGATCACGCCCTCGAGCGTGCCGTCGAAGGCGAGACCCACGAACTCGCCGCGCCCGTTCAGCGTGGCCGAGCCGCTGTTGCCGTTGGTGATGTCGGCGGTGGACATGAAGTCGACAGGCAACGTGCCCAGCGCCGGCGCGACATAGGGGCCATAATCCTGGGCCCGGATCGCGGCGACGGCGGCGTCTGGCGCATCGAACTCGTCCTTGCCAGTGTGCTTGGCCAGAAGTCCCTCAGCCGTGGTGAATGGCGTCCAGATCTGCCCGTCGCGCGTTCGCCCCGACACCTTGCCCCAGGTGAGACGCAGCGAGCCATTCGCGTCGGGATAGACGGGCCGACCGATCGCCTTCCGATAGGCAAGCAGACCCTGCATATAGGTCGCGCGCGCCGCCTGCGCGCGGCCGGCGCGGTCCTTCGCCGCGCGCTCCGCAGCTATGTCGCCGGGATAGAGCGCGACCGCCAGCTTGATGAAAGGATCGTCCGACGCCTCGAAGGCAGCAGCGGGCTTGTCAAGCCAGCCGAGCCGCGTTGCCGTGCCTGCGAGTTTGGTGTCTGCATAAAGTCGGTCAAGGCCAATTTGGTCCAAAGCGCTTTCGAACGCAGTATCGCGGTCCTTTGCGTCCAGCCGGCGATATTCGTCGAGTGCGGCCTCGAAAAGCTTTCGATCGATGTCTGGCAAATAGCGGCGTTCGATCTGCGTCAGCTGATCCGAGATTTCTTTACGGTCACGATCCTGAAAGCCACTTTCACGGTCTTCATCGGCCTTCTCGTGCTCCTTTGTCCAGCGATAGAGAGTGCGTGCCGATGACAGTAGTTGCGCGCGATTGAGCAACGCCTGGCGCAGCCTCGCCAGCGAAGCCCGGCTATTCTCGCCCACCATCCCGTCCAGTTCGCGGATTGCTGCGTCAAAGCGCGTCTGCCGCACGGGATACTCAGCGACCCAGGCGCGAAAAGCTTTCTCCTCGATGGCCTTGCGCGCATCGAGGCCGATCGCGTCGGCGCCGGCTAGATCGCCCGCCAGCTTCTTCTTGTAGTTTTCCACGCCTTGCAGGATGGAAGCGTAGCGGATCTGCGCTTCGCGATTGCCTGCCGTGGCTTGGTTGATCTGAGCGGCATAATCCGAGAGCAAACGCTGGGACATTGGTTCATAGTCGGCGAAGTTGAACCGGACTTCATCCGCGGTGAGGAACCGCTGGGTTGCGCCGGGAAAGCCGGCGACCATCACGAAATCGCCTTCTTGGACGCCTTCACGGGCTATGGGCAGCCAACTCTTTGGCCGGTAAGGCACATTGTCACGCGCATAGGGCCGGGAGGAACCATCAGGAGCGACATAGGCGCGATAAAAGCCGAAGTCGCCCGTGTGGCGCGGCCACATCCAATTGTCCGTTTGACCGCCGAAGTTGCCGATGCCGAGCGCGGGCGCGTAGACGAGGCGCACGTCCTCAATTTCAAGCTTCTGCTGGAGGTAGTAGAAGGCGCCGCCATAATAGGGCCTCACGTCGCAGCGGCGATCGGGCTGTTCTTCACATGCAGCGATTAGCGCCTTGCGGTTCGTGTCGAGCTGCTCATGGCGGGCAAAGCCGCTCAGCATGTCCGAGACGCCCCTAAGCATTTCGGCGGTCACATCCCGCACATCCTCGATCACATAGATGCGGCTGGCGGGCGCGGCGGGTAATTCTTCACCCAGGCTCTTCGCCAGAAAGCCGTTGGTTAGATAGTCTTGGCTCTCCTTGCTGTTGTACTGCATGGATGGGAACACGCAGTGATGATTGGTCGCGACCAGCCCTTGCGGGCTGACGAAGGAGGCGGAGCATCCGCCCAGTGATACGATCGCGTTAAGCGGGGCAGCGTCCAGTCGGCTCAGCTGCGCGGGATCGATCTGGAGCCCATCCGCGCGCATGGCCGCGCCGACTTCCGCAGTCTGGCCCGGCATCCACATGCCTTCGTTCGCCGATGCAGCGGTGGCCGTCCAGAGCAAGGCGATGCCACTTACCCAAGCAACCATATCAAATTCGCAGTTCATACTGGTGTCTCTCCCATTCTATCTACTGTCTCCGCCGACTGGATCAATGAGCTTATCGGGCTGGCCGGCGACGCCAGCGCCTGCGCGGCTGGCTGGGTGAAGACTGAGTGGACGGTCAACGCAAACATGTCTGGGTGACGCTCCCCTCACATCGTATCGGTTCTGTGCAACGTTTGCGGATTATCCGCTGCACTAATCGTGCCAAAGGAATAAAGCTTTCCACGACCCAAATGGTAAGCTGCCTTCCATGTCCGACCTCCGACATTTCGTCGTAGACCCGACACCCTCGTCCTCGCTAGCGACAAGCCCGCTGCCGAACGGCCGTCGCCTGTCCATAATCTTGAGAGTGCGTGCTATCGTTTCTGTTAAGCATGCGGTGTTGCGCGAGGGCGAGGGTGCGAGGAGTGCCCGGACTTCACCTGGCCGCAAATCCGCTCGGCCGACTATGCCGGAGCAGTGCGTTCGTAGCCGAGCGGCGTCTCAAGCTCCTCACGCGGGGGGCTCGCTGCTGTTTGAGGTCAAGCTCCTCCTGATATTTTTCCGGACCATGTCGCCCCGCGGGTCACTCGCTTCTCTTCGCGGTCGACGTTAGGCCGCCGCATGATGGGGTCAGTAGAGCGAGGCCTCTCAATCTGTTGAACGACCTTGGGAGAGTTCGTCCCAGGATCGTGCCTGCTAACGAGATCGCCTTGCCCATCGTCCCCACGGGAACGATCCGGATCACGCCCCTTCGGGCGGAATCAACTCCTTCTTCGTTGGTCCGTTATCCCGTATTTCATGCCGATACGGGGACGGGTACCTTGCCGAAGCGGAATTCTGTCGCGTCGCTCCACATGCGATGCAGGATGACAGCGAGCTTGCGGGCAACAGCAACTCGGGCTCGAGCCATACCGCGCCGCTTGGCCACGTTCATACCCCACGCCCTGAGGCTCGACCATTTCTTGCTGAGCACAAGCAGCGAATGAGCCGCCTCATAGAGGGCCGTGCGGGCGAGCTCGTCACCGCATCGGCTTTCCTTACCCTGAATGTCCGTCTCGCCAAATTGATAGCGTGCCGGGCCAGACCCAGATGCGCTCCGACATCCCTCGATCGGCGAAAGCGGTCCGGCTGATCGATCGTGGCACGATAGGCGAGCGCGGTAATGGGTCCCACACCTGGAACGCTCATGAATCGCCGGCAGACTTGCTCCCTGTGGGCGATATTGAGGACCTGGTTTGTCAGTCGCACGAACTCGCGCAAGATCGCGGCCACGATCGCCAGAAGCGGCTCGACAAGCGCCATGATGACCGTATCTGCGCCAATCAGTTCGCGCACGCGATCGGGGAAGGCTGCACGCTTGGAGTGCCGAGCTTTATGCCGGTCTCCCGCAGAATCGCCCTGACGACATGGAAACGGTGGCTGCCGAAAAGCACCGCCACCTTGCCAGGCCGTTTAGCTGCCCTGCAAAACATCCAACCTGCCGTCCGCCCGACCTTGCTGTTGTCGAGGCCGATATAGCCTTCGCGCACGCCGGCCGCGAAGTCAGAAAGCAGCGAGAAAACTGAATGCCTTTTGCCTTGAGCTCCTGTACTGCAGACGTGATCTTCGGATGGTCGGGCGCGACCATGGCGATCGCGTGGCAGCGGCTGCCAAGGTCCTTAAGAAGCCCGTTTAGGTCCGAGGGCGAGTCCGAACGCGTAAATTCGATGAGCGGAATGCCATGAAAGGACTTGGCCAAGCTGCCCGAGTGGCCCGATCAATGACAGGCTGAGACGGCATAGACGGACGTCTTCCATCGGTCTCACGATCAAAATAGTTCAGACCCGCCCCCATTTTCTGGCCTCCGGAGGTCAAGACAGATCGGTCTCGGTCCCCATCCGACATCTCCTGTCGCCTTTGTCGGGTCGGCCACACAAGTTTATTCAGCCAATTTAATATTTTTGCCAAATGTTAAATAGCTGAAAAGCAATCATAAGATTTCCTTTTCGATCCACCCGGCCAAATTGGCACGAGTTTTGAAACGATGGGTGCGAGGCGCCGGGATCTGCCGACCGGACTTCAAGTCGCGGGTAGCCGCTATGGATGGAAAGAAGGAAGGAAAGGAACATGTCAGGTCTGCGTCAGATCGCATTCTACGGAAAGGGAGGCATCGGCAAGTCCACCGCCTCAAAATTACGCTCGCTGCCCTGGTCGACCTCGGACAGAAGATCCTCATCGTCGGCTGCGACCCGAAAGCCGACTCCACCCGCCTGATCCTGAACGCAAAGGCAGGATACGGTTCCCTCCCTGACAGGGAGGCCGATAAAGGCTTGGGGCGAGCTCGATCCGCGGGAGGCTCTTTAACGCGCCAATCTTTGCTTCAGTCTTCTGATTGTCAAAATGTCGCGCTTTGAGTTTGGGCCCGATGACCGCAAAGACGAAGCTTTACGAGATCGCGGCAGGGCGATTCAAGGGCGCGCTGCTCGGCGTCTCCTCCGACGTTCCCGGTATGGGTGAAGCGTTGAAGGAGTGGAGGGCATCAGGCGTGTCCGATATTGTCAGTTCTGGCCGCTATACAAGTTCCGTTCGACTTGACGATCGCGAAACGGATGCGATGGCGGACAATTCACAAACTAGCACAAGGAAATCCTTACATGAGATCCTCACCGAAAGAGACCGCCACCGCGGCCATCCCGATTCATCGAGTGCATCCCCCGTCTTTCTGGAAGGGGATGATCCTTGCTGCGACCGTGGTCGTCCTCGTACCGAGTAGTCAGGTTTCGGCTGAGGACAAGGGGGCATGCCTTGCTTATAAGAATGGGAAGATTGAGTGCGCGGATACAGAACTTGAACCGCACGAAGTGTGGGGAGAATACCACACATGTGCCTATTATCACGGCGAAATATCTAACGAATGCATGCAAATAATGAGAGAGCGGCACCGGGAGAGTCGCCGCGAGAATCCACCGCGCCGAGCTTTGAGGGCAGTCGTTGACGAGGTCAGGAGCCCGGTAAGACCCGCGACAGCCGGGCAAACCGTTCACCACATACATCTAGCAGCCTTAGTTGGTTGGGAGAGCAAGGAGATGGAAGAACTTGCAGCCTCAGTTGGCTGGGGAGAGCAAGGAGATGGAAGAACTTGCAGCCTCAGTTGGCTGGGAGAGGAAGAAGATGGAAGAACTTCCAGCGGGAACAAAGTTCAACCACGCTAATAGGGACGGGGTGTGGGGCGGTTCGGGGCAAAGCGGGCACACGGGTGAAGCAATTTGGATGACCTCAGAAAACGATGTAAACGCGGCACGCGGCTATGCAGGTAGTTCTGGAAAGTACTTTGTTATCGAGGCGCAAAAGCCCCTCAAATTAGCGGTCATGGATGAGCAGGGTACTCAAGTGCATTCTGACGAACTAGGCGCATGGGCTACCTTGGCGCAGAGACACGGCTTGGATGGAGTGAAGACGGAATATGGAAGCTCGTACGAGGTGATTTTATTTGACAGAAGCAAGATTGCACCTGTGGAAGAACGTGGTTTCGATTAGCACAGACGCCAGCGCACGACGCCATCGAGATAGGTGCCGTCTTCGTTGAAGCGGATGAAGTTTGTGAGTTCGGTCATTTTCTGTCTCCTGAGTTTGCGTTTCCGGAAGGGAAAGCCCCTTTCGGGCGAAGCCTCCCCGGTCTTTCCGGGGGAATGGCCTCTGACATTCCCCCGGACAGAGGGGGAGGGCGAGAGCCCGCCCCACGGCGGCGGGCGGGACTGTCAAGTGGCGTGGCGCGGAAAGTGGGGGATCTTCTCGGGTCCGCTCGCGGACTGGCGCGGAAGATTTTCCACCTTCACGGGCCGCTTGACCGGCCTGGCCGGCGACGGCCCGGGGAGGGCCTCAGTGCCGGATGCGTGAGCAGCCGCTGGACAAGCGATCGTTACCGGGGTCGGCGGAGACGCAGGCCGGCTTCGTGCCCTCGGCATAGAGCGCGGCCTGTTCCAGCCGACGATCCGAAGCGCTGGCCACGCGATTGCGACAAGATCCAGGTCTGGAAGCTCGAGGAGAAGCAATCGGATGTGAATCTGGCGCTTCATCTCTATGACGACGCCCTGAGCGGCGACGTCGACCAGGTGGTCCTCGTCACCAACGATACCGACCTTACGCCGGCGTTGGAGATGTTGCAGGCCGTTGCCCGCACATCGTCCGCGGCTTGGTGATCCCGACGCGCAAAGTCGGCGCGGACGGGGATCTCGAGCGCGAGGCAAATGTTTCGCTGTCGAAGCTGGCCCATTGGGTCAGGCGGCATATCTCCGATGATGAGTTGCGGAGGTCGCAATTACCGGATGTCGTCCGCGGGCGTCGGCGGGCCAGCGTCAAACCGTATTCATGGTATGCGAAACCGCATCACCTCGCGAAGATGTTGGAGGCATCCGGTTCTGCGCACCGAAGGCGAGGTCCTGAAATGGGCGCGCAGAGAGAACGCGCATCTCGGCGGCCGTCGGCCGATCGATCTGATCGAGACGGATGCCGGCGCGGTCGAGGTCTTCGACTACATCGAAGCCTATATACGCGAACAGCTCGACAAGGCTGGCGATCAGGACGATTTGTCCTCAAAATCCTGAATTTCACGGGTGGGAAGGGAGTGCGAGGAATGAGGCTTCGGGGCATCCCTCGTCCGGCACGCGCCGCTTGGATAGCGGTGAGGGACAGGCAAACGGCAAGCATCGGTGGCCAAGGCTCTTCATCTTGCAAACACAAAGGGACCGAGCGCGGGGGCGTTGCGCGGCCTCTTGCGGCGGCGCATGTGCTTGCCTGCTCACGGCTTCAGCGCCGCCATCCTTTCGCCGAGGAGCCAAAGGGCTTTGTTGAGCTTGATATCCTGATCGATGCCGTTCACGGCGCGGGACTTCACACGGCGCGGCCTGCCAAGATCGTCGCGGCCCACGCCACGCAACCCACCTTTGATGAGCACTGTTGCATGGATCAGACTTTGGGCGAGGCAACCCTATCCACTGCATTTTCATGCAACGCGCTCGAACTTGGGCCGGCCTAGTTCTGTCATCCAGTTAAGAACACGGACGCCAATCTTTGCTTCAGTCTTCTGATTGTCAAAATGTCGCGCTTTGAGTTTGGGCCCGATGACAGCCTTCCATCAACCCATCTGGGTCTCAGCGCGACTGCGCTTGTTGCAGCCGGTGGATTTCTGCCATGCCATCCGCCCTTTGGTCTGGATTTCTGCAATATGGCGATCGTGGCAACGGCAGTATTGGGAGGTGGGATAATGACCTCCACGATCTCACCAAAGCGTGTCGCCAGAAGATCTCGGGTTGGCGTTCCATCATAGGCGCCGTCGGCAATGAACTTCTCGACGGGGCCACCGATCTGGTCCAGAAGTCCTGGTAACGCTGTCGGATCGCCGACATCATCCGCGGTCAGATCGGAACAAACAATCTCACCACTGACAAGATTGAGACCAAGGTGCAGTTTGCGCGATCTTTTGCATTTGGCCTTGGTTTTCTGCTTGTTTTCCAGCCACTCGCCCTCGCCGGGAAGACCTTCAAGCCGGTGCTGTCGACAACCAGATGGACCGGACCTGATGTTGTGGCTCGGGACTTTGTCGACGGCAACGCCAGCCCTTTGCTCCGGCGAGACAGGGTGGAGAAGTCAGGCACGGCAATATCGAACCCCATCAGCGCCGCGACACTGCAAAGAGTGCTATGGGGTTCGCAAAGCGCGTCGGTCAGCCGAAAGATAGAGGCAGTACGATTCTTTTCGCCGTCGATGTGGACTATCCAGCTAAGCAGATCGATGCTCCATTGTCGCCTACTTCCACGCGATTTAAAGACGAGATCAACGGCACTTTCGTCATCGGCGCGTATGGGAGCGGTGCCGCGCTCTCAAAATTATCGGCGGAGGGACTGATCACGGTTCCATGGACATCTATGTCGCGACTGTTTCTTGGAACCGAGCAGTTTTTCTAATCCAACCGATGGTCTAATCGGTAGGGATCTCCAGAGGTTGCCCATGGCCCTTGGGGTGCGCTATGATCGCAATATCATTCGGGTTCGTCGGAGGGAGATCGGGTCCTTCCAAGTTGAGGCGGGCGAAGGCTCGCCGGCCTAGGATGGCGATCGATAACCGGCTCGTAGACGCGGCAAGCTGGAAACGTTGTCGTATTTTATGTTCGTAGAGGTCTCTGACGTCGATTTCCGGACCATGTAGTGTCTTCCTCGAAATCGGCGAGGGTAAAGTTGTCGCGATATCTCGGGAATCGTTTCTCCACGCTGATGCCTGAGCAAAATCGACTTACTCCGGGTCATAGCCGGTTGCCTCGAAATAGTGCCTGCATTCCTCGGCTGTGAAGTCCGGTTATCGCGGCCATAAAACACGAACCTCTCATTCTGCGGAATCTTGGAAACTCCTTGCTCCAGCCTTCCGGATGGAAGCGGCAAATCACCGAGCGTCTGTTGTCAGGTTCAGGCCAGAATAGTAGGCATGTCCCGCACGGAACGTGATCGAGTGCATATTCTGCAAGTTCGACAATTGGCGTCTGAATTGCCCCCCCGTTTCGATCGGACACCTGGCATAAGCAGAAGGCTCAACAGGCTTGAGGACAGGCTTATGTCCGGGACTATCAGCGCATCGAGGTGATCACCGGCGTCGCCCGCCGTCGGCATTGGTCGACGCAAGCAAAGCTGCGGATCATCGAGGAGAGTTTCGAGCCGGGCGAGACGGTGTCATCCGTTGCCCGGCGCAACGGTGTGGCGCCCAATCTTCTCTACCGCTGGCTCCGTCTGTTGAGCGAGGGAGGTGCGGCAGCAGTGCGTTCGGATGAACCCGTCGTCGGCAGTTCAGAGGTTCGGCGTCTCGAGGAGCGGGTGCGCGAGCTGGAACGCCTGCTCGGCCGCAAGACCATGGAGAACGAGATCCTTCGGGAAGCGCTCGCCAAATCGCAGGCAAGAAAACCGACCTTGCGGCCGCTCTCGCTTCCGAAGGGAGGTTTGCGGTGAAGCGGATCGCCGAGGTGCTCGGCGTGTCACGCTCCAACCTCCTTGTCAGGCGCAGCGGAAGAACCAGGCCGCGTGGGGCCTATCGCAAGGCCGACGACGAGGGCTTGCTGCCGCTCATCCGCCGCTTCGTTGACGAGCGGCCGACCTATGGCTACCGGCGCATCACCGCACTGGTGAACCGGGAACTGACGCGAAAAGGACTGCGTATCGTCAACCGCAAGCGGGTGCATCGGATCATGCAGCAGTCGGCCTTGCTTCTGGAGCCTCATGTCACTTGGCACTTAATTATGAGAATGCCATATAAACGATTCCAAATGCTTAGGCCGGCACTTAATTTGAGAATTAGCAGTTAATTTGATAATCGCTCTTGGCGCTTACCACTTAATTTGAGAATAGGGCTCTCGGAGTTTTTTCACTGGTGAGCCTCCATGAGCGACCCATTTCCCGACGAAATTGATGAGGCGCTTTGGGATGAAGCGTGCCGGCGTGCGGATGCGATCCGCGGCATTCTAAGGCGCCACTCCGGCCGCACTACGGCCGGAAATGTTGCGGGGCTAGCGGCCGAGCTCGGCCTTAGCCAAGCTACAGCTTACCGCCTGGTCAAGCTGTTCCGCGCCGGCGGAACCGTCCTGTCGCTTGTGGACCGCAAACGCGGGCGGCCGGAGGGTCATCGCACACTGGATGAGAAACGTGAGGAAATCGTCCGGAGGACCATCAACGCGTTCTACCTGAAGCGGACACGACCGACGTCTCGCAGCTGGTCCGGGACGTGCAGACGAACTGCATGTCCCGGGACTGAAGCCGCCGCATCGCAGAACGATCGTCGCTCGCCTTGAGGACATAGACCTCCAGAAGCTGCCAGGCGACGCGGCGAACAGAAGATCGTGAAGGCGACAACGGCCGTTCCCGGAGCGTTCGGTGCCTCCCGCCCCCCTCGAGGTGGTCCAGATCGACCATACCAAAGCCGATGTATTCGTTGTTGACGAGGAGACCCGGCAGCCGATCGGCCGGCCGTGGCTGACCTTGGCGATGGACATCTGCAGTCGGATGGTCACCGGGTTCTATCTCACCATGGACGCCCCATCGCGGTTGTC
Organism: Mesorhizobium sp. WSM4819; assembly: GCF_055811215.1. NCBI lineage: Bacteria > Pseudomonadati > Pseudomonadota > Alphaproteobacteria > Hyphomicrobiales > Phyllobacteriaceae > Mesorhizobium > Mesorhizobium sp. WSM4819. Next base: position 20,905 of record NZ_JBVVQO010000048.1, read on the forward strand.
GACCAGCCTGTGCCTCTTGCATTCCGTCTTCGAGGCGGGCCACGCGCATTCTGCGTGCGTTTTTCTGTCGGGGCCTGCTCGAATTCTGGGCGTTCGGCACTGGCGCAGCACATCGCGGGCTGGAATGACTTTCGGATCATGCAGGCGTGCTGTCTGGAATGCCGCCCTCTCAGCGACTATTGCGCACGATCATGGTGTTGGGCGCAACGGTCGACCCACAGGCCGGCCCGGCGTTTCTCGTGGCGCCAAATCGAGGTCAGATCGAGTCGTCGCCTCAAGAACGGCGCCCGGTCGTCCATCTGACAAGCACCACCGCGCTCGCCCGGGCTGCGTAACCTGACCAACTCCGCCCGGGCGAACGCTGATGCACTTCCTGTAGCCGCGAACGGTGAAGCCGGCTTGGCGCCCGGCACTGGTCGGGCCCCGCGCGGAGGCAGTAGCCGCGACCTCCATGCGGCCCATCCGATAGGCGAGACGAAGCCCTGAACCGGCAAAGTAGTCGTGGGCAGGATCGCGCCGCGCGGCTGGTGCGATTGCATCGAGCGCTGAGCTGAAGGTCTCTCCCGTCAGGAGGTGTAAGTTGCGCCTTTTGGGCCGAATAGGAACACTGTGACGGCGGCGAGGAACGTGGCTACTGCGCTGTAGGCAAACACACTTGCGACGCCGGCATTAGTCACTAGCAGTCCGCCGAAGATCGCGCCCGCTGCGATGGCAAATTGGAACGTTGAGGTCATCAGCACACCGGCGCTTTCGGCTTGCTCGGGAACGGCGCGCAGCACCATCCAAGTCTGTACCCCCACCGGCACCGCACCGAAGCCAAAACTCCATACAGCAACCGCAATGGCCGAGGCGGGGGCCGATGCTCCAGGCATCAGCAACGAGACAGCGGCTAGCGCCATGAGCAGGGGCGGCAGCCCCGCGACTGCCTTGAGGCTGTGTTTCGCCAGGAATGCGCCGGCTAAATTGCCGAAGAAGCCGCATACGCCAGAAACGAGCAACAGCAGCGAGATCGTCTCGATATGGAGCGCAGGGATCTTTTCGAGGTAAACCCGGACATAGGTGAAGCTGGCGAAGTGCCCAGAACCGACCAGCAGTACAACCAAAAGCGCGACCTTGATGGTTGGCTTCTTGACCACATTCAGCAGGCCGCGCAATCCAGACGTTTCAACCGGCGGCAACGTCGGATTGGTTACGAGTTGCACCAGCAGTGTAACGGCATTGACGGCTGCGGCGATCATGAAGGTGGCTCGCCATCCCCAGATGTCGCCGACATAGGCGCCGATTGGAGGCGTGCAAACGATGGCGACCGAAACGCCGGTGAGGATTATTGACATGGCGCGCGGCAGGAGGTGATTTGGAACGAGCCGCATCGCCAGCGATGCCGAAATCGACCAGAAGCCTCCAAGCGCAATGCCGAGCACGACGCGTGCCGCCAGGAAAACCGGCAGCGACCACGCGACCCCCGCCAGAACGTTGGACAGGATCTGAAGCAGCATCATCGTCCACAGGACGACCCTGCGGTCCAGGCGCCTTGTTATGAAAGCGATCGTCGGCGCAGAGATCGCCGCGGCAATCGCCGTCGCTGTCATCGTCTGTCCAGCCGCACCCTCTGTGACTTGCAGTTCATGCGCGAGCGGCGTCAGCACGCTGGCAGGTAAGAGCTCTGCAGCCACCAGCCCGAAGGTGCCCAGGGCAAGCGATATGACCGCGCCCCATGCGGGACGAGTCCGTTGATCCGGCTTTTCTGGGCCGTGCAGAAAAGTCTCCATGAAGCCTCTCGCGGATTCGGTCATGAATAGGCTCGCCAGCTTGGGTGCAACTGCAACGTGGGTTTCCTGCATTGACCCGCATTCATGCCAGGACGCCGTTGCCGGCCACGTCTCACGAAGGGAATGTTCATCGCTGCCCGACATGTTTTGACAGCGCCGCGTGCAATATCAGTGCCGGTTTGTCCCAGCCGGACGACAATGTGATCGTCGGCAGGCGTCGCATCAGGCATGTTCCATGCCGACTTCGCGGGCCAGTCTCGAACCAGCCACGCAACCAGCTACCGAGCACGCACGTCTGATGTCCCGCAGCGGGGCACGCAGCCGGTCGCTTTGCCGCCGCCTGTATGCAGCCAAAAGTCGGCTCTAGCTCCAAGGCCCAAGTTCTTCCGGTGTCGGTCTCGAATCTGACGCCTTGTGTCGGGCAGTGTCGGGTCCGCTACAGGTCTTGTTCCGACAATCACTTGTTTGGCAGCAAACACTTGTTGGAGCTCAGGCTAAGTCGCGGGAGACAAAGGAAAAAATCCCTGTTCGTTATCAGCCAGTCTACTTGGCACGAGTCTTGAGACCGTTTCGGTGTGAGGCAAGAGCTGCCCATCGGCATTCATATTGCGGCCAGCCGCGACGGATGAAAAAGGAAGGAAATCTATAATGTCAGGTCTGCGTCAGATCGCCTTTTACGGAAAGGGCGGCATCGGCAAGTCCACCACCTCCCAAAACACGCTCGCCGCCCTGGTCGACCTCGGCCAGAGGATCCTCATCGTCGGCTGCGACCCCAAGGCCGACTCCACCCGCCTGATCCTGAACTCGAAGGCTCAGGATACTGTCCTGCATCTCGCGGCACAGGAAGGTTCGGTGGAAGATCTCGAGCTGCAGGACGTGCTCAAGATTGGCTACAGAGGCATCAAGTGCGTGGAGTCCGGCGGCCCGGAGCCGGGTGTTGGCTGTGCCGGCCGAGGCGTCATCACATCAATCAACTTCCTCGAAGAGAACGGCGCCTATGACGATGTTGACTATGTCTCATATGACGTGCTCGGCGACGTGGTTTGCGGCGGTTTCGCGATGCCAATCCGCGAGGGCAAGGCGCAGGAAATCTACATCGTTATGTCCGGGGAGATGATGGCGCTCTATGCCGCCAACAACATCGCCAAGGGCATCCTGAAATATGCCCATTCGGGGGGCGTGCGGCTCGGAGGCCTGATCTGCAACGAACGTCAAACCGACCGTGAGCTCGACCTCGCTGAAGCCCTGGCTTCCAGGCTCAATTCCAAGCTCATCCATTTCGTGCCGCGCGACAACATCGTCCAGCACGCCGAGCTCAGGAAGATGTCAGTTATCCAGTATGCGCCGGATTCCAAGCAGGCCGGAGAGTACCGCGCGCTGGCCGAGAAGATCCATGCCAATTCTGGCCAGGGTACCATCCCGACGCCGATCACCATGGAGGAGCTCGAGGACATGCTGCTCGACTTCGGCATCATGAAAACCGACGAGCAGATGCTTGCCGAGCTTCAGGCCAAGGAAGCGGCCAAGGCGGCCGCCCAGTAACGACCGATATTGGTCGCCTCTCGAGTTGGAGCGCCTTGCAAAGAACGGCGCCTCATCGGTGAGGCGTCATCAGACACCTTGAAAGGGGTCCCATGAGCCTGGAATACGAGAATGATGGTGCTCTCCATGCGAAGCTTATCGAGGAGGTGCTATCGCAATATCCCGACAAAGCGGCGAAGCGCCGCAAAAAACACCTGAGCATCGCAAAGAGCGGGGATGAGGCTGGCGGGGAAAGTGAGATCCTTTCCGAATGCGACGTCAAATCGAACATCAAGTCCATCCCCGGGGTGATGACAATCCGCGGCTGCGCCTATGCCGGCTCAAAGGGCGTGGTCTGGGGCCCAGTCAAGGATATGATCCATATCTCGCACGGCCCCGTCGGTTGCGGCCAATATTCCTGGTCACAGCGACGCAATTACTATGTGGGCACAACGGGCATCGACACGTTCGGGACAATGCAGTTCACCTCCGATTTCCAGGAGAAAGACATTGTCTTCGGCGGTGACAAGAAACTGGAACAGATCATCGACGAGATCGAGGTGCTGTTTCCGCTGAACAACGGCATCACCGTGCAATCAGAATGTCCGATCGGTCTCATTGGTGATGACACCGAGGCAGTTTCTCGCAAGAAGGCCAAGGAGTACGAAAAGACCATCGTGCCGGTGCGCTGCGAGGGCTTCCGCGGCGTCTCGCAATCACTCGGCCACCACATCGCCAATGACGCGATCCGCGACTGGGTCTTCGACAAGAAGGACGTCGAGTTCGAGGTCGGTGCTTACGACGTCAACGTGATCGGCGACTACAATATTGGCGGCGACGCCTGGGCCTCGCGCATCTTGCTCGAGGAGATAGGATTGCGCGTGGTCGGCAACTGGTCGGGCGACGCAACACTCGCCGAAATTGAGCGCGCACCAAAGGCCAAGCTCAATCTCATCCACTGCTATCGCTCGATGAACTACATCTGCCGGCATATGGAGGAGAAGTATGGCGTGGCCTGGATGGAGTACAATTTCTTCGGGCCTTCCCAGATCGAAGCTTCTCTACGCAAGATCGCCAAGCATTTCGGGCCGGAAATCGAGGAAAAAGCCGAGAAGGTCATCGCCAAGTACAGGCCGCTTGTTGACGCCATTATCTCAAAGTACCGGCCGCGCCTCGAAGGCAATACCGTCATGCTCTACGTCGGTGGCCTGCGCCCCCGCCACGTCATCACAGCCTACGAGGACCTCGGCATGGTCATCGTCGGCACCGGCTACGAGTTCGCTCACAATGATGACTATCAGCGCACCGGTCATTACGTAAAGAACGGCACGCTGATCTATGACGACGTGACCGGGTACGAGTTGGAGAAGTTCATCGAGGGAGTTCGCCCCAACCTCGTGGGCTCTGGCATCAAGGAAAAATACCCGGTGCAGAAGATGGGCATTCCGTTCCGTCAGATGCACTCCTGGGACTATTCGGGACCTTATCACGGCTATGACGGCTTTGCCATTTTCGCACGTGACGTGGACCTTGCCATCAACAATCCGGTCTGGGGTCTCTACCAGGCCCCTTGGAAAGAACGCCCGCCTAGTGGGCGGGCGATAGCTGCCGAATAGACGCCCTATCCTGGCCTAGTCTCCCCAGAGAGACCATGAACCCCGCGAGCTTGTGAGCCTCGGGATTACCGGAAACGTCTCGACCTATCTGAGCTGCCGAATGGCGCGGCCAGATTACAAAGAGGAATACCAATGCCGCAGTCGGCCGAAAAGATTCTCGACCACGCTCCGCTGTTCCGCGAGCCGGAATACAGGCAAATGCTCGCCGAGAAGAAGCTGAATTTCGAATGTCCGCACCCGGATCAGATCGTTACCGATCAAGGCGAATTTACCAAGACCTGGGAATACCGCGAAAAGAACCTCGCCCGGGAAGCTCTGGTAATAAATCCCGCCAAGGCCTGCCAGCCGCTCGGCGCGGTGTTCGCGGCCGCGGGCTTCGAGCGGACCATGTCCTTCGTCCACGGCAGCCAGGGCTGCGTGGCCTATTACCGCTCGCACCTGTCGCGCCATTTCAAGGAACCTGCTTCGGCGGTTTCCTCCTCGATGACCGAGGACGCGGCAGTGTTCGGAGGCCTGAAGAACCTGGTGGACGGGCTTGCCAACACCTACCAACTCTACGATCCGAAGATGATCGCAGTGTCGACGACTTGTATGGCGGAGGTCATAGGGGACGACCTGCACAGCTTCATCGAGAACGCCAAAGACGAAAACTCAGTCCCGCGCGACTTTGACGTGCCCTTTGCCCACACGCCCGCCTTCGTCGGTAGCCATGTCGACGGCTATGATGGCATGCTGAAAGGCATTCTGGAGCACTTCTGGAAAGGCCAGGAGCGCACGGAAGCCAAGGGAACCATCAACGTCATTCCGGGCTTCGACGGCTTCTGCGTTGGCAACAACCGGGAACTCAAACGCCTGCTCGATGTGATGGGTGTGTCCTACACCTTCATCCAGGACGCATCTGACCAGTTCGACACGCCATCGGACGGGGAATACCGCATGTATGACGGCGGCACGAAGATCGAAGAGGTGAAGGGGGCACTCGACGCCGAGGCGACGGTTTCACTGCAGTACTACAACACCCGAAAAACCCTCGACTACTGCGGGCAAGTCGGGCAGGCCACGGCTTCATTCCATTATCCGCTCGGCGTCCAGGCGACTGACGAATTGCTGATGAAGATCTCGGCGCTTTCCGGGAAGGAAATCCCCGAAGCAATTCGGCTGGAGCGCGGCCGACTGATTGATGCCCTGGCGGACAGCCAGTCCTGGCTGCACGGCAAGAAATACGCGATCTACGGCGACCCGGACTTCGTGTACGCCATGGCCCGCTTCGTCATGGAAACGGGCGGCGAGCCGACACACTGCCTCGCCACCAACGGCACCTCGGCGTGGGAAGCCGAGTTGAAGGAACTGCTTGCATCCTCGCCCTTCGGCAAGGACGCTCAGGTCTGGGCGGGCAAAGACCTTTGGGCTATGCGGTCGCTGCTCTTCACCGAGCCAGTGGACCTGCTGATCGGCAATTCCTATGGCAAGTATCTGGAGCGCGACACCGGCACGCCGCTGATCAGGTTGACGTTTCCAATCTTCGACCGGCACCACCACCATCGCTTTGCGCTCATGGGCTACCAAGGCGGATTACGCGTGCTGACGACGATCCTCGACAAGATCTTCGACAAGCTCGATCGCGAGACGAGCCAGACGGGCGTGACGGACTATTCCTATGACCTCACCCGTTAGAACACACGGCCGGCTTTTCGCACAGGCGGTTCGTTGCCGAATTGACTTTGGAGACTGACGCAATGACCTCGCTCAGTGCCAAGATCCAGGACGTTTTCGACGAGCCTGCCTGCGACAAGAACCGTGGCAAGGACGCCAAGGCCCGCAAGGAAGGCTGCGCACGGCCGCTGACGCCGGGAGCGGCAGCGGGCGGTTGCGCCTTTGACGGGGCCAAGATCGTCCTGCAGCCGATCACTGACGTTGCCCATCTGGTTCATGCGCCGCTCGCCTGCGAGGGCAATTCCTGGGACAACCGCGGTGCAGCTTCGTCTGGGCCCAGCTTATGGCGCACAAGCTTCACGACGGACCTTACCGAACTCGATGTGGTGATGGGGCAGGGCGAGCGGAAGCTCTTCAAGGCGATCCGCGAAATCAAGGAAGCGTATGCGCCGCCCGCAGTCTTTGTCTATTCGACCTGCGTGACGGCGCTCATCGGCGATGATATCGAGGCCGTCTGCAAACGCGCCGCCGAAAAATTCGGCTTGGCCGTAGTCCCGATCAATGCGCCCGGATTGGCCGGCTCCAAGAACCTCGGCAACAAGCTCGCCGCCGAGGCGTTGCTCGACCATGTCATCGGCACGGTGGAACCCGACGACGCCGGGCCGTACGACATCAACATCCTTGGTGAATTCAACCTTTCCGGCGAATTCTGGCTGATAAAGCCGCTCCTTGATCGGCTGGGCATCCGGGTTCGCGCCTGCATTCCGGGCGACGCGCGCTATCTCGACATTGCCTCTGCGCACCGCGCCCGGGCGGCTATGGTGGTGTGCTCGACGGCCCTCATCAATCTGGCCCGCAAGATGGAGGAGCGCTGGGACATCCCCTTCTTCGAGGGCTCCTTTTACGGCATCTCCGACACATCGGAAGCACTTCGCAAGATCGCTGAGCGGCTGGTGAGGAAGGGCGCCGATCCGGAAATCCTCGATCGCACAGAGACACTGGTCGCTGAGCAGGAGGCGATCGCATGGAGGAAGCTCGAGGCTTACCGGCGGCGGCTCCAAGGCAAACGCGTGCTGCTGAATACGGGTGGTGTGAAGTCCTGGTCGGTTCTTCATGCGCTGACGGAAATCGGCATGGAGATCGTGGGCACCTCGGTCAAGAAATCCACGGTCGAAGACAAAGAGCGCATCAAACAGATCCTCAAGGACGACAACCACATGTTCGAGCAGATGGCAACGCGCGACCTTTACGCCCTGCTCTCAGAAGGCAAGGCCGATATCATGCTGTCGGGCGGGCGCACACAATTCGTCGCCCTCAAGGCCAAGACGCCCTGGCTCGACATTAACCAGGAGCGCCAGCACCCCTACGCCGGCTACGACGGCATGGTGGAACTGGTACGCCAGATCGACCTCGCCATTCACAACCCGATCTGGTGCCAGGTGCGCGAGCGGGCCCCGTGGGATTGCCAGCCAGATGCGAAGGATGAATTGCCGAGCACCAAGAACGGCACGGCGACCGTGCACGCTGTCCAGGAATTCGCCGGCACGACGCGGACTATTTCGGCTGGTGTTGAGGAAATCCGATGACCCGCATCTTTTCCCAGACCAAATCAGCTTCGGTCAACCCACTGAAATCGTCACAGCCGCTCGGTGCCGCCCTGGCCTTTCTCGGGGTTGAGGGCGCAATGCCGCTGCTCCACGGCAGCCAGGGCTGCACCAGCTTCGCGCTCGTGCTCTTAGTGCGGCATTTCAAGGAAACGATCTCCCTACAGACCACCGCGATGGATGAAGTGGCGACCATCCTCGGCGGGGCGGACAATCTAGAAGTGGCGATCCTCAATCTTAAGAATCGCACGAAGCCAAAGCTGATCGGCGTCTGCACGACGGCCCTGGTGGAAACCCGTGGCGAGGATTCCGCAGGCGACATCGCGGACATCAGGCTGAAACGGGCGGAAGAACTCGCGGGTACGGAGATCGTGCTGGCCAACACGCCGGATTTCGGCGGCGCCCTGGAAGAGGGCTGGGCCAACGCTGTCACCGCGATGATCGAAGGCATTACGCGGCCTGGCGAGCGGGTGCGGCAGTCAAAAAAGATCGCGATCCTGCCCGGTTGGAATCTCACCGTGGCTGACATCGAGCATTTGCGTGAGATGGTTGAAGGCTTTGGGCTGCAGCCGGTGATTTTGCCGGACGTCTCAAGCTCGCTCGACGGCACTGTGCCCGATCATTGGGTCACGACTACCTATGGCGGTACGCGCGTGGAGGATATCCGCGAGCTCGGCGCGGTCGAGCACTGCATCGCCATCGGCGAGCATATGCGCCGGACGGCCGAGGTGCTGCACAAGGTGACCGGCGTCCCCTACGCGCTGTTCGAGTCGCTGACCGGATTGAAGGGCGCCGATCAGTTCGTTTCCCTGCTTTCCACGATTTCTGGCGAACCTGTTCCGGCAGGCGTTTGCCGTCGGCGGACGCAATTGCAGGATGCGTTGCTCGATGGACATTTCCATTTCGGAGGCAAGAAAATTGCGATCGCTGCTGAACCAGACCAACTCTACCAATTCGCAACCTTCTTCGTGGACATGGGCTCCGAAATCGCGGCGGCGGTCACGACGACCGATATGTCGAAAATTCTGGAAAAGGTACCGGCGGAGTCGATTCAGATCGGCGATCTCGGCGATTTGGAAGCGCTTGCCGGCGGCGCTGATCTTCTGGTCACCCATTCACATGGACGCCAAGCATCGCAACGTCTTGGCATTCCGCTCATGCGCGTCGGCTTCCCCGTCTTCGACCGGCTCGGCAGTCAGCACAAGCTCACTATCCTCTATCAGGGAACCCGCGATTTGGTTTTCGAAATTGCGAACATTTTCCAGGCCAACCGGCATGCGCCGACGCCGCAAGAACTTGAACCATTCCGCAAGCGGGAAACGCCAGGTGGGCCCCGTTCGTCGCCTCTCACTCGTCACTGACGGGGTTCAAGGTCGGATGCGTGAACGAGAAGCAGGCGCTTTGCGCGTGGCAATCGCTAGCCAAGACATGAAGGAGCTCAATGCGCATTTCGGGTCGGCCAAGCGCTTTGCCATCTACGATGTGACGCGCGAGGAGTGGAACCTCGTGGAAGCCGTGGCCTTCGACGACGTCTCCGACGAAAGCGGGAAACATCGGTCCGAGGGCGATGACCGTATCAGACCGAAGGTGGAAGCGCTGAAGGGCTGCCATCTGCTGTTTTGTCTGGCCATCGGCGGACCTTCGGCAGCCAAGCTTGTCTCGGCAAAAATCCATCCAATCAAGGTTCTGCAGCCTCAGAGTATCCAAGAGGTGCTGTTGCGCACGCAGATGATGCTCAGGACAAGTCCTCCCCCCTGGCTGCGCAAGGTGCTGGTTGAGGCAGGCGTCGCGGAGAAGAAACCTTCCTTTGAGGACGACGACTGAAACGAGGAAAGAGCGAAATGTTTGAAGTCGCGGTTAGCCCTGCTGTCAACGAGGACGAGGCGGCCCTTGCCAGCCCGTTCGTCAAATGCCTCGTGCGGTTGATCCGTGCTCAAGATTCCCACGGGTCATGGGACGGCAAAGCGGACGCCGAGTTGCTGGCCGACTTCATCGTCAGCAAGGAACAGCGCCGTACGATTCCAATAATCGGCGATCCCGATCCGGACGTGCTGTGGAGGCTCGACAAGTTTTACACTGCCGTCGCCCTTGCGATCGAAGAGCGCTCCGGCCTGATGGCATCGCCGATGATCGAAATGAGCCATGAGGGCTTCGGGCGCGTGCTTTTCACCGCCGGGCGTCTGGTCGTTCTGTCCAAGACCCTGCGCGATGTGCATCGGTTCGGCTTCGAGACCCTCCGCAAGCTCGCCGAGGCCGGCACGAAACTGGTCGGCGACGCAATCGCAGCCATCGACACCTATCCCGAGATAGCACGCGCGTGATGGAAGCAGGCGTCGATGGCCACCTTACGCCGCCGACCCGGTCCGGGCCGATGGGGCTCTTGGGGTAGTGCCGATGAAGCCGCTGGTGCTGATCTGTTCGGACGATGCGGAGTTCTATCTGATGTATAGCCACATTCTGGAGGCGGACGGCTTCGCGAGTGAGCCGGCAGGCGGCGCTAAGGAAGCGCTTGCATTGGCCGATGAACGGGAATTCAAGGCCGTGGTGCTGGACTGCGGGCCAGCGAGCAAAACCGGGTCTGCAATCTGCGCCCGGCTCAAGCGCGAGCCCCGGACCGGCGGGCTGCCGATTATTGCCCTGATCGCGCCCGGCGCCGAGAATCAGCACCTCGATCTCCTGAAGGCTGGCATTGACGAGAGCTTTGTGCGGCCGTTCGCCCCGGCCAAGCTGCTCGACTGTCTACGGGAGAGGCTAGCGCTGACCAAGCGGGGTGCAAATGGTCTTGAAAACGGCGGTTGGCTCTCTTGTGGCGGCCTCGAGATAAAGCTCGACGCCCACCGGGTTCGCGGCAATGGCCACGACATCCACCTCGGACCCATCGAGTTCAACGTGCTGCGGGTTATGATTGAAGCTCCCGGGAAGGTCTTCAGCCGGGACGAACTTATCGGCGCGGCCTGGCCGTCCAACATCCATGTCGGTCCACGCACCGTCGATGTCCATATCAGCCGGATCAGAAAAGCCCTGAAAACGGCTTCGCCCGGCAGCGTCATTCGCACCACCAGGTCGGCCGGCTATTCGCTCGAGAAGCCGGACGACTGAACCAGTTGCCAAGTGGTGTCCCTTTCCCTCGCGCTGTGAGCCGGTCTTGCGGCCTGAATCGCCCCTAAACGAATACTTCAGGAAGAAGCATGCAAATGAGATTTAAAAGCGTACTCTGTGTGACCGGCGCTGACCATTCCGATCAGGACGTCAGAATTGCTGGCGGCTTGTGTGCCGAAGTCGGCGCGCACCTTTCCGTACGGATTATACTGCCTCCGACGCTCCTTATGTCGTATCCGTCGATCGGAGATGGTGTCCCCGAGTGGCCTGGAGGACGTGTTCAGGCTATTGCCAGATGGAATGACCGGTTTCGGCAAATCGATCGATTTACACAGGACGTGCCCAGAGGGGAAAAACGCTCCAAAGATACCCAGAAACTGCTGAGAGCTATGTCGCTCGCCGCCTATGACGTTGACACCGACTATTGCGATCCGGCAAGCCTCGGCGAAGTGGCACGACAGTGGGCGCTCTGCACCGACCTCGCGGTCATCGGTCCGAGTCTCCTCAACGACGAGAATCTCGGACCTCCTGTTGTCAACGGCTGCTTGTTCGATACGGGAAGGCCGGTGCTCGTTGTGCCGAAGGGCACTGAGGCGACTCTGTGGCCACGGCGCGTCCTGGTCAGTTGGGATCCGCGAGTCGAGGCGTACCGTGCGGTTCGGGAAGCGCTGGGTGTCTTATGCGCTGCTGAGGAAGTTCGAGTTGCCCTGGTCGATCCGAAGGCGAACAATAGCGGGAACGGCGAGGAGCCTGGAGCCGACATTGTTGCCTATCTCACTCGGCACGGTGTTCGGGTGTCGGTTGACCTACTGCCAAGTGCCGGCAAACCGGCGGCCACTGTGCTTGCGCAGCACGCAAAAGACACGTCTGCCGAGATGATAGTCATGGGCGCTTATGGCAGCCGTCGGCTGCGTGAGCGGCTGTTTGGCGGCGTCACGAGATGGATCTTGGAGAAACCGACATTGCCGCTGTTTTTGGCGCGCTGACTGGTTCCGGAGCCGCACCGATGCTGTTCGAAGCTCTACGGTGATGCATGGATTCATACCGTAGATGCGCTCCATCGAAACAATCGAGTTTACGGAGAGTAACGATGCTCGGGAGGCGACGCCCGCCGGAAATCTCTCCAGTCATGCGCAAGGCGGAAAGCGGAACGGAGTCCTCCCAGTTCTGATGCCCAGGGTGCACCACTCAATTTAACCGCTGCTTTCCTGGCGCATCCTGCAGCACCACGAGCCTGACGATTGTGCTCGCGAACGCGAGACGCTTTCCGTCCGCAGCTTTGTCGAGGCTGCCTTCAGGCGTGTCGGGAGGGAGATCGTCTGGAAGGGGAACGCATTGACGAGGTAGGCCGCGAACACAGGAGTAACCAGGCGCTGATCCGGATAGAAGCGGCTATTTCGGTCCCCGCCGAGGTGGACCTGCCGATTGGCGAGGCCTACTAAGCCGGCCACCAAGCACGGTTGGAAGCCAAAGACGACTTTTGATGAGCTCGTCTAATGGTCGAGATCGATTGTCACGCTTCGGAATCACGCTCGTTTAAAGGGAAAGGTAATGATCTCGCTGGAGGGCAAGCGCGTCTGGTCTCCGGCCACGGCCGGCATCGTTGGGGTGCGCAGTGGTGCGCCGCTGTCCGGCGCGCCCGAGGCCAAGGCCCTAGGTGGCTTGCCGTTGTAAAACCAGCTCGCCGGATAGCCGGACACTACGCTGGCGTTGTCAACGGAGTTCGGGCCAAAACCGTCTCTGTAGAACCCCACAGTATGAAAGATAAAGGTATCTAGTTCGATATCGACGAGAGCGATGATGTGCGGCTTCCACCCGAACCTCGGGTCGAAGCCGCTCATCCGATCCTGGAGCCGTGAGTCAACGCCCGCGGTCAGATAATCCTTGCTGCTTCCAGCGTAGAGAACATCTGCGCCGGATCCGCAGAGCTTGTCATTGTCCCTCCCGAAAATGCGCGGTTCGTCGCGGCCATTGTCACCGGAGAGTTCGTCCCATGCCTTCTCGCCGCAGGATCCGTGATCGCTTTCCCGGGTCAAAGATTGGTCGTCGCCTCCGCGATCGGCGATCCGGTCGATGCCACTAGAACCTAAGCTAACATCGTGACGCTCGTTGCCGAAGGCTTCGGAAGCTGGTTGACCGCTAAGAAACCGTTTCAGCTGTAGGATGAGTTTTTTGATTTCAATTCTCACAGATGCAGCCACCACGCGACGAAGCGCCTCCATATATCGCTCGTCGAGTCATCGCTCTAATCGATTGCCATTATGCTCTCATTTGCACGATGAATGTTCCCGCCTGCATTTCGCGTTTCCGCCGAGCAGTGCGCATGGCATTGCGGCGGCCCCACTGGTGGCCAATCATCCTGAACATTCGAGATGCCAAACCGCCGACCGTGTGGTGGTCACGTATCTCGGTCGCATCGTCGAGCAGATATTTTCGCCGCGCTACCACCCCTATACCGATGCACTTTTGTCGGCGATTGCCGACACCTGTGTCGTCAAGAAACACATTGTGCTCGAAAGCGACATTTCCTCGGCGATGGATCCGCCGAGCGGCTGCCCCTTCCCAGACGCGCTGTCCGCGCAAGGATCCGGTTCCCAGAGAAATTTGTTAGCGCGAGGTTCCGCCCATGCAAAAGCTGCCCGGTAGCCATAATATCAAGTCCCACCTACGGACGACGCGGTCTTCGCAGTGATGGAGCCGGTCATCAAACTCAAGCCTTAGCCCGAAGAGGAGGCGGGGGTGAGACAGGCGGCATCGGGATAGGATCAATTCGCGGTCGTGTGTGCGCCAGCTGCTGTGCGGCCGTGTCGACGTCTCTACAGCCTCCATCGCTGTTAGGTCGCCATCGGGGTCCCGACTTAGGCGCGGCGCGCCCTGCCGGTGCCCCTCCTCACCGGCAGGGCCCCTACTTTCAACCAAACCAATGACCGAGACGAATTTCCCGAAGGCCCCCCCACGGGATCTTCTTGGGTAGAGATCGCCGAAGACAACGGCGTCGGCAACGCACGCCGACGTCAGGAACAATGGATTGAGCGGGAACGGCAAAAAATTCAGACATCCGTTCGATCACTTTTCTCCAATGGTGCTGATCCGGGACATCCCGTCCCGTTGCACATCATCGGCAATCCCTCCGAACAATAGGGACAGGCTAACCCTTGGCACAGGAAATGCTAATTTTCGCATTTGGGTCCATTCAGTAAGTCGAGAATCAGGCCGCCGCCGCATTCGCAGAAAACTGGGTAGGAAGAAAAGGACGATAGGACTCTTGAAAAGTGGACACGCTTGTCGTTGGCGGCGGCCAAGCGGGAGTGGCTATGAGAGAGCACCTGAGCAAGTGCGGGGGTGCCTCATCTCATCCTTGAACGCGGCCGGATTGCCGAACGCTGGCGCTCGCAGCGGTGGGACTCCCTCGTTGCCAATGGCCCGGCCTGGTATGACCGGTTCCCGGGCATGGAGTTTCCGGGGACCGGTCCCGATGACTTTGCCTCCAAAGGAGGAGGTCGCCGACTATTTTGTCGCTTTTGCAAAGCAAATCAATGCGCGATCCGCTGCGGCGTGGAGGTCAAGCTCGGGCGGCCCGGATTCCGCGTCGAGACGTCGGACGGCGTGATCGAAGCCAACAGCATTATCGCCGCGACCGGACCTTCCATATCCCCGTCACGATCGCCCGCCGCGGGCCTATCGCGGGCGCGACTTCTAATGGTGGCTGGGCGTCCTCGGCAAGTGGGACGCCGAGACCCCGGGACCCGGCACCGAACACGTCACGGTCGCGGTGAGCGGCGCGCGCGGCGGCGAGACGATCGACTTCGGTCGTCTGGCCGAGCAGGGGCTTACGCTCCTCGGTATGACAAGCAAGTACCAGGACCGCGTGATGAGCTTCACGCCCGATCTGGCGAAAAACATTGCCCGCGGCGACGCAAGCTTGATGTCGCTGCTGGATGAAGCCGACGCCTATGTCGCTCGCAACTGTCTCGACCTCTCGGAAGAGCCCGCGGCCGAATGCGTGACCAAACCGTCCGCGAGCTCGACCTGGCCGAGGCCGGGATAGCGGCGATCGTCTGGGCGACAGGCTTTGCTGTCGACTACAGCTGGCTGAAGGTCGACGCCTTCGACGAGAAGGCCGGGCCAAGGCACCACCGTGGCGTCTCGAGCCAGCCCGGCTCTATTTCCTGGGTTTACCTTGGCAGTCCAAAGAGGGTCCAGCTTCTTCTGGGGCATCTGGCATGATGCCAAACACGTGGCCGACCGTATTCGACGCAGTGAAAATATCTGGCCTACCATGCTGCCGCGAAGGGCCAGCCCCTGGATGCCTGCCTGACCCTGCCCGGCCTGCGGTGTGGAAGAGTCACTGCCGCACTCATCCATCTGCCCGCATCGTCGGTATCCGACAATGTCGGTTTCCGGACGAGCTGGAATTCGAGAACTCATTGCTTGGGCAGACTTCTTTTCCGGCACGCTTCATGCATGGGAGTTTTCGAACGCATTTGTGAGACATCATCCCATGGTAGCCCTCGAGGAACGAGCCGCGCCCGTTTGAAAAAACCAAATCCGGCATGGGCCTCGGCATCGTACTGGCCCTTCTGAAAGCGCAGGATGGCACGATCCGCCTGATTGACTCCGAGCGCGGCACGCGCTTCGGGATCATCCTACTGGCTGTATAGATTGGAGCACGATCTTTTCCGAAACCGTCTTTCGGGATCATGCTCTGGAACTGGAGAAGTGAAAAGTGCGCTACGAGGTCGTCATCATCGGCGGAGCCATCGTCGGCTCCTCGATCGCCTATTATCTGCGCGAGGAAGGGTATTCAGGCTCGATCGCGCTGGTCGAGCGCGACCCGCAGTTCGCCCATTCGGCGACGACGCTGTCCTGCGCTTCGATCCGCCAGCAGTTTTCGATTCCGGAAAACATCCGGCTGTCGCAGTTCACGCTGAAACTGTTCCGGCGGCTGACGGAAGAGTTTGGAGCCGACGCCGATATCGGCTTTCGCGAAGGCGGCTACCTCATCCTTGCCGGCGAGAACGGGTTGCCGATCCTCAAGACCAACCACGAGGCGCAGATGGCCGAGGGCGCCGACATCGTGCTTGAAGATTCGGAGGCGCTCGTCCGCCGGTTTGCATGGCTGTCGGCCGAGGGCATCACCGCCGGAGCTTATGGCCGCACGGGCGAGGGCTGGTTCGACGCGCATGCCATGCTGATGCTGTTCCGCAAGGCGCTGCGCGACAAAAACATCGATTTCATCACCGCCGACGTGACCGGCATCGAACGGCAGGGCGAGCGTGTCACCAGCGTCAGCCTTGACAATGGCGAAAGGCTCGACGCCGGCATCGTCGTCAACGCCGCCGGGCCGAATGCCGGCAAGGTTTCGGCAATGGCCGGACTGGTGCTGCCGGTGGAGCCGCGCAAGCGCAATGTCTTCATCTTCGAGGCGCGCGAGAAATATGACGACATGCCGCTGCTGGTCGATCCCTCAGGCATCTATGTCCGACCCGAAGGCTCGGTCTACATCACCGGCGGCGCAGAGCCGGAAGAGGGCGACGGCCCCGCCGACCCCAACGATTTCGAGCCCGACTGGCCGCTGTTCAAAGAGGTGATCTGGCCGGTGCTGGCGACCCGCATTCCCGCCTTCGAAGCCATCAAGCCGACGCGCGCCTGGGCCGGTCATTATGATTACAACACGCTCGATCAGAACGCGGTGATCGGCCCGCATCCGCAAGTGCAAAATTTTCTCTTCGCCAATGGTTTTTCCGGCCACGGCCTGCAGCAGGCGCCGGCGGTCGGCAAGGCGCTGACCGAGCTGATCGTGCATGGCGGCTACCGCACGGTGGACTGCTCGGCGTTTGGGTACAGCCGTGTCGCTGAAGGGCGGGCATTCAGGGAATTGAACGTGATCTAACTGTGAGCTTTCAGTAGGTTGTCCATCCGGTCCGGACCGAGGATGCTGAGGTTGTCAAAGCTTCAGAGTCCAAGGAGGGACCGGATGAACGTCCACAAGAATGCCCGTTTGACGTCGTGGGGTCGAGAGCGTCTTGCACGAGCGGGTGCAGAGCGGGCAGACGCCGGAGGCCGCCGCACGAGCCGCAGGCGTCTGCCCGCGGACGGCACGCAAGTGGGTTGCGCGGTTCGAGGCTGAAGGCATTGAGGGACTGAAGGATCGCTCGTCGCGGCCGCATCGGCTGCACCGGCCGACCCCGATGGCCGTGGTCGACAGGTCGAGGCCTTGCGCCGGCAGCGCTTCACCGGCAAGCAGATCGCCGCCGAGCTGGGCGTATCGCCGGCCACCGTCAGCCGGATTCTCAGCCGCCTCGGCCTCAATCGCATTCAGGCGCTCGAACCGGCAGAACCGATCCGCCGCTACGAGCGCGAGCATCCGGGCGAACTGATCCACTTCGACATCAAGAAGCTCGGCCGCTTCGACAGGGCCGGCCACCGCATCACCAGCGATCGCCAGGCCGGCCGCTCGCGAGCCGTCGGCTGGGAGTTCGTCCACGTCTCAATCGACGATGCCTCCCGCGTCGGCTTCTCCCAGATCCTACCCGACGAGAAAAAGGAGAGCGCCGTCGCTTTCCTCAGGGCAGCCGTCGCCTACTACCTCAGCCTGGGCATAGCTGTTGCGCGGGTGATGACCGACAACGGCTCATGCTATCGCTCAAAAGCCTTCCGCGATGCTTGCCGCGATCTCGGGCTCAAGCACATCCGCACCCGACCCTACACCCCCAAAACCAATGGCAAAGCCGAACGCTTCATCCAGACGGCGCTCCGGGAATGGGCCTATGCCCAAGCCTATCCGACCTCAGACCACCGCGCTCACGAGCTGCCGATCTGGCTGCACAGATACAACTGGCATCGTCCGCACGGCAGTCTAAAATCCAAGCCGCCCATCAGCCGCCTCGCGCTGGATCGGGACAACCTGTTGAGGCTCCACATCTAACGCTGGCGGGACAGCGCCCCCCTCTGGCCTGCCGGCCATCTCCCCGCAAGGGGAGATCGGCAGCTTCACTGGCGGCTCCAAACTTCAGCCTTGGAGATTGGCGAAAGCAGCGATGACGGCCAATCTCCCCCCAGACGGGGGCAGGGCTATCGCATTGACCGTCGATGTCATGAAGCCAAAGACACCATGTTGGACGTTATGCATAACCAGACGAGTGGGAGTCATAACGAATGATTTTACCGGAACTGCGCTCCGCTATCCCAGCCGGCAGAGTTTTGGAGATAACGACGACCACAGGATGCATCGTGGGATGTTCATATTGTCCGAAGGACAAGGTTCGCTGACCGGCAAAGAAAAGTATCTGATACGAAGCATCTTAGTCTTGGAGATTTCAAGCGCTGTCTGGCGCGCGTACCAACCTTCGTCGACATTAGTTTTGCCGGGTATTCTGAGCCATGGCTCAATCCGGATTGCACCGAAATGGTCGAGCACGCTTCCGCCAAAGGCCATGGCATCAGGATTTTCACGACGCTTGTGGGAATGAAGGGGCGGGATCGGCAACGCTTGCAGGCGCTGCGGTTGGGGGTATTCGTGGTTCATGTTTTTGATGATGGCGCCCACATGAATAGCCGCCTTGTTGGAGACAAGTATCGCGATTTGGTTGGTCCAACTCGTCGACGCCGACATCCCATCAATTCGATTCGTGGTTTTGGGCGAGGCCCATCCCCATATCGCCGACATTATCCCTGCCGAAGCCCTAGTTCGCGCGCGACCGGTGAGCAGCAGGGGTGGAAGCGTAGATCCTAAGATTGTAGAACCACGGCAGCCAGTCGTCGGAGCGCTGATATGCGTGGACGAACGACAGTATCGGAATGTTCTCCTTCCAAACGGCGAGGTTACTCTCTGCTCCATGGATTTTGAGCGGCGTCACGTACTGGGCAACCTTCTATGCGACGAATACGGCGATCTCTTTAAAAGCCCAGTTTTTTGCGAAATCGTCGATCGCATGAACGGAGCGGATGGTTTTCTGCTCTGTAGGATGTGTGAATTTGCCGATCCAAACGACCGGGTGCTGACTGGGTGCCGGCCGACCGCCTGAGAGAGGCGGGCCGACGAATGCTGCTTGGACTGCAAATGCCCGGCGAAATCATTGCGTTTTTCGCGTCGCGCGAGCGTGATCCCGTACGCGCGGGAGTCGGCCTCGATCATTTACGAGGCGAGCTCATCGAAAGTAGTTGTCGGCTTCCAATCGAGCTTGATGGCCGCCTTGGGGGCATCACCGATCAGCAGGTCAACCTCGATTGGCCCGAAACAACGTTTGTCCAGCGCCTGGTTATGGTTCGCGGCCCAACTCGTCAACACCTTCGCCTCCCCAGAATATCTCCTTCCCGGCCCGCCTGGAGGCAGCCTCGACAAAGCTGCGGACGAATGCGTCTCACTGGTCGCGAGCACCGTCAGGCTCGTGGTGCTGCAGGATGGGGCACACGGCCTCGACATAGCTGTGTGACCGTCTTTAGCTGGATTCTGCGTCTCAAAAATCCGGATCTCGCATCCAATCTTCCAGCAAGAGGGAGAGACCTCCTGGGACCCTCGGCTTCCGAAGGCGCCTTTTCAGGTTCCCGCCGCGAGAAGTGGCAAGAGCCTTTTTCCGCGCCACAGTCCATGAACCTGGGTTGCTGGCCGCCCTAAGAGAAAATTCCGATGCGGAGCTGCCCTATTAGCTACCGGGCTCCTGGCAAGAGGACGGCGACGCGGCAAATCGGCCACCGGCGCAAGTTTCCCCCTCATTGTCGGATACCCGACAGGATCACAAACCCGCTAACCGTTGTTTCATGAAAGTTTCCTTCTGGCACGTTTGATGCAGGGGATCTTCCGAACACATCAGCGGATGCCCTCCTATGAGCAGGCTCAGGGAAAAATGCTGTCGCCGCATTCAAGATCGCGCCCTCGCTGACAGCCAAGTCGGTCGAAGGTCGGCGCATCATGGTGGAGGCGGCGACTTCGCCCGATTAAAACACGGAATAAGGTTGGAAAGCATCTCGCTGACTGAGACGCGATCATCGAAGCGGGCGGAGATAGGTCGATCCCGTCCCCGCTCACAAGTCGTGGACATGAGTGTCGATCTCATCACTTGGCCGGGATCCATGGGCTTCATACCCGACCATACGAAAGCGGGGACAAAATCTAGCAAATCCAGCGGCACCGAAGTCGAGAATGCCCGCGTGGAGACTGAAGCCGATGGCCAGAGCCGATATTCCTCCAACGTCGCCTAATTGGGAAGCACCTAGAGGAGCAAGACAAGTGGTGCTCTCTTGCATTGGAGTGGGAGCTGGGCCGTCTAATTTGAGCCTTGCGTGCCAGATGCACGAACAAATTGGGCAAGGGGCACTGTTCTTGGATCGGCAAGTCGACTTCCGCTGGCACCCAGGCAGCGCATCCGATTCCTCGGAGCTCCAGGTCAGCCACTTCAAGGATTTGGTCACGCTGGTGAACCCGCGATCAGCCTACACTTTCGTGAACTACCTGCATGAGAACGGGCGTCTGTACCACTTCCTGAATGCACAGTTCGAAGCCGTGCTCAGAGCTGAGTTCGAGCAATACCTGAACTGGGCCTTCTACAGGAACCCGCTTGTCCGCGGCGGCGAGACGGTGCGCGAAATCCGCTTTGACGGCGAGTTTCGGGTGCGCACCGATAAGGCGGTTCTCGGCGCCAGAAACGTCGTGGTCGGCATCGGCAAGCAGGCGCATATTCCGCCGCAGTTTCAGGGCTGGACTGGACGCAATCTGTTCCACTCATCTGAATTGCTGCACATTCATCCTGAGGTGCACAAAAAGCATGTCTGCGTGGTCGGCGGGGGACAGTCCGGAGCCGAGGTGCTGTTGCACCTTGTTGGTCTGCCAAAAGAACGGCGGCCTGTCTCGATAACCTGGGTCTCGCAGCGCGAAAACTACCTGCCCATCGACAACAGCCCGTTTACAAACGAGTTGTTCATGCCCTGCTTTTCGGATCGTTTCGCGGCAATGAGCGAGCCGCAGCGCAAGCTGTTCCTGCGGCGCTTCGTGCTTGCTTCGGACGGCATTTCGGAAAGCATGTTGCGCGCGATCTATCAGGCGCTATACCGCCACGCGTTTCTAGAGCCAAACCGATGCGAAATCACACTGCGGCCGGGCTGCACTGTCTCGCACTGCATCAACGCCGGCGCGGGCCACAGACTCACCCTGCAGCACGGCATGGAGGAGGTCGAAGAAGTCACGGCCGACATCGTCATCCTGGCCACCGGTTACGAGAACGCGGTGCCAGGCTTCTTGGAACCGATGGCGAACCGGCTGGAAAAGATCGACAACGAATTGGCTATTCGCGAAGATTTTTCGGTGTGCTGGGACGGACCGCGTGGCAGGCGCATCTTCGTACAGAACGCGAGCCTAGGACAGCGTGGGCTGGCTGATCCGAATCTAAGCCTGCTGGCCTGGAGAGCGCGTCGCATCCTCGACAGCCTTCTGGGGCGCGCGCCGCGAGCCAACCCCGAGTATCCCGGCTTCATCAGCCCTACCTCTGTCGAGAGCTGGTCCGACACCGTCGCAGAAGAAATGGGCAGCGGGATATGACCGGCCGACTGCGGATCATCGGCGATGGCATCCAAGGAATGATTCCGCCTTCACTGCAGCGGAGGCTGGAGAGCGAGACGCACTTAGCGTCGCCCATATGCCGTGGAGTACTGTTTCCGTCGACCCATAACCTGACCAGCGCCCGATTGCCCTAACCGAAATATTCGACCAACCAGTCTTTCCAACAGGAGGCTTTTTCGCATGTTGACTGATGCACAAAGAGAAAAGTGGCAGAAACACGGATATGTCAGGCTCGAAAGATTTTTCGATCCCGCAGCTCTGGAACGCAGGGCTGGTCGCCGGGCGTCCTACGCCTACAGCCCTACTGGCGCACCCGCGTAGCCCGCCTGGGAGGCCAGAGCCGGATTATTCTGGCGGGGGCGCCAATGGGTCAGGTTACCGCCTCTCTCCGCAACTTGCAGCAGAGGCTGCTGCTTTGGCAGCCGAACATACCGCTGCTTCAACAGCTGAGATTCGTCATGCGCAAATACACGTTTTCTCGAACGGAACTGTTGCGGGCGTTCGGTATCGACATGGCCACGCTTGGAACGGGAAGCGCTGGCACGGGGTTTTCATTCGGAAAGGTTGGACCGGGCGTCACATCCGAGCCCCATCGGCACGACGAAATCGAGGCCTTCGTGGTCCTGTCTGGCGCTGGCAAGGTCAGGACCGACCTTGGGGAAATCCCGGTCGAGGCCGGCGATGTCGTTCTGTTCCACCCTTTTGAAGCGCATGTGCTGCACAACGATGGGGACGAAGACCTAAATTTCGTCGATGTCTACTGGCGCGACGGCAAGGCCGCCCTCGAAGCTGCTGCACAGATTGCAACTCCCCGCCGGCCGATCTTCGTCTTCTCAACGCCCCCGACGCCTAATGGCGATCTGCATCTGGGGCATCTTTCTGGCCCTTATTTTGGCGCCGATGTCTACACGCGTTTCCTGCGCATGAAAGGCGTCGAAGCCTATCACCTGACTGGAAGCAAAGATTACCAGAGCTACGTCGCAACGCGTGCCGATGCCGATGAATCGACACCTGCAGAGGTGGCGCGCCACTATGCGAACGAGATTCGCACCACGCTTGCACTTTTTGATTGTGAGGTCCACAGCTTCCTACCCACGTTGGGCGATGACGCTTATGTTGAGTTTCAAGCCGCGTGTTTCCGTAGTCTTCTGAGCAGCACGGCAGTAGATCTGCGCCAGAGCCCTGCGCTTTTTGATGGAGTGACAGGCGATTACCTTTACGAACCGGATGTAAGCGGCCTCTGCCCCGATTGCGGCGGCTCCACTAGCGGTAACATCTGCGAGGAATGCGGCTCGCCGAACCTATGCCACGACTTACGTGCAGTCCGGTCCCGTCAATCGGCCGAGGCGCCGGTGGTCGGCTCCGTGAGCCGTCCCGAACTTGCGCTGGAACGATGCTACGACAATATCGACCGGCATTTAAGGGCGTCGGGAGCCCCCGTTCGGATCATGGACCTGTTCGCGCGTGTACGCCAACGCGGCGATTTTTCCGTGCCCATTACCCACCCCTCGGACTGGGGCCTGTCGGCCGAAGGGCTCCCGGGGCAGGTGATCTGGGTGTGGCCGGAGATGGCCTTCGGTTTTCTTTACAGGATCCAGGCGCTAGCTCGCTTGCTTGGTCGCGACTGGAATGCGGCGACGCCCAGCAATGATTGGCAGATTGTCCATTTCTTCGGTTTCGACAATTCCTTCTACCACGCGCTACTCTACCCCGCTCTTTATGCCGAAGTGTTCTCCCACTGGACGCCGCGCATCCGCTATCATGTGAACGAGTTCTACCTGCTCGACGGCCAGAAGTTCTCAACCAGCCGCGGCCATGCAATCTGGGGCAAGGAGGTTCTGAGCCCAAAGACAGTCGACATCGTGCGTCTTCATTTGGGCCTGACACGCCCGGAAGGTGAGCGGACGAATTTCACGCGGGACGCGCTACGCCGCACTGAGAACGAGATATTCCAGATATGGCTGAGTTGGCTTGATGGGCTGGACCAGGAAATCAAGCAGGACTTTGGTGGCCGTGTGCCCGACGCAGGCGACTGGGCTCCGGCCGACCGCGCCTTCTTTGCTCGGATAGAGATCCATCGCGCGGCGATCGAACGCGCCTATTCGGACGATGGCTTCTCGGTCCGGCGCGCGGCCGCGCAGGCATGCGATTTCGTGCGCGATTGCGTGATCTACCGACAGTCGCAAGACTATGCAGCGGCGCGACGTCTTTATCCCGCCCGCACCCGGACTTCGCTCGCGCTTCAAGCCACGGCCGCTGCGATCCTGGCGCAGACACTCGCACCGCTAATGCCTCGATTTGCCAGCACGCTGGCGCGAGGCATCGATGGCCTCTCAACTGAAACATGGCCCACGTCTGTCCGGCGCCTTGCGCCGGGGACGATCTTTGATCTCGGAACTGTGCTAGGCTTCTACGTCAGATCCAGCAATTCTGTTCTCAATCAACAGAAATTGATATGAGGACACTTGGCATCCGGCTGCTGAACTATGTCAATGAGGCTCGCAAGCAGCGCCCGGGCTTCTGGACAGCTTTGACCTAGGCGACAAGGTTTACGCCCGCTCGGGCCGATGACTGGGGCAAGCGCGGCTCTTTGGGAACGTCGGAAATCCATGGTGCGTTTAGGGTTGAACCCGATCCTATGCGTGACCGGCCTCCATGCGTCCGAGACCCGCTGCCGGTTCAAGGAACGGAAAGTCAGTTACGTGAGCGAGGAGATGCGAGCGCTGCTCGCGCGCGAAGCAATCATAGATATTATGCCCGGACGGGAAAGCTTGCTTTATTCAGCTGAAACTTGAGCCGGAGGCTCTATGAGTCCGCAGACGGGACAAGCTCTTATTCAGCGGACTGGCTGGAGGGCTAAAGCGTGTCGCGATTCAAGGGATTCGGGATTCCCGTTGATCTGAGTTTGTGATTCATTGCGGTTGAAGGGAGACCGCGATGGGCAAGCCGCTACCAATTGAGTTGCGTAGGCGTGTTGCTGCGTATGTCGATGAGGGGCATGGTCACCGTGAGGCTGCGCGCCATTTCCGCGTTTCCCCTCGCTTTGTAAACAATCTGATCAAGCTGCGCCAGCAGACCGGTTCCTTGAGCCGCGCCGGCAGGGCCATGTGGGCGGCGGGAAGCTTGATGCTCATGCCGAGTTTGTTCGTTTGCGGTTGGCCGAGACCGGCGAGCTGACGCTGGACGAGCTTTGCGTTGAACTGGAGGGGCGCGGTGTGAGCGTGCACCGCTCCAATGTCGGGCGTCTGCTCAATCGCCTGGGGCTCAGTCATAAAAAACTCTACAGGTCAGCGAGCAGCAGCGAGCCGACGTGCGCCAGGCGCGTGAACTGTGGATCGGGCGGCGAAAGCCCTTCTTCAACAAGGCTTGGGCGCCGCTGATCTTCATCGATGAGACGTCGACCAACCCCAAGCTGACCAAACGCACCGGCTGGACGCCGAAGGGCGAGCGCTACAGGACGCATGCGCCATTCGGCAAATGGCAGACGCAGACCTTCATCGCCGGGCTGCGATGCCACGGTCTCGTCGCGCCGTGGATCGTCAACGCGCCGAAGAATGCCGCCATCTTCGAGCGCTACGTCGAAACTCAACTCGCTCCCGAACTGTCGCCCGGCGACGTCGTCATTCTCGACAATGTCGGCTTCCACAAGAACGAGCGCGCCGCCCAACTGGTTCGCCAAAGGGGCGCCTGGCTCCTGTTCCTGCCGCTATACTCGCCCGATCTCAACCCCATCGAGATGGCCTACTCAAAACTCAAGGCGCGGCTGCGAAAGAAGACGGCCAGAACTTTCGACGCTCTCTGCGAGGCTCTCGGCGATATCTGCCACCTGTTCGAGCCAAATGAATGCAGAAACTTCTTCAAGGCTGCCGGATATGAGGCCAATTAATTGCGACACGCTTTAGGCGGCAGCTGAGACAGTCGCGTTGGACGGAGACGCAGGCCCTGCGCAGTGCGAGCCGCTAGGCTCGACGAGGTCACGTCGGCAGATGGAGCAAAGCTCTCCACAAAAGCATCCGTCTTTGGCATGAGGAAAGCAGTTGATCGTTCCGCGCAAGGGACCCCGGCCGAGGGTGGCAGCGGAAACTCGCAAACTTCGATGCCCTGTAATCGCTGCCATCGAACCGGCTCGTTGCATGTCTGACCACCGGCACTGCTTCTTGCGAGCCGCGCACTTTTTGATTCCTAATCACATAGGTCGACAGGCTGAAAGCTTACTTGGCAAGCATTTGTGCGAGGCAGTGTTGTCATGGATAGGATTGCCATTGACTTAGCGCAGGATCGTGCCCCATGGCGTGGTGTAGGTAACGGCATTGGTCGCCGTGCTCTCCGGCAAGGGCCGGACTGATCAGCGCGCCACTGCCGGCAGG
>NZ_JBVVQO010000049.1:0-45803 GCF_055811215.1 Mesorhizobium sp. WSM4819
GCTGGGCGGGGGCTGGTTGGGCGGGCGCGGTGTCCTGCGCCATCGCTGGCGACAGCGACAGCGCCGTCAGCCCGAATGCCAGGCCAAGGCTGGCGAGCGACGCGCGGCGGAACAATAAGGACATACAATTAACTCCAATGGGGGATAGCTAGGGCGGGATGGCTTCCAGACCAGCCGGATTGTGGCGGAATTTGGCACGGTCGTCAGGGCCAGCGCGCCGTTGACATCGATTGAGCCCCCTCTTATCTGTCCAACGACTTTGCGTCCAGAACCGTTTTCCGGGCGCTTTTTGCGTTTGTCCGCGTTTCACGTGGATTTGATGGGGCCGGCCGGCACCCGTCGCAACGACTTGGAATGCTATCGAAAGGACCATTGAATGGTCAGTTTTGGCGGTCTCGCCCGTAAGGTTTTCGGCTCCTCCAACGATCGCCGGGTCAAGTCGACCCGACCGCGCGTCGAAGCGATCAACGCCATGGAAAACGAGATGCGGGCGCTCTCCGACGCCGAACTGACGGCCCGCACGGAAAAATTCCGCCAGGACGTCGCCAACGGCGCCAGTCTCGACGATCTCCTGGTGCCGGCCTTCGCCACCGTGCGCGAGGCGGCGCGTCGCGTGCTCGGCATGCGCCCGTTCGACGTGCAGCTGATCGGCGGCATGGTGCTGCATAATGGCGGCATCGCCGAGATGCGCACCGGCGAGGGCAAGACGCTGGTCGCCACGCTGCCCGTCTATCTCAACGCGCTCGCCGGCAAAGGCGTCCATGTCGTCACCGTCAACGACTATCTTGCCACACGCGACTCCGAATGGATGGGCCGCGTCTACAAATTCCTCGGCCTTACGGTCGGCGTCATCGTCCATGGCCTGTCCGACGAGGAACGCCACGCCGCCTATGCCGCCGACGTCACCTACGCCACCAACAACGAGCTCGGCTTCGACTATCTGCGCGACAACATGAAATACGAGCGCGCCCAGATGGTGCAGCGCGGCCATAGCTACGCGATAGTCGACGAGGTCGATTCCATCCTGGTCGACGAGGCGCGCACGCCGCTGATCATTTCCGGTCCGCTCGAGGACCGCTCGGAAATGTACAATACCATCGACGCCTTCATGCTGAAGCTCGAGCCGGCCGACTATGAGATCGACGAGAAGCAGAAGACCTCGATCTTCACCGAGGAGGGCACCGAGAAGCTGGAAAACCTTTTGCGCGACGCCGGCCTGCTCAAGGGTGAGTCGCTCTACGACGTCGAGAACGTCGCCATCGTCCACCACGTCAACAATGCGCTCAAAGCGCACCAGCTGTTCCAGAAGGACAAGGACTACATCGTGCGCAACGGCGAGATCGTCATCATCGACGAATTCACCGGCCGCATGATGCCGGGCCGCCGCTATTCGGAAGGCCTGCACCAGGCGCTCGAGGCCAAGGAGCATGTGGCGATCCAGCCGGAGAACCAGACGCTCGCCTCCGTCACCTTCCAGAACTATTTCCGCCTCTACAAGAAGCTCGCCGGCATGACCGGCACGGCGCTGACCGAGGCCGAGGAATTCGCCAACATCTACAATCTCGACGTCACCGAGATCCCGACCAATCTGCCGGTCATCCGTATTGACGAGGACGACGAGGTCTACCGGACCGTCGAGGAGAAGTACAAGGCGATCGTCAGGGAGATCAAGGAAGCCCGCGAAAAAGGCCAGCCTACCTTGGTCGGCACCACCTCGATCGAGAAATCCGAGCTGCTGGCCGCACGCCTGCGCAAGGAAGGTTTTGCCGATTTCGAGGTGCTGAACGCCCGCCACCATGAGCGTGAGGCGGCGATCGTCGCCCAGGCGGGTAAACCCGGCGCCATTACCATTGCCACCAACATGGCCGGCCGCGGCACCGACATCCAGCTCGGCGGCAATGCCGACATGCGCATCGCCGAGGAGCTTGGCGACATGCCGGCCGGCCCCGAGCGCGACGCCAGGGAAAAGGCAATCCGCGACGACGTCGCCCGGCTGAAGGAGAAGGCGCTCGCCGCCGGCGGCCTCTACGTGCTCGCCACCGAACGCCATGAATCGCGCCGCATCGACAACCAGTTGCGCGGCCGCTCAGGCCGCCAGGGCGATCCCGGGCGCTCAAAATTCTTCCTGTCGCTGCAGGACGATCTGATGCGCATCTTCGGCTCCGAGCGCATGGACGGCATGCTGCAGAAGCTTGGCCTCAAGGAAGACGAGGCGATCATCCACCCCTGGATCAACAAGGCGCTGGAAAAGGCGCAGAAGAAGGTCGAGGCGCGCAACTTCGACATCCGCAAGAACCTGCTGAAATATGACGACGTCTCGAACGACCAGCGCAAGGTGGTGTTCGAGCAGCGCCTCGAGCTGATGGACGGTGAAGGCCTGTCCGAGACCATCGCCGAAATGCGCGAGGGCGTCATCGAGGAGGTCGTCGCCAAGGCTATTCCCGAAAACGCCTATGCCGAGCAGTGGAACGTCGCCGGCCTCAAGGCCGAGGTCGCCGAATTCCTCAATCTCGACCTGCCCATCGAGGACTGGGTCAAGGAAGAGGGCATTGCCGAGGACGACATCCGCGAGCGCATCAGCCAGGCCGCCGAGACCGCTGCCAAGGAGCGTGCAGAGCGCTTCGGCCCCGACGTGATGGCCTATGTCGAGCGCTCCGTGGTGCTGCAGACGCTCGACCATCTGTGGCGCGAGCACATCGTCAACCTCGACCACCTGCGCTCGGTCGTCGGCTTCCGCGGCTACGCCCAGCGCGATCCGCTGCAGGAATACAAGGGCGAGGCGTTCGAGCTGTTCCAGGCGATGCTGGGCAATCTGCGCCAGGCCGTCACGGCGCAATTGATGCGCGTCGAGCTGGTCCGCCAAGCGGCCGAAGCGCCGCCGCCCGAAGCGCCTGACATGTTCGGCAGTCATCTCGACGGCACCACCGGCGAGGACGATTTTGATGGCGGCGAGACCGGCCTTCTGGTTCGCCAGGAGACCCACGCCACCGTCGCCCCCGAGAACCGCGACCCGCAAAACCCCGCCACCTGGGGCAAGGTCGGCCGCAACGAGGCCTGCCCGTGCGGGTCAGGGAAAAAGTACAAGCATTGCCACGGGGCGTTCGCGTAAGCACCCACTTCCCTTCTCCCCGTTCACGGGGGTGAGAAGTGGTCCGCGAAGCGGACGGAAAGCCAATTGCTTGGCTTTCCGAACGACGAACGCCCGTAGCGACAGCGAAGGGCCTGGGTGCCCGAAGGGCGGATGAGGGGCGACGCCAACGCCCACGCCCACGATTAGCCAATCTCCCCACCCGTGGGGGGATGGTCGGCTGGCGAGAGGGGGGCGCTGTCCCGCCGACACCGGAAATGGGCCTTCCGCTTATTTCTTTCCATCAGCTGGCCTGTCGTTTCGTCGCGTTCTGCCGCGAACGGTGAACATGGCACAAAGCCGGCGCCGCCCCTCATCCGCCTGCCGGCACATTCTCCCCGTGAACGGGGAGAAGGGAGCACTCCCACCTCCCATCCAACCGTTTCTTAATGTGTTTTGACTACACCGAGACCCGAAAAGAAGCCGAAAACGGAGTGTGATCAGGGTGCGCTTTTCCGCGGCGACGACAGCCGGGCGGTTCCTGCCGCAGCGCCTTGCGCTGCGCGCAAAGCCGCTGCTTGGCCGCATCGATGCCGTGCTGTTCACCGCCGACGAGCGCGGCGAAGCCAGCCGCATGTCGCTGATCGCCTTTTCCATCCGCATCGTCAGCGCCGTCATCGCTTTCGTCAGTCAGGTGCTGATGGCGCGCTGGATGGGCTCGTTCGAGTACGGCATTTTTGTCCTTGTCTGGGTGACGATGGTCATCGTCGGCAATCTCGCCTGCCTCGGCTTCCACACCTCGATCATCCGCTTCATTCCCGAATATCGCGAGCGCAACATGCTGGCCGAACTGCGCGGCATCGTGCTGACCAGCCGCCTGTTCGTGCTGGTCGCCTCGACGGCGATCGCCGGGCTGGGCGCGCTCGGCGTCTGGCTGCTCTCGCCCTTTATCGAGAACTACTATGTCATGCCATTCATTCTCGGCCTCATCTGCATGCCGATGATCGCCATGTCCGACCTGTTGCAGGGGCTGGCGCGGGCCAACTCGTGGGCGCTGTTTGCGCTGGCGCCGACTTATCTGGTGCGGCCGGTGCTGATCCTGGCGCTGATGGTGCTGATGCTTCTGGTCGGCTTTGCGCCCGATGCCAGGACGGCGATTTTCGCATCGATCGCCGCTGCCTATGCCACCACGCTCGGCCAGCTCATCGGCATCACTGCGCGCATCGGCAAAACAATCCCGGCCGGGCCGATGAAGCTGCATTTCGCGCAATGGTTCCTCGTGTCGCTGCCGATCTTCCTGGTCGAAGGCTTCTTCTTCCTGCTCACCAATGCCGACGTGCTGATGGTCGGCGCCTATATGAGCCCCAACGACGTCGCCGTCTATTTCGCCACGGTCAAGACGCTGGCGCTGGTGCATTTCGTCTATTTCGCGGTCAAGGCGGGCGTTGCCCAGCGCTACGCGCAATTCACCCATGGCGAGCCGGAAAAGCTCGCCGCCTTCGCCCGCGAAACGGTGTCGTGGACGTTCTGGCCATCGCTGTTGATGGCGCTGCTGGTGCTGGTGCTGGGTGAGCCGATGCTGAGCTTGTTCGGGCCTGAATTCGTTGCCGGCTATCCCCTGTTGTTCCTGCTGGTCTTCGGCGTCGTCGCCCGCGCCGCCGTCGGCCCCTGCGAAAGCCTGCTCACCATGAGCGGCAACCAGAATATCTGCGCCGTCGTCTACGCCATGACGCTGGCCTTCAACATCGGCCTCAATCTGGTGCTGATCCCGCTTTTCGGCCTGTGGGGCGCGGCGATGGCCACCGCCTTCGCGATGATCTTCGAGGCCGGCGCGCTGTCCTTCACGGTCTGGCGCAGGCTCGGCATCGTCATGGTCATCTTCGTAGCCGCCAAAGGAACCGCGTGATGGCTGCCATCCCGTTGCTCGAGGAAACCAGCGGCGGCCCGGCCGGCACCCTGGTGTCGGGCCTCGCCGGGCTCGCCCGCGAAGCCGATCCCGCCCATATCGAATTGTTGGCCAACGGCCGGCCCCAGCGCAAACTGGCAATTTACGCCGCCTCCGCCGGCTTCGACCTGGTCGAGGAACTCGACTATCTCTGCGCCCGCACGATCGAGCCCAACGTGTTCTTCAACCCGCGCTTCCTGGCACCCGCCATGCCGCGACTGGAAGACCGCGAGGTGCGGCTGGCGGTCATCCGCGACGGCGACGAATACCGCAACCGGCTGCGCTTGCTGGTGCCGTTCTCGGTGGAGCGGCCGGCGACGCCGCTCGGCGTGCGGGTGATGCGCACATGGTCGAGCCCGTTCGGGCCGATCGGCACGCCGCTGGTCGACCGTGACGATCCCGTCGGCGTCATCGAGGATTTCTTCGCGATGCTGTCGCGGCCGCATCTCAAACTGCCAAAAGTCTTCGTGCTGCCCGACATCCGGCTCGACGGTCCGGTGGCCAGCCTGCTGGCCACCGTCGCCGAGACGCGTGGCCTGACGCTGGTCACCACCGGCAAGGCCGAACGCCCGATGCTCGAAAGCGAGATCGACGGCGATGAGTATCTGAAGGCCTCGCTGCGCTCGCACCATTATCGCGAGTTCCGCCGCCTAAAACGCCGCCTCGCCGACCTGGGCAGGCTGGAGCATCAGGTGGCGCGCGGACCGGAAAACATCCGCCATGCCATCGAGCGTTTTTTGACGCTCGAGGCCGCCGGCTGGAAAGGCCGCGAGCGCACCGCCATGGCCATCGACCGCTACCGCGCCGCCTTTGCCCGCGAGGCCGTGCACCGGCTGGCCGAACGGGACCTGTGCCGCATCCATTCACTGACGCTCGATGACCGCACCGTCGCTTGCCTGGTCGTCTTCGTCGAGGCCGGCGTCGCCTACACCTGGAAGACGGCCTATGATGAGACGCTCGCCGCCTATTCGCCGGGCACGCTGCTGATGATCGAGGTGACGAGGCAGCATCTCGACGATCCCAACATCATGATGACCGATTCCTGCGCCGTGCCCGACCATCCGGTGATGAGCCGGCTATGGACGGAGCGCCGGCCGATCGGCACGCTGGTCCTCGGCCTGACGCCGGACGCCGACCGCCTCGCCCGCCAGGCGGCGTCGCAGATCCACCTCTACCGCGAAACCCGCAACATGGCGCGCCTGCTGCGCAACCGGGTGAAGAGCTTGCTGGGACGGCGGTAGGGCATAGTGCGGCTCCCCTTCTCCCCTTGTTGTGGGAGAAAGTGGCCTCGCGAAGCGAGGTCGGATGAGGGAGTGCTCCAGTGGCACCCAACAGCGCTCCGTCCAGTAACCGTCTTGGCGCCGCGCGCCAATCCGCCGCCCGGGGCGAGTCACGGGCCTCGCCCGCCCTTCGGGCCCCACAAGGGGAGAAGGCAGAGAGGGGCAGCGCCGGCTGGTGGTCGCGGCGCATCATCCAGGACCATCGCCTGGTCTACCGCGCCGCCGCGTCGCTTCGCTCCTTGCTCCGGCCTGGGAATGACGAAGGCGCAGGGGCTTACGCTAATCACCAGCGCTGGAAATTGGCAGCTGCAGGCCGGACGGCAGCGACCGTCCACAGTCCCTTTCAGACTCAGTCGAAGAACTGTGTCGAAGGCCTAGGTCATCAGGGTTAATTCTCCCAACCAGCGGAAAGGATTAGCATCGGCGACAATCTCGGCCGCGCAACCAGCATCATTGCCGCCTCGGTCCTGCACGGCCAGAACAAAAATCTGGGAGGAATGCATGGCGAAAACAATTCACTTCAGGCGTCGCAGTATTCTCGCTTTGACTGGCCTCATCGGCGCCTGCCTGACTGCGGCCGCAGGTCAGGCCGCCGAGCCCGGCAAGGTCGAGATCGATGCCCTGAAACAATCGCTTTCGAAGTACGAAGACTACAAGGCCGCCATTCGCGACCTCTACCTGTCGACGGTCGGATGCGTTTATTACAGCGGCGAAAAAGTGGCTGGAGCTATGGATTACCCGAAGGGCGCGATGGGCATTCATTTCGTCAACGTCGCGAGCGTCAGCCCGACACCAGATCCGACGCGCCCCAATGTCCTTATCTATGAGCCGGTCGACGGCGGCTTGCGCCTGGTGGCCGTGGAATGGCTTGTTCCGCTGACGCCCGACACCAAGGAGCCGCCGAAACTGTTTGGACAGACGTTCCAGGGGCCGATGGAGGGGCATTATCCGCTTATTCCGGTGGAGTTCTACCATTACGATCTTCACGTCTGGCTGTTCAAAGACAACCCGCTTGGAATGTTCAGCCCGACGAACCCCGACGTGAAATGCGACAATTACGCGTTTCCGATGCCGGAGCAGCCGACCAAGATGGTGCCGGGACCGATGTAATGGCGACTTAGTCTACGCAATGGCCCGGCCTCAATTGGAGTTATCCCAGGTGCGCCTGGGATAACCTCCCACCGAGCTTTCAAGGAGTCTCGGGTAGAAAATGGTGCCCCTAGCCGGGATCGAACCAGCACTCCTTGCGGAACTCGATTTTGAGTCGAGCGCGTCTACCAATTCCGCCATAGGGGCTCAGGCCGGGCGGCCTGGATGGGCGCGGACTATACGGTTGGAGGCCTGTTCGTCAACTGGCCAATTCCAGGTGGCCAATTCCGGGCATGTGGCCTTCGCTCGGCCGCGGCCTTTTGATTTCGTGAAGCTCCGGCCATTGTGCGGCGCGAAAAATCTTTATAGACAGGCAGCGCATTGAAGCGCGCCGCGTCTGGAGAGATTCATCTGGCGCGCTTCTGGTCTTGGTTTTTATGCATTGTTGTCCCAAAGGCGCTGCGCATTTTGGGCGACGTGCATCAGGAGTGCCGATGCTTCGCGGACTTTACGACTGGACCTTGTCGCTGGCGGCGAAGAAATCCGCCGAATGGTGGCTGGCCTTCATCGCTTTCGTCGAAAGCTCGGTGTTCCTGGTGCCGGCCGATGTGCTCTATCTGCCTATGGCGCTGTCGCGGCCGGATCGCGCCTATCGCTACGCGCTGGTCGCCACGCTGGCCTCCGTTCTGGGTGGCATAGCCGGCTGGTACATCGGCCACTACGCCTATGACTCGGTGGCGCGGCCGATCCTTGAATTCTACGGCAAGTATGACGACTTCGAGACACTGCGCGTCTCGGCGGGCACCGGATTCATCGTCCTGATGCTGATCACCTCCGGCCTCGCCCATCTGCCGCCGATCAAGGTGGTGACGATCCTGTCCGGCGTCATCGGCACGCCTTTGCTGCTGTTCATCGTGCTGGCGATCGTGGCGCGCGGCGCCCGCTTCCTGTTCCTCGCCTGGCTGCTGCGCCGCTATGGCGAACCGATCCGCGAGTTCATCGAAAAGCGCCTCGGCATGATCGCCGGCGCTGGCGCCGCTGCCCTGATTTCGCTCTATATCGTCGTCAAATACGCGTTTTAGAGCATGATCCCGAACCGAAGGTCAGCGTAGCAAAAAGTGGGCGCCGGCTTTCGGAAAAGATCATGCTCAACAACAAGGCGAACGGCAGATCGATGACAGCGACCGTGAATGCCGACCCTGGACGCCAGCGCATGCGGACGGCGTTGTTCCTCGCCGCCGCCATGGCCGCCACCGTCGGCTCAGCGCTGGCCTTCCAGCATCTCGGCGGCTACATCCCCTGCAAGCTCTGCCTGGAGCAACGCACCCCCTATTACATCGGCGTGCCGCTGATGCTGCTGGCGGCGGCTGCGTCGACATTGCGCGCCCCCGCGTGGCTGACACGCGGCCTGCTGGCCGTCGGCGGCCTGCTGATGGTCTACGGCGTCTATCTCGGCGTCTATCACTCCGGCGTCGAATGGGCGTGGTGGCCGGGGCCGACCGACTGTGCAGCGGCTGCCGGTCCGGTCGATACCGGCGGCAAGGGCGTGCTCGATGCGCTCGACAGATTCGTCCCGCCCTCCTGCGACAAGGCGGCCGTGCGCATCCTCGGCCTGTCGCTGGCCGGCTGGAACGCCATCGCCAGCTTGGTCCTGGCCGTCATCGCCTTCCGCGGCGCCTTTGCCCGCGACTGAGCTGCACAGCGCAGAGTTCGTCCAGAAATTCGTCAGGCCGGAGCGCATGACGTGGGTTTCGAGAACCGAAGCGGAGCGTACTTACAGTATGTGAGCACCGGAAGCGCAGAAAGCTGCGTCAGGCGACCGGCATGGCGGATTTCTGCCGAACTCTATGGCTCCAGTTCGACATCCCAGTAGAGATAATCCATCCAGCTTTCATGCAGATGGTTGGGCGGGAACAAGCGGCCATTGTTGTGCAGGTCGTGCACCGTCGGCTGAAAAGGTTTCTGCAGCGGCCACATCTTGGCGTGCGCCGGCATCATGCCGCCCTTCCTCAGATTGCAGGGCGAGCAGGCGGCGACGACATTCTCCCACGTCGTTGCGCCGCCGCGATGGCGGGGAACGACATGGTCGAAGGTCAGATCCTCCGGCGTACCGCAATACTGGCACTGGAAACGGTCGCGCAGGAAGACGTTGAAGCGGGTGAAGGCCGGATGCCGCGATGGCTTCACATAAGCTTTCAGGCTGACGACGCTCGGCAGCTTCATCGAGAAGGTCGGCGACGACACCGCGTGCTCGTATTCGGCGACGATGTTGACC
This sequence comes from Mesorhizobium sp. WSM4819, assembly GCF_055811215.1. NCBI lineage: Bacteria > Pseudomonadati > Pseudomonadota > Alphaproteobacteria > Hyphomicrobiales > Phyllobacteriaceae > Mesorhizobium > Mesorhizobium sp. WSM4819. The sequence continues at coordinate 9,657 of NZ_JBVVQO010000049.1, forward strand.
CGCTCGAGGAACACCGCCTTGATGGCGTCCTGCCACGACCAGAGCGACAGGGGGTAATAGCTGAGCGGACGGTAATCCGCGTTCAGCACCAGTGCTGGAAGCCCATCCGGAGATACGGCAACCGTCACGTCATTGACCTCCTTGGTTCAGCGCATGACCCCGAAATCGGTTCGATTTTCGGAAGGGATCATGCGCAGCTTCAAAAAGTCCTACAGCGTCCTTTGCGCACCCAACTGGATGCGCGGCGCTGTAGCCTGTCGGCGCGGATACTGTAAGCCCGACATGACCGGGATGTGAAGCGGCTTGTCGATCAATCGCAGCGCTAAAAATGCATGATTTTCATGCTTTTTTACGGATTCAGCCAGGCGGCGCGGCGTCCCTGCCCCGGGTTTCACGATAATACGCCCAAAAAAGCCGTGATGCGACACCGCGCCACGGGCTCCATGATTCGGCGAGCTTGATCAGCGTTTTCTCGGGCGGGCGCGGGTCGATGCCGAGCGCGTGGCCGACCGCGCTCTGTAGAGCAACGTCGCGTGCCGGGAAGACGTCGGGGTGGCCGGCGGCGAACAGAAGATAGACTTCCGCCGTCCACGGACCGATGCCTGACACCTTGGTCATCGCCGCGATCGCCTCCGCGGCGTCGAGCAAACAGAGATGATCGAGGTCGAGCCCATCGACCACCGCCTGGGCGGCGGCGATCAGCCCGCGCTGTTTCGGCCGCGACAGTCCGGCTTCGCGAAAGATGGCTTCGTCAGCGGCAAGGATGGCTTGCGGCGTCAGCGGATCGACGAGTTTTGTCAGCCGCCCGAAGATCGCGTCGGCGCTGGCGCGGGATACCTGCTGCGAGACGATGATCGAGGCAAGGCTTCTGAACCCCGGCTCGGACAGCCGAAGCGGCACCTCGCCGGCCATGCCGCGCACCTTTTCCAGGCGCGGGTCGAGCAGGCAGAGCGCGTCGAGCCCTTGCGAGACGTCGTCGAGCGTGGCGATGCGTTGCATGTCTGCTTGTTCCCAGCGCAAAGTGGCAGATGTAATCAGGCGCAAAATAGCAACTGGCGAAAGCGCCGCACAACCAGATTGCCGCCGAAGGATGACACTCCTGACATTCCGCTTCGCGCCGAGCCCGAATGGCGAACTGCATCTCGGCCATGCCTATTCGGCGCTGCTCAATCAAAAGTTGGCCAGCGCAACCGGCGGGCGGCTGTTGCTGCGCATCGAGGACATCGATACGACGCGCTGCACACCGGAATTCGAGGCCGGTATTTTTCGCGACCTGGATTGGCTCGGGCTTGGCTGGGAACAACCGGTGCGCCGTCAGTCCGAGCATTTTTCGGACTATCAGGCGGTGCTCGATCGGCTGATCAGCGAGGAACTCGTCTACCCGGCCTTCATGAGCCGTGGCGAAATCCGCGCCTTCATTGCAGACCGCGAAAGGCGCGGCCGCGACTGGCCGCGCGACCCGGACGGGGTGCCGCTCTATCCCGCCGTCGACAAGGCGCTGACTATGAAGAAACGCCAGCAACGGATGGCGGAGAATGTGCCCTTCGCCTGGCGGCTCGACGTCGATGCTGCGGTGGCGCGCGTCGGCACGGGTCTGTCATGGCTGGAATTTTCCGATGAAAGCCTTTCCGCGACACGCACGATAGAAGCCCGGCCGCAGGACTGGGGCGACGTGATCGTGGCGCGCCGTGAAATCCCGACAAGCTATCATCTCGCCGTCGTCGTCGACGACGCGCTGCAAGGCGTCAGCCATGTGGTGCGCGGCCAGGACCTCTATTCCGCCACCGGCGTGCAGCGCCTGCTCCAGGAACTCCTCGGCCTGCCGCAATCAGGCTACTTCCACCATCGTCTGGTCCTAGGCCCGGACGGACGAAAGCTGTCGAAGAGTTTTGCCGATACCGGCCTTGCCGCCTTGCGCGAGGCCGGCGCATCACCGGAAGACGTCCGGCGGTTGGTTGGGATTTAGTCCCAGACACGGTCGTTTTTGACAGGGCAGCGACCGGCAGCGAACGGCTCAAAATAAAAGCGCTCTGTAGCGATCCTTCGCGCCCCCCTCTGTCCTGCCGGACTTCTCCCCCACTTGGGGGGAGATCGGACTTCATCACTGATTTCGCCAACCACCAACCGTGCAAAAAAGGACGCTGTCCGCGAAGCTGCCGATCTCCCCCCTTGTGGGGGAGATGTCCGGCAGGACAGAGGGGGGCGCTGTCCCTCCGCTATCAAAGGTTCTGCACCGCAGCAGCGTTTTTGATCCTCCCTGACCCAGAGCGCATCCTTCATTCGAGCCTATGGATCAACCGTTTGGTTTTGCTAGCCGGGTTGAACCGCATTACATCAGTCCCGTACAAAACCCCTCACCGAGCACGCGGCAGCCTTTCAAAAATGCACAGCATCAAGCGGTTCATCCCCGCCTCCTTTGTCGTCCTGTGGGCGACCGGCTTCATCGGCGCGCGTTATGCCATGCCGTGGGCCGAGCCTTTCACCTTCCTGGCCGCTCGTTTCGTGCTGGCCGCCGTGCTGTTGGCCGCCTTGATGGCAGCACTCGGCTCCCGGCGAGCGACGCGCAAGGAGGCGTTTCACGCGACCGGCGCCGGCATCCTGATGCATGGCGTCTATCTCGGCGGCGTGTTCTGGGCCATCCACAGGGGCATGCCGGCCGGGTTATCGGCCTTGATCGTCGGGCTGCAGCCGCTGATTACCGCAGTGATGGCCGGCCGATTTCTCGGCGAGGCGATCCTGCCGCGCCATTGGGTCGGCCTCACTGTCGGACTTGCCGGCGTGGTCATCGTGCTTTGGCCGAAGCTCGGAACGCTCGGCGGCGGCGTGACGGCCGAGACGCTGGCCGCCTCGCTTGTCTCGGTGCTTGGCATGAGCGCCGGCACGATCTGGCAGAAGCGCTTCGCCTCCGGCGGCGATCTCGTGGCGGCCACCACTTGGCAATATGTCGGCGGTGCATCGGTGATGGCTTTGGCCTCGCTCGCTTTCGAGACGCGAACCGTCATCGTCAATGGCGAGTTGATCTTCGCCATGGCATGGCTGGTGCTGGTGCTGTCGATCGGCGCCATCTTCCTGTTGATGGTAATGATCCGCGACGGCGAGATGTCGAAAGTCGCTTCGCTGTTCTATCTGGTCCCGGCCGTCACCGCGGTCATCGCCTGGCTTTTGTTCGGCGAACAGTTGAACCTGGTCCAGATCGTCGGCATGGCGATCGCGACGTTCGGCGTCGGGCTGGCAACCGCTCAGCCAACCAAAGCATGATCCCAAAAAGTGGGAACCGGTTTCGGAAAAGATCATTCTCAAAATAAGAATCAGCCAACGCGCGCGCGTGCCTCCAGATAGCGGCTGATCGCGGCATTGAGTTCACCGCCGAGAATGAAGATCGCCGAGACCATATAGAGGAAGACGACCGCGACCATGATCGAGGCAAGGCCGGCATAGGTCGTCACATAGGACGAGAAACGGTCGAGATAGGCGGCGAAGATGGTCGACCCGATAAGCCAGGCAATCAGCGTGAAGATGATGCCCGGTATGATCGAGACGAAGCGGCGCTTGCCCGCAGGCAGCCAGTAATGCACCGCGAACAGCCCGCCGACGATGACGACCGAGGCGATGATGTAACGCCACAGCGTGATCGTTCCCATATAGGGTTTTACCCATTCGAAATTGGCCTCGGCCAGCCGCGCCAGCAACGGCGCAAACACCAGAAGCACGCTGATCGCCAGAAAACCTGCCGTGGCGATCAGCACGAAGGCGATGCTCTGTACCCGGCGGTAGATGATGCCGCGCGTTTCGGAAACGCGGTAGGCGCGGTTGAGCGAGGTGCGCAGCGCCTCGATGCCGTTCGAGGCGAAGAATGCGGCAAGCAGCACGCCATAGGTCAACAGGTCGGTGCGCTGCACGGTGAGCACGTTGAGCACCTCGCGCGCGATCGGCTCGGCGATCTGCTCGGGCCAGGTGTCGAAGACGATATGCACGGCGGTGTCGGCAAAAGCCTGTGCGCCGAGGAAGCTGGCCAGCGTCGTGGCGAAAATCAGAAAAGGGAATAGCGCCATCAGCGCCGTGATCGCCAGATGACTGGCCATTGCCCAGCCATCGTCTGCATCGAAATGGCCGAACGCGTCATAGAGCACGCGCTTGAGAGCTACGATTTTCCGCAACAAGAACCGCGTTCCCTTCGATTGTCTCGACGCCGCGAATATGGGAAGGGATTGCGGCAAATGGCAAGCCTAGGTCAAAGCACGCTTCCTCCTGGAGAAGAGTTGCGCACCATCATCGTCACCGGAGCTTCTTCCGGGATAGGCGCCTATTGCACCCGGGCGCTGAAGGCGGAAGGCTGGCGGGTGTTCGCGACGGCACGCAAGCCGGAGGACATCGCCGCCCTCGAGGCCGACGGCATCGAGGCTTTCTATCTGGATTATTGCGAACCGGGATCCATCGAGACGCTGGTGGCGTCGGTGCTGGAGCGGACCGGCGGCCGGCTCGATGCCCTGTTCAACAACGGCGCCTACGCCCAGCCCGGCGCCGTCGAGGACCTGCCGGTGGCAGCGCTCAGGGAGCAATTCGAGGCGAATGTCTTCGGCTGGCATGACCTCACCCGCCGTATCGTGCCGGTGATGCGTCGCCAGGGCCATGGCCGTCTTGTCCACTGCTCCTCGATCCTCGGCCTGGCGCCGCTGCCCTTTCGCGGCGCCTATTCGGCGTCGAAGCACGCGATCGAAGGGCTGATGCTGTGCATGCATCAGGAACTCCAGGGCAGCGGCATCCATGTCTCGCTGATCGAGCCGGGGCCGGTGACATCGAAGATCGCCAGCAACGGCCTTGTGTGGTTTCTCAGGAATATCGACCGTGAGAATTCCGTGCACCGCCTCGCTTACGAGGCGCAGCTGCAACGGCTGCAGGCCGGCGGCAGCACGTCACGGCTGAAGCCCGGGCCGGAGGTGGTTCATGCGGCCTTGCGCCATGCGCTTCTGTCGCGGCGCCCGCGTCCGCATTATGTGGTAACGGTGCCGGCCAGGATCGGCGTCGTCCTCAAACGCATCCTGCCGGCATCAATGCTCTACCGCCTGCTTGCCAAACGCGCCTGAACGCAATCGACTGGAAAACACACTATGGCAACCGTCTTCAACATCCTCGCTGTTCTCGTCATGGTCGCCGTGGTGATCGTGCTGATCCGCGGCCTCGTCAACATGATGCGCGGCGGCTCCGGCATGACCTCCAACAAGCTGATGCAGACGCGCGTGCTGCTGCAGTTCGTGGCATTGGTGCTGATCATGCTGGCGGTGTATTTCACCCGCAAGTGACGAGGGTGGCGATTTCGGGAGGCAGAGCGTGGTCAAGCTCAACAAGATCTACACCCGCACCGGCGACGACGGCACCACCGGCCTCGGCACCGGTGAGCGGCGGCTGAAATCCGATCTGCGCATCGACGCCTATGGCACGATCGACGAAGCCAATGCCTGCATCGGCATGGCCCGCATCCACACCGCGGCAACACACCCCGCGATTGACGCGATGCTCGGCCGCATCCAGAACGATCTTTTCGACCTCGGCGCCGATCTGGCGGTGCCGGACGACGGCAAGCCGCTCGGTTATGAGCCGCTGCGCATCACCGCTGTGCAAACCGACCGCGTCGAAAAGGACATCGACCTGCTCAACAAGGATTTGCAGCCGCTCAAATCCTTCGTGCTCAACGGCGGCACGCCGGCGGCGGCGGCCCTTCACCTTGCCCGCACGGTGGCGCGGCGGGCCGAGCGCATCATGGTGGCTTTGACGCAAAACCCAGGCGAGCATGTCAACCGCGAGGCGATAAGATACATCAACCGCGTATCGGACTTTCTGTTCGTCGCCGCACGCGCGGTCAATGACAATGGAAACGCCGACGTGCTATGGATTCCCGGCAAGAACCGCTGAATCTGCCAAGGCGGGAGGGGGTCCGATGTTCATCCCGCTTTATGACACCAACCGGCTGCGCCACATCAAGCAGCAATATGTCACGATCGGCCTGATCGCGTTCAATACGCTCATCTACTTCGCCACCGCGCTTGGCGGCGAGCAGTTCACCAATGCCGCTGTTCTGGGCCTCGGCTTCATCCCGTCGGTCGTCCACGACAGCGCCGAACTGGCTCCGCAGTTTGTCGTCATCCCGGAGAGCCTGAGCTACGTCACCTATTCCTTCCTGCATGCCGATATTTTCCACCTCGGCGGCAACATGCTGTTCCTGTGGGTGTTCGGCGACAATGTCGAGGACGCGCTCGGTCATATCCGCTTTCTCGCCTTCTACCTGCTGTGCGCCATCGCCGGCGCCTTCTTCCAGGGCATGATCGCGTGGGACTCGCAGGTTCCGCTGATCGGCGCCTCAGGCGCCATTGCCGGCGTGGTCGCTGCCTATCTGATCCTCTATCCCAGGGTGAAGGTATGGTTGCTGGCCTTCGCCCGCATTCCGCTGCGCATCCCCGCCTTCATCCCGCTCATCCTGTGGATCCTGTTCCAGATCGTGATGTTCGCCGCCGGTGGCGAGGATCAGATTTCCTGGGCCTGCCATGTCGGCGGCATCATCGCCGGGGCCGTTCTGGTGCTCATCTTGCGCAACCGCGCCGTACCGCTGCTTGCCGGTGCGGACGAAGCGGCAGTGGTGGTCGCCGGCCAAATGCCTGTTGCCGCAGAGCCGGCGCCAGGCGAGCCGCTGCCGGCGCAGCCGGCGCCGCGCTGGGGACGGGCAAGCGCCTCCAGTCCGGACTGACCCGATTTTCCGGACTGAACCGATTTGAGTGCGGCGCGGATGATTTGGGCGCGCCCCGGATATTGACGTGCGGGGTCGCCGCAACTACGGAAGCGTTCCCACACCAATGCATGTCGCGCAAACTGTGCAGCGGTTTTGCGATAACGGCATGCATGGAACACACAACCTGAAGCGCGTCGCGTGAGGTCGGCCAAATGCGACGCGCTTTAGACGGTCGGAGACCAGAATTCCGTCCGGAATGTCGGCTTTCGACAACTCTGAAGAGGCGCACACTGCTATAGCGCGCCCGACTATCTTGAAAGAGGTGGCTATCGTGAAAGAGGTGACAGGCAAATGAAGATCCTTGTGCCCGTGAAGCGGGTTGTGGATGCGAATGTGAAGGTTCGTGTGAAGGCTGACGGTTCGGCGGTGGAACTCGCCAACGTCAAGATGGCGATGAACCCGTTCGACGAGATCGCGGTCGAAGAGGCGATCCGGCTGAAGGAGGCCGGCAAAGCGGAGGAGATCATCGTTGTCTCGATCGGGCCGCAGCAGGCGCAGGAGACCTTACGCACCGCGCTCGCCATGGGCGCCGACCGCGCCATCCTGGTCAAGACCGACGAGCAGACCGAGCCGCTGGGTGTCGCCAAGGTGCTGAAGGGCGTGGTCGAGGCGGAAAAGCCCGGTCTCGTCATTCTCGGCAAGCAGGCGATCGACGACGATGCGAACCAGACCGGCCAGATGCTGGCCGCACTTCTGGGCTGGGCGCAAGGCACTTTTGCCTCCAAGGTCGTTATCGATGGCGACAAGGCCAAGGTAACGCGCGAGGTCGATGGCGGCCTGCAGACGGTGGAGCTGAAGATGCCGGCGATTGTCACCGCGGATCTTCGCCTCAACCAGCCGCGCTATGCCTCGCTGCCCAACATCATGAAGGCCAAGAAGAAGCCGCTCGACGAGAAATCTCCCGCCGATTACGGCGCCGACGTCAAGCCGCGGCTGAAGGTGATCAAGACCGAGGAGCCGGGCGGCCGCAAGGCGGGCGTCAAGGTCAAGAGCGTCGCCGAACTGGTCGACAAGCTGAAGAACGAAGCCGGCGTGCTGTAGGGCTGGGAAGGGACAAAAAGATGACAATTCTTCTGATTGCCGAACACGACAATGCGACGCTTTCCGACCAGACCGCCAAGGCGCTTTCGGCGGCACTGCAGATCGGCTCCGACGTGCATGTGCTGGTCGCCGGCAACGGCGCCAAGCCGGCAGCGGACGCCGCCGCCAAGCTCAAGGGCGTGAGCAAGGTGCTGCTTGCCGAAGCCGACGAGCTCACCGAGCGTCTCGCCGAACCGCTGGCGGCGCTCGTCGTCGGCATGGCCGATGCCTATGACACGATCGTCGCGCCGGCGACCTCCTCGGGCAAGAATGTCGCGCCGCGCGTGGCAGCCCTGCTCGATGTCGCGCAGGTGTCGGAGATCATCGAGATTGTCTCGCCCGACACCTTCAAGCGGCCGATCTATGCCGGCAACGCCATCCAGACGGTGCAGTCGAGCGACGCCAAGAAGGTGATCACCGTGCGCACCGCCTCCTTCCAGGCTGCACCCGAGGGCGGTTCAGCCCCGGTCGAGACGGTTCAGGCAGCAGTCAATCCCGGCCTGTCGAGCTTTGTCGAGAACAGGCTTTCCGAGACCGACCGTCCGGAATTGACTTCGGCCAAGATCATCATCTCGGGCGGCCGCGCGCTGGGCTCCTCGGAGAAGTTCCAGGAAGTCATCCTGCCGATCGCCGACAAGCTCGGCGCCGCCGTCGGCGCCTCTCGTGCCGCAGTCGATGCCGGCTATGCGCCGAACGACTGGCAGGTCGGCCAGACCGGCAAGGTGGTCGCACCCGATCTCTACATCGCGGTCGGCATCTCCGGCGCCATCCAGCATCTTGCCGGCATGAAGGATTCGAAGGTCATCGTCGCCATCAACAAGGACGAGGAGGCGCCGATCTTCCAGGTCGCCGACTACGGCCTCGTCGGCGACCTTTTCGTCATTCTGCCGGAACTGCAAAAGGCGCTTTGACGCCTTCTGCCAAAGCGTATTAAATTGTGAAGGGCGGGGTAGACGAAGTCGCCCCGCCCTTTTAGTTTGCACCGCACAAAAAGCAGGCCGCAAAGGCCATTTGACGGGATCGGTGTAATGAACAAGATCGAGACGATCGGCATCATCGGGGCGGGCCAGATGGGCGGCGGCATCGCCCATGTGTCCGCGCTGGCGGGCTACAAGGTGCTGGTTTACGACATCTCGCCCGAGCGCATCGAAAAGGGCCTCGCCACGATCAGCGGCAACATGGCCCGCCAGGTCGGCTCCGGAAAGCTCGAGGAAAAGCTGCGCAACGAGGCGATGGCACGCATTTCGTCAGCACCGACCATGGCCGACCTTGCCGGCGCCGATCTGGTGATCGAGGCAGCGACCGAGGACGAGACGGTCAAGCGCAAGATCTACGCCCAGCTCTGCCCGCAGCTCAATCCGGAAGCCATCCTGGCGACGAACACCTCGTCGATCTCGATCACGCGCCTGGCCGCGCAGACCGACAGGCCGGAGCGTTTCATCGGCATCCATTTCATGAATCCGGTTCCAGTGATGAAGCTGGTCGAACTGGTGCGCGGCATTGCCACCGAGGACCAGACCTTCGAAGCGGCAAAGGCCTATGTGAACCATCTCGAGAAGACGATCACCGTCTCGGAGGATTTTCCGGCCTTCATCGTCAACCGCATCCTGCTGCCGATGATCAACGAGGCGATCTACACGCTCTATGAAGGGGTCGGCTCGGTCGACGCGATCGACACCGCCATGCGGCTCGGCGCCAACCATCCGATGGGACCGCTGCAGCTTGCCGATTTCATCGGCCTCGACACCTGCCTGTCGATCATGCAGGTGCTGCATGACGGCCTGTCGGATTCGAAATACCGCCCCTGCCCGCTACTGGTGAAATATGTCGAGGCCGGCTGGCTCGGCCGCAAGACCGGACGCGGCTTCTACGACTATCGCGGCGAGCATCCCGTTCCGACGCGCTGACCGGCGATACAAGCCAACGGACATCGCGCGCGGCCGCGCTGGGTGACGACCATGTGGCTGTTCCGTCGACAGCTTCGTGGCCGCGGTCCGAAGACCGCATCGGGGCCGATCCTTTGCCCGTTTGCTCGCCGACCGCCGAAGCTCGATGGATTTGGCTCAAACCAGTCCGGCAGAGCGTTTCACGTAGAGCATTCTGCACCCAAGTGGACCACTTGGCGTCGCACAGATGGGGCTAAAACAAAGAGATGGAGTCCGGTTCAATCCAAACGCATTCCGCTTTAGGTCAAATTCAATCAGCGGGATGCCGCCAATGGCGAGATGGGTGGAACGTTGCCGTTTGAGCCGTATGCCGGAACAGGTTGTTCGCTGCCAGGAGCGGACGCTTGGCAGCGATGTGCCAAACGTTTTGATTTGGGCCGGCCGCGGACCGTCCGCAATCAGCGCGGAACTGTCAGAAAGCCGAAGTAGCGACAGCAGCAGGTCGCTCACCTGTCCCAACAAACAACGCGCGGTGAGACGGGCGGCACGCCAAACGACGCAGTCAGTCAGGGCTGGGCGGAACGCCGCAGAGCGGCGTCCCGTGGCTTCGTCCACAAGTCTAGTTCTTGACCACGTCTTCCAGAAAGAACCGGCCGAGCGGATTCTGGTAGAAATTCTCGATGTTATTACGCGAGACGTTGATGAACGGGCTGTAGTACAGATCGATCCAGTTGACGTCCTCTTTGGCCATCTTCTGCAGATCGGTGTACATTTGCTCGCGCTTGGCCGGATCCATCTCGATGCGCGCCGCCGCGACCAGCTCCTTGACCTTCTCGTTGTTGTAGCGGGTCATGTAATTCATGTTCGCGTCGTGGCCGAGAACGAAGGTGGTCTTCTGGTCTGGGTCGAGGATGTCGTTGGTCCAGTAGTTGACACCGACGTCATAGTCGCCGGCCACCAGCATGTCCCATTCCTGGCTCGGGTCGACCTTCTGGATGTTGACGGTGACTCCGGCTTTGGCGAGCTGCTGCTGCAGCAGCACGGCCGTCTGCTCGACGATCTCGTCGCCGGCCCGCACGACGTAGTTGAGCGTCAGGTCCGAGGCCCCGGCGTCGGCCAGCATCTGCTTAGCCTTTTCCGGATCGTAGGGCCGCTTCAAATTGTCGGCGTAGTAATAGAGCGCGCCCTTCGGGACATAGGAGTTTGCGACCTCGCCGTAGCCGAATGTCACCGTGTCGACCACAGCCTGCTCGTCGATGGCCATGTCGAGGGCCTGCCGCACCTCCTTCTTCGCCAGCGCGCCATGCTCGTGGTTAATCAGCAGGTGATCCTCGCGGGTCGACGGGTCGAGATGTACGGTGAGGTTGGAATCCTTCTGCAGTTCGGCGACGCGTGAGAACGGCACAAAGATCGCGGTGTCGAGCTGGCCGGCCTGCACGTTCAGCATGCGGGTGTTGTCGTCCGGCACGGAGATCCACTCGACACCGTCGAGGCTGACACGATCGGCCTCCCAGAAATGCGGGTTTTTCGCCAGGACGACACGGTCGCCGCGCCTCCATTCCGTGATCGTAAAGGCGCCAGAGCCGATGGGTGTTTCGGCATATTTCTCCGGACCGAGCGTCTCGAAGCCTTTCTTGGATAGAACCGAGGCGATCGGGAAGGCCAGCGTCGCTAGGAACGGCGCGGTCGCCTGCTTGAGTTTGATCGTGACGGTCTTTGGATCGGTTGCCTCGACCGTATCCATCACCTTGAAAGGATCCGCCCATAGCGAGCCCTCGTCATCCCTGATGCGGGTGAGGCTGAACACCACGTCGTCGGCCGTCAGGTCGGAGCCGTCCGAGAACTTCGCGTCGCGCAGCTTGAGCGTATAGGTGAGGCCGTCCGGGCTGACCTCCCAACCCTCGGCGAGACCGGGCTCCAGCTTGGTGCCCGTCTTGTCGACGCGGATCAGCACGTCATAGACGTTGGCGAACACCCACAGGTCGATGTTCTGGGCGGTCTTGATCGGATCGAACGTGGTCGAGTCTTCGCGCCGGCCAATCGTGAGTACGCCGGCGGCTTCTGCGAGCGTCGCCCCCAGGGACAGGCCGGTCATAAAAGTGACCAAGCCGATGCGCATCCATTTGCTTCTTAACATCGTTATTCCCCTTCTGGTTTGCCTTTGGTTTTAGTTTGCGACCCCGTCGGCCTGCGGGGTCGCCATCTTCGAGGGAGCAAGCAGCGGCTTGTCCGGATCGATATGCGGAACGGCGGCAATCAGCGCGGCGGTGTAGGCATGCTTCGGCCGGGTGAACACTTCCTCCGACCGACCTTCCTCGACGATCACGCCGCGGTGCATCACCACAACACGCTGGCAGAGATTGCGAACGATTGCGAGATCGTGGGCGATAAATATCAGCGTGAGCGACATACGTTCCACCAGTTCGCGGAACAACTCCAAGATCTGCGCCTGGATGGTCACGTCGAGGGCGGCCACGCACTCGTCCGCAATGATAAGTTTCGGGTCGACGGCGAGCGCGCGAGCTATGCCGGCCCGCTGGCACTGGCCGCCGCTCATCGAGCGCGGCTTGCGGTCGAGGAACGCGCGCCCCAAGCCGACCAGGTCGAGCAGTTCGCCGCAGCGTGCCGGAATTTGCGCGGTCTCGATCTTGCCCTGTACCCGCAGGACCTCCGCCAGCATCTTGCCAACGGTAAGATGAGGATTGAGGGCATTGTAGGGGTCCTGGAAAACCATGGCGGTTTGACGTCGCAGCATGCCGAGGACTGCGCGACCCGATGCGATGTCCGTACCATCGAACCGTATCGTGCCTGACGAGACCGGCGTAAGTCCAAGGACGGCGCGCGCCAGAGTGCTCTTGCCGCTTCCGGATTCGCCGACAATGCCGACCGTTTCGCCCGGCATGACACGGAGTGTGACCCCATTGACGGCATCGACCGCGCCTCGCCGGAACAGGCCGCCAGTTGCGAAGCGCACGTGCAGCTTCTCGATGTCGACCACCGGCACCGCTCCGGGTGCCCGGAGCTTCTCAGCCTTTGCCGGCATGTCCTCCTCCGGCAGCGAGGGATGGCTGGCGATCAGCGAACGGGTGTAGGCATGCGCCGGCGCCGCAAGCAGACCGCGCTTCTCTCCAATTTCCACCAGTCGACCTTGCCTCATCACCGCGATGCGGTCGCAGACTTGGGCGACGATGCCGAGATCGTGGGTGACCAGGATCACCGAGAGTCCATGCCTGGCGCGGATGTCCATCAGAAGCCGCAGGATCTGCGCCTGTATCGTCACGTCGAGTGCCGTTGTCGGCTCGTCGGCGATCAGGATCCTGGGATTGCTCGATAGCGCCGCGCCGATCATGGCGCGCTGGCGCATGCCGCCGGAGAATTCGTGCGGGTAGCTATCGTATTGCCGAGCCGGATCCGGAAACCCGACCTGGGCGAGGATATCCACCGCCGCGGCGCGCGCCGCCTTGGCGTCCAAGCGCTGGTGAAAGCGGATGCCCTCGGTGATCTGGTCGCCGATCCTCATGACCGGGTCGAGATGGCTGCTCGGATTCTGAAAGATCATGCCGATTTCACCGCCGCGCACCGCGAGCATCTCGGCTTCCGGCGCGGTCGTCAGCTCACGCCCGGAAAGTGTGATCGAGCCACCGCTGATCCTGAGCCGGCTCGATGGCAGCAGCCTAACGAGTGAGCGGCAGAGCAGGCTCTTGCCCGACCCGCTCTCGCCGACCAGCCCGAGCACTTCTCCCGGGGCGAGATCGAGCGACACGGCATCAAGCAGGGTACGCTCCCCGCCGTCGCCGTCATGGACGACCGTCAGGTCGGTGACCTTGAGCAGCGCCGCGATCACTCGTGAACCCCGAACAAATCGGCCAGCCCGTCGCCGACCATGCTGAAGGCGAAGGCGAGCGTCACGATCGCAAGCCCCGGGAACAGTGTAATCCACCACGCGGTGCTGACGAAGGCTTGGCCTTCCGCCACCATCACGCCCCACTCCGCCACTGGCGGCTGCACGCCCAGCCCGAGATAGCTAATGGCCGCGCCATTCAGCAGGACGAGGATTGCGTCGGACATCGCGAAGACGACCGAGCCGGCAGCGGCATTGGGCAGGAGGTGACGGAACATGACGCGCATGCGGCTGAAGCCGAGGCTGACCGCCGCAACCGCGTAGTCGTGGTTCTTGAGCACGAGCATCTGGGCGCGGATGAGCCGCGCGTAGGAAACCCAGCCGACGAGGGCGATGGCGATGTAAAAACTGGCTAGGCCAGGCCCCAGGATCGCAATGATCGACAGCATCAATACTAGGAACGGGAAGGCCAAGATGATGTCGACCAGCCGCATGAAGATGGCGTCGACTATCCCGCCGAAGAAGCCGGCTACCGTGCCCAGCGTGGTGCCGATGAGAAAGGGGAAGATAACGCCGATGACGGCGATCATGAGGTCGATGCGCGTGCCCCAGATGACGCGCGAGAGGATGTCGCGGCCGAAATTGTCGGTCCCGAACGGGTGCAGCCAGGACGGCCCCTGGAGTCGAGCTGTCGCGTCCTGGGCGATCGGATCGTAGGGCGCGATCAGCGGCGCGCCGAACGCGAGGACGACGAACGCGCCAAGCAGGAAGACGCCGGCCGCCAGCGTACCGCGGCGGCGAAAGCGGCCCTTCCTGCCGAGCGCGGGCGCGGCCAAGGGCTCGCTCACAGCTTCACCCTCGGGTCGAGAGCCACCGTGACGATGTCAGCCAGGAAGTTGATCAGCACGGTGGCGCAGGCGAAGACCATCGCCACGCCCTGCACGACAATGTAGTCGCGCGAGAAGATGGCGCGCACCAGCAGCTGGCCCATGCCGGGCAGCGCGAAGACGGTCTCCACCACGACGGTGCCGCCTAGCAGCCAACCTATGTTTACGGCGAGAAGGTTTACGGTCGGCACCAACGAATTTGGCAGCACGTGGCGCCAGAACACGATGCTCTCCGGCATGCCGCGCGCGCGCGCGGCAGTCGCCACGTCGGACTTCAAACCTTCGACCATCGCCGCACGCAAGCTGCGCGCCAGAACGGTCGACAGCGACAGCGAGACAGTGAGGCTCGGCAGCACGAGATGTGCAAGCTTTTCAGAAAGCGTGCTGCCGTAACCGGACACCGGGAGAATGGCGAGTTCGACGCTGAACAGGATGATCAGCATCAGGCCGAGCCAGAAGGGCGGGAAGCCGATGCCGAAGGTGGAAACGATGCGGATAACTTGGTCGGCCAGCCTGCCCTGATTGCGCGCCGCGATCGCCGCCACCGGCACGGCGATCAATACTGACAGCACAACGCTGCAAAGCACCAGCGTCAGAGTGGGCTCGATGCGCGTGGCGATTAGCTTCAGCACATCGATCTTGTAGAGGATCGAGCGCCCCATCTCGCCGTCCGCGAGGTTGCGCAGGAAGTAGAAATACTGGGCGAGCATGGGCTCATCGAGGCCGTACTGCGCGCGGATGCGGGCGATCGCTTCGGGGGTGGCGCGGGCGCCGAGCAGAACGCGAGCGGGGTCGCCGGGGATCAGCCGGACAAGGATGAACGTGATCACGCTGATGCCGAACAGCACCGGCAGGAACTGAAGCGGACGGTATAGAACGAACTTATAGCGGTGCATGGCCCTGAGGTGTTTCCCCGTCCGCTCCCTTTCCCCTGCATTCCGCCTGCATCAGCCTGCCTTGTTGCGCGAGAGGAACCCTGAAAGGATCGGATAGTATGCAGCTGGGTTCTCGTAGAAGGGCATGTGACTCGCATTCGGGATGATGTGCAACTCCGACTGCGGCAGGCCAAGCTTCATGCGTAGACCACAGGCTGGTGTCAGTTCGTCGTGCTCGCCATGCGTGATCAGCACCGGCACCTTGATCCTGGGCAGGTCGGGCACCCGGTTCCAGTCCTTGAGATTGCCGATGTAGAGAAACTCGTTCGGGCCTTGCATGGTCGCGTAGGGTCCCATGTTCCAGTCGTCGAGCGAGCGGCGCACCGGCGCCGGCCATTCGGGCAGGCGGCAGACATGGCGGTAGTTGAGGATCGTCACCGCCGCCATGTATTCCGGATGATCGTAGGTTCCCTGCGCCTCGTGCTTCTGCATCATCGATACGGTCTCGGGTCCCAGCGAGGCGCGCAGGCGTTCCAGTTCCAGAACAAGATGCGGCATGTCGGCGACGGTATCCTCGAGGATCAACGTCTGCAGGTTCTCCTGGTAGGCAAGCGCATATTCGATCGCCAGCCAGCCGCCCCAGGAATGACCCAGCATGTGTACATTGCCGAGTCCCAGCGTCCTGCGAACCGTCTCGGTCTCCTCGACGTAGCGCGCGATAGTCCAGAGCGAGGTGTCCGTCGGCCGGTCGGAGGCGCCGGTGCCAAGCTGGTCGAACGCCACGACCCTGTATCCCTGGTCTACCAGGCAGGAGTGCGATTCACGAAGGTAGTCGCAGGCCAGGCCAGGCCCGCCGTTGAGGCAAAACACCGTCTCGGTGCTGGAGCCGAAGCTGTAGGCGACGACCTTAACGCCGTCGACATTTACCTCGATGCGATCGTCGGCCGCCATCTCACGCCACATGATACGCTCCGAATGCACAGATTTTAGGCATGCTCATATATTAAGCGAAACGTTGGGAGTGCGTCAGCTATAAGAAGTGATAGGGTGGTCCGGGAGGATGTCGGCGGAAGAGCTCATGCTGGACGAAATCACAACGATCAGGGGGCGTTTCACTCGCCATGGCACCTTGGACGAATGCATCGACGAGGCGTTCGCCGCCCTGTCCGGCCTAGGCTACGACGCGCTGGTCTACGACTACACGCCCATCCCGTACGATCTCGACGGCGCTATCATGATCCCGTCGATGCTCAAGCTGCGTAACATCGATGACGACATGCGCGACTATTGGTGCGATCGAGGTTATTTCCGCATCGATCCGGTGCAGATCGTGGCGGCGCGCAGCTCCATTCCCTTCGCCTGGAGCTACAACAAGGCGATCGACACCGAGATAGGCGCGCTCCTCGACGAGACTACGGAACCCGTTGCGCGCTATCTGCGCGAGCGCGACCTCACTAGCGGCGTCACGATCCCTATCCACATGCCGCGCGGCGGCTATGCCACGGTTACCGGCATCCGCCTCGGCGCGGACGAGATGGTAGATCGGGATGCGGGAACCATCGCGCGCTTTAGCTTGCTGGCGCATGTCTTCCACGACACGGCCTACGCCCTCTACGACCGATCGGCTCTCAGTCCGCTCCTGCCGTCCTTGACTGAGCGCGAGCGCGAGTGTCTCCGCCATTCGGCACATGGCCTCTCTGCCAAGGAGATCTCGCGCGTCATCGGGCGCTCGATTCCCACGGTCGTCATGCACCTCACCGCCGCCGCCAGGAAGCTGGGCGCCAGGAACCGCACGCAGGCCGTCGTTCGCGCCGCGCATTTCCGCCTGCTCGACAACTGACGAAAAGACCCTATCACCCCAGCAGGCCCGGTGGTTATTCCTAATAATGCGGATCGCGTTCTGCGGACGGACCGCTCGGCAAGTTTGCAGCCGGTTCTTCCACCTATGAGGGAGAAGCCAACGCAGATAGCCTAAAAGGTATCTTTGGAGGAAGTGCGGGAGTTTTGACAGGCGAGGAAACCGCTTTGTTCTTGTTGAGAAGCGGCTGTATCGTGAAAGCAGCACCCATGACAATCCGCAACTGATCAGCGGCGTGGGGAGGCTAAGACACGGAGTCGTGCCATGTCATCGGACAACCATCTCCGGCCGAACCCGAAGCGGAGGCCTAAGGTGGCTTCCTCGGCTCCAGCTAAGCCGGCAGCGCCGGACGCGCGGCAGCCCGGGCCGGACGCCCGCAAGACGGTCACCATCCTCTTCGCCGACATCGTCGATTCCTCGCGGCTTAGCCTCTCCCTCGATCCCGAAGCGCTCCGGAACCTGCTCTCCCGGTACTTCGGCGAGTTGAGCGCCGTCGTTCAACGGCACGGCGGAATCGTGAACAACTATATCGGGGACGCGATCATGGCTGTGTTCGGCATGCCGTTCGTCCACGAAGACGATGCGTTGCGCGCGGTGCGGGCAGCGGTGGAGATGCGCGAAACGCTTGCCATCCTTAACCACGAACTCGAAGCCGGTTGGGGCGTCCGCCTTATGAACCGCATCGGCATCAACACCGGCGAGGTGATCGCCGGCGACCAAACGCAGGGATACTTGTCAGTCGCCGGAGAGGCCGTCATTGTCGCGAAGCGCCTTGAGGAGGCAGCGACGGCGAATGAAATCCTGATAGGGGAGCCGACGCACAAGCTCGTGCGCGATGCGGTAATCGTCGAGCCGAGCGGGCCGCGCGCACTCAAGCGCGGCGCGACCATCCGCGCCCTCGTCGTGTTAGATGTCCTCGCCCACGCCCCCGGCGTTGCGCGCCGCTTCGACTCGCCTTTCGTCGGGCGCGAACGTCAACGAGCCTTGCTTGAGACCGTCTTCCGCAACGCGGTCGGCGACAGAACCTGCCACCTGGTCACCATTCTCGCCGACGCGGGTGTGGGAAAGTCGCGGCTCGTACGGGAGTTCACGAGCGGCCTCGCCGAGGATGTCACAGTCTTGCACGGCCGCTGTCTGCCCTATGGCGAGGGCATAACCTATTGGCCGCTGGCCGAGATCGTCCGGGAGCTTACCCGCGCGGAGGGACCGGATTCCGGCAAGCAGCTCGCAGCGGTGATCGAGGCGCGGCTCGCAGGCGACGAGAAGGCCGGGCTGATTGCCGAGCGTGTGACCGGGGCGCTTGGGCTTGGCGGCGCGGGACAAGGGACGACCGAGGAGACCGCCTGGGCCGTCCGGAGGCTTTTTGAGGCGCTCGCGCGAGCGGGGCCGCTTGTCGTTGTGGTGGACGACGTCCATTGGGCCGAGTCGACATTCCTCGACTTAGTCGAGCACGTCGCCGACTTCTCACGCGATTTCCCGATCGTGCTCATCTGCATCGCGCGGCCGGAGCTCTTCGACGCGCGTCCTGGCTGGGGGGCCGGCAAACGCAACGCGACGTCGATCGTCCTCGAGCGGCTCAGCGACGCGGAATGCCGCGAGCTGATCTCCAACCTGCTTGGCCCCGCGCCGCTGCCGCCCGCTGCCGAGTCGAGGATCGCGAGCGCGGCCGAGGGCAATGCGCTCTTCGCTGAGGAACTCGTGGCGATGCTCGTCGACGACGCGTTGCTCAGGCCCGACAGCGTCGTCGCGTCGGACCTCGTTGAGCTGCCCGTCCCCTCGACTATCAACGCGCTTCTCGCTGCCCGCCTCGAGGGCCTCCCAACCGTCGAGCGCGCCATCCTGACGGCCGCAGCGGTCGAGGGCTCAGTATTCCATCGGAGCGCCGTCAGCGAGCTCGCCTGCCCGGTGCTCGACACATTCGAAGACGGCTTGCTCGCGCTCGTCCGCCGGGACCTGATCCGCCCGGAGGCGCCGTTGTTCGCCGGCGAGAAGGCCTATCGCTTCCGTCACGTCCTGATCCGCGACGCCGCGTATCGCTCCCTGCCGAAGAATGCGCGCGCCGACCTGCACGAGCGCTTCGCCGCCTGGCTCGAGCTAGCGGCCGCGGACCGGCTACGCGAGTTTGAGGAGATTGTCGGCTATCACCTCGAACAGGCCTTTCAGTACCGTGTCGCGCTCGGTCCGCGCGACGTGCGCGCGGCCTCGCTTGCCGCCCGGGCGTGCGAACGCCTCGAGGCAGCCGGGCGGCGGGCGCTTGTCCGCAGCGACCTGCCGGCGGCGATCAGCCTGCTTGAGAGGGTTTCCCGGCTGCTTCCCGCCGATGACACACGGCGGATCGTGCTGCTCGCCGAGTTGAGCGGCGCGCTGATCGAAAGCGGCCGGCTGGACGACGCCGGGCGCGCTCTGGATGAGGCGGAGCGCTTGGCCGCTGCCGCTGACGACCAGCGCTTGGAAGCGCATGTGCTCGTTCAGCGGCAGTTCCTCCGGATCTTCCACGGCGAAGAGGGCGGGCTGGAGCAGGCGGCACGCGCGGCAGCTGCGGTGATCCCGGTCTTCGAGCGCCTCGGGGACGACCTCGGCCTCTGCCGCGCACGGCGGCTCGAGGCCTGGCTATCCTTCACCGCGGCCCGTGGCGAGGCCGCCATTGCAGCTTGGGAGCAAGCTGCTGATCACGCGCGACGTGCGGGGGATTGGCATGAGTACTACGAAATCCTCACGTGGATCGCTTCCTCCTTGTGGTTCGGGCCTACACCGGCAGCCGAGGGCATCCGCCGTTGCGAGGCGATGCGCGTTCAGGTGGGCGAAAGCCCCGAGTCCGAGGCAGCGATCCTCCGCCAACTCGCGTGCCTCAACGCGATTGTCGGCCGCTTCGCGATTGCCCGCGAGCTGATTGCGACGAGCAACGCCACCTACGCCGACCTTGGCCTTACGCTCTACGTGGCGTCCTCAGAGCACGAGGCCGTCATCGAGCTGCTCGCCGGGGACCCCGCTGCGGCCGAGAGGAGCGCGCGCGCGGCGTATCACTCGCTTGAGGAGATGGGCGAGCGCGCGTTCCGTTCGACAATGGCCGCGTCCCTCGCCGTGGTGATCCTCGAACAGGGCCGCGACGAGGAGGCCGAGGACTTTGCTAAACTCAGCGCCCGGCTGGCTGCGAGCGGAGACCTGGTGACGCAGGTCCGTTGGCGCCGCGTGCGCGCACGCGTGCATGCGCGGCGGGCAGAGCTGCCGGCGGCGGAGACGCTCGCGCGCGAAGCAGTGACGATCGCCGAAGCGACCGACTTCGTAAACGACCGGGCGGATGCACTGGTCGACCTGTCGCACGTGCTCGAAGCCGCCCGCCGAGGCGACGAGGCGGTCGCCGCTGTGTCCGGTGCGCTGCATCTCTACGAGCTGAAGGGAAACGTGGTCGCCGCCGCCACGACCCAGCTCCGCCTAGGCAAACTCGTCAAAATGTGACACCGTCGGAAGGCGGCAAGGGGCACCGCCCGCACCTCCTTGTGAACCGCTCTGGATCGGAGGTGATGTGATGCCACCGAACTTCGATGCAATCGATGAGCATAATATGTCTCACCACTGGCTCCTAGAGCCAGACCGGGCGAGACAGTGCTGAGGCTCGACACTCGGGTCCCTCCGGCCGGGTGGCGCCTGCATGGGCCTTTTAATCACAGCTTGTTGAAGGCCCCCTTCCCCATTGGGTGAGGGTGGTACTTCCTGAAATCATTTTCGAAGAGGGTCAGGCATGGTCACGAAAAAAAAGCCGCAGCGAAACAGACACCCAAGCGCCTCGGTGCGACGAAGCCTACGAAGCGAAAAGCTGAGACAGCGAACCCAGCCGCAACTTCCCAATTTGCCGAGCCAGTCCGCGAATTTCTCAAGAAGACATCGATCCCTAAAGGATTCGTTAACCCAAAGCCGATCGTGCTGTCGGAGTTGCGAAAGCGCGTGACTGAAACGAATCTGAGGCCCACCGTTTCGCTGGAGCAACTGTTGGCCAGCGCGAATCGCATCAAGCCGGCGGACCTTCCCGCGGAGAAGTTAACGGACGACGTCAAAGAGTCTATCCTCGCACTAAAGCCAGGGATTCGACGTTTTCACGGCGCTAAAATTCCGCTCTACTGGTTCCCGTTTCCCTGGCTAAGTTCTGCCTGTGCAGATCGCTTCGGATACATGTCGTCCGCGGGCACCCGTGCGGCAACGAAGTTGCCATTTAATTACGTGACGCAAAAACTCGTCGGCGAACTCGGTAACATGATGGGAGACCCTGGCCGTGATCCTAATCCTGCGTCTCACAATCCCGCTGATGCGGGCGTGTCTTCGATACCAGCAGGCTTCACTTATTTTGGTCAGTTTGTGGACCATGACATCACGTTCGACGTCTCGTCGACTCTCGACGCCGCTACCGATGCGAATACAATCAGTAACATGCGAAGCCCGGCGCTCGATCTGGAGTCCGTTTACGGCCGCGGGCCTGGCTTAGATCCGTTTCTCTACGTTTTTCCTACATCTGGTCCAGTTACCGCAATCAAGCTGCACAGGGGCTCGAACACTCCTATTGGCCCGGGCGGCCCCAGCAACAACGGTGACAAATCGGGCATGGTCCAGCAGACGAACTGGGATGTGCCCCGCATGCAGGATACGAATACTGCTGCGATCGGTGATCCGCGCAACGACGAAAATCTGATCATCGTACAGTTGCAGCACGCTATGCTGCGTTTCCATAACGCCGTCGTTGATCTGCTGGTGGCAGTCGCGTTTGCGGGCGACATCTTCGCAGAGGCCAAACGAATCGTGACCCATCATTACCAATGGGCCGTGGTGCACGATTTTTTGACAAGAATCTGCGGAGTGGCTGCCGTGAACAACGCGATGGCGAGCGTATCTGCTCCCATCGGCAGCTCGTTCCGAATGCCCGTCGAGTTCGCCGTGGCAGCGTACCGGTTCGGCCACAGTATGATCCGCGATACGTACTGGGTGAATTTCAACTTCAAGGAAGCCACACTTGGACAGGTCTTTGAGTTCAATCGCGATCCACGGCTGCCGGTCTTTTCCACCTGGGTCGTTGACTTCAACGCGTTCTTTGACACCGGAGTGCCGGTACCGGTTCACAACAAGGCCCGGAAAATCGATAGCTTCCTGGCCAACGGATTGGAATCGTTGCCCGGATTCTCTGGAATGATGGCGATTCTGGCAACGCGTAACCTCCGGCGCGCTCTAGCTCTCGGTCTGCCGAGTGGACAGGGCATGGCCAACCCATTCGGCATTGCGCCGATGACCGCGGCGCAGTTGACATCCGGGCTGCCGGCGGCCGAAATGGCCGTGCTCAATTCCAGCGGCGGTTTACTGCTGAACAAGACCCCACTGTGGTATTACGTCCTTCGCGAGGCTGCGGTCCTCGCCGGCGGAAATCAGTTGGGTCCGGTCGGCGGCCGGATCGTGGCGGAGACGTTTGTCAGGATTTTGAAGCGGGATGCGTCATCCTATCTGAACGTCGCCGGCGGGTTCACACCTATTCTTCCTTCGTCCATGCCTGGAGACTTCACGGTGGCGGATCTGGTGGCCTTCGCCGGGGTAACGCAACCATAGAGATCGCGTTGCGAACGCCGATGACGGACCTTCAGCCGCGCTGACTTCATCTGCGATGCGATCTGGTCCAGGTCCAGTTCACCGGTCCCCCTGGCAAGCCACTCATGCAGTATCGTCGCAACTTGACGGTCCCGCGAATTTTTCCGCTCGCCTCTGTTCGATGAATAGCCGCTTTTTGACCCGTGTTGGTTGGTCATTCCGAACCAACACCGACTGCCTTGAGCCGCCGGACCTTTACTTTTTTTTAAAGACGTCCTCTATAGCTTCCTTAGTAGATTTCCCCTCGTTAACTTGCTGCTCAACTTCCGCGAGCCGTTGTTGGGCCCTGCCGATCGCAGCCTCAATCCCCCTCTTCATGTTCTCAAGGACCTGGACCTGATTTTGGAAACTCTTCATATAAACATCGTCGATGGGCATTTCATTCCTCCATCTATGCCGGGCTCGATAGTTAGCGGCCGTTATGCAAGCCAGACTATTTCATACCACCATTCGAATTCAGGAGTATCGGGATTTGTGGCGGTATCCCGATAAGCCATGAGCGCGATCCCCAGTGCGAATCCGCTCGTGAATTTTCCGTATGCCCACCCCGGGTCGTCTGCCGTCCACATAGTAAACGGCGCCGCCCCCCAACCTGACCAATGTGGAGTGTGGCCTGAGCTTTGACTGGGGCCCATATATTTAATCCCGTCCAACGGTAACACGTCAGCCTGCACAACCCAGGCGTCGACCCACCTGGGTTCTTCGGAGGGGTTGAGGCCTGTGATCGGACCCGTCGGCCACTCGACCCGACCATTGTTAAGTGTCTGCGTAACGTCCCAATTGGCTGCCATGACGTACCCCCAATCGCTGCCGGGCGACTCGCCCGGATTCATGAACAAGAGATCATATGCTCCTCAACTATGTCCCATTTCTTCGAAATCGGCTAGGTAATATTAGGTCTAGATAATGTGTCATAGGCACTCGCGCACGAACTTCTGGAACGGGTTCGACTGCGACCGTTCATCGGGGATGCCTCGAACTTCCGCAGATGGCGCAACCGCGGCCTCCAGAAGTCGCCAACAATATCTGCTTTCAGGCAGTGGCAACGGTCACCTCAGCGGCCGACATCGACGCAGAACTGCCATTCAGAATCTGACGTGTGGGTGTCGCCTTCGGGTCACGGGCGTGAATTCCGGACGAGCGAACGAACTTCCGCAACGGGTCGAACCGGTCGTTCAGAAATGAATGCGTTTTGACGTTAGAGCACCACGCTCTCCCATCGCAGGCCGTCGCTACCAGCGCACGAAAAGCCGCCCGCCGAGCGCTCCGAGCGCGGCGAGGATGGCAATCGCGATCGTATACCAGGTGGCGACGAAAAGCGGCGAATCGTCGAAGCAGTGTGCGGCATAGAAGGTTGCCGCCAGCCCGCCGGCGAGCAGGCCCGCCACGGCTCCGGCAAGCACCGGCCGCGTCGGGGCGCCATAGCGCAGCACCGCCAGGAAGACGGCGAGCGGACCGATGCCGATCAGCGGAATGAAGCTCAGGCAAATAACCATGTTGCTGCCGACCAGCCGCCTGCCCCAGTCGGCCGCAGGCACCAAAAGGAGTTCCAGACCGACCGCCACGGCCACCAGCAGTGGTGCGGCAATCATCCAGGCCGCCGCCCTGCCCGTCGCTGCACCGGGTGTCGACAGGGCGCGGCTCAAGGCGAAGGCGCTGGCCGCCAGAGCCATCGTGAACACAAACTTGGCAACGAAACGCGTCGTATACATGGCGGTGGCGATGTCGGTGCGTGGGCCGACCGCCAGCCAGAACATGACCGCCGCGATCAGCGTAGCCGCACCTGCGCCTATCCACCAGGCCGAGCCAAGCGGCATCGCCGTGCTGCGGACATCGGCGTCGAGCGCCTTGATGAGATCGTCGGTCCTCATGTCATTCCCGCCCGAATTGTTTGGCCCCGAACCGTTTGGCAATGGCGGCGAGACCGCGATGCAGCGACACGCGCACCGCCGTCTCGCTGATACCGAACTTCGCTGCCGTTTCACCAATGGAACGGCCTTCGACCGACACCGACGAAACCACCGAACGCTGCGCCGGCGGCAGGCCGTCCAACGCCCGGTTGATGTCACGCCCGCTGACCGTTTCGGCCTCCGGTTCGGCGAAGGTCTCGGCGATCTCGTCGATCTCGATCTCGATGCGCCGCCCGCGCCGTCGAAAGGCGTCGATCAGCTTGAAGCGCGCTATGGCGTAGACCCAGGGCAGCACAGGCAAATCCTGGCGCCAGGTATGCCGCTTCACATGAATGGCCAGCAAGGTTTCCTGCACGACATCCTCGGGATCGACCCCGCCCTGAACGATCTTGCGCCTGATGAAGCCGCGAACCAGAGCAGCCGTCCGGCGCAGAAAGTCGGCGTAAGCCCTTTCATCTCCCGCGATCGCGGCCCGCATCAGCCGGGAAAGCTCGGCCTCGTCCTTGCCGGTCACAAGAGTTCACTCCCCGATAATTCGCGCCTCGGCGCTGTTTTGTTACGTGGCCGGCGAAATAATGTCCAAGCCAAAGTAAGGAATATCACGAAGGTTTCACCTCCGGCGCCGATTACGCAGCTCACCAATGTTGACTACACCGATCAGGAATTGATAGTGCAGCCATGCTAAGCCAAAACCATCGCGATCGAGCGGGATGACGTCCATGAAACATGCTCTTTCCGTCCTTGCCGGAGCCACAGCACTTGCAATCAGCCTGGTCGCCAGCCCGGTTATGGCCCAGGACAGCGGCATCGTCGTCTACAATGCCCAGCATGAGAGCCTGACCAATGCCTGGGTGGAAGGTTTCACCAAGGAAACCGGCATCAAGGTCACCGTTCGCCACGGCGGCGACAGCGATTTTTCCAACCAGATCGTTGCCGAAGGCGCCGCCTCGCCGGCCGACGTGTTCCTGACGGAAAACTCACCGGCCATGGTGCTGGTCGAGTCATCAGGCCTGTTCGCGCCGGTCGACGCCGACACACTGGCGCAGATTCCCAAGGAGTACCAGCCGGCCAGCGGCAAGTGGGTGGGCATCGCCGCGCGCAGCACCGTCTTTGCTTACAACAAGACCAAACTGACCGCCGAGCAGTTGCCCAAGTCGCTGCTTGAACTCGCCGATCCGAGCTGGAAGGGACGCTGGGCCGCTTCGCCGTCCGGCGCCGATTTCCAGGCGATCGTCAGCGCGCTTTTGCAGCTTAGGGGTGAGGCCGCAACGGCCGACTGGCTGAAGGCGATGAAGGAAAACTTCACCGCCTACAAAGGCAACAGCACGGTGATGAAGGCGGTCAATGCCGGCGAGGTCGATGGCGGCGTGATCTATCACTATTATTACTACGGCGACCAGGCCAAGACCGGCGAGAACAGCAACAATGTCGGGCTGCACTATTTCAAGAACCAAGATCCGGGCGCCTTCGTCTCGGTTTCCGGCGGGGGCGTGCTGGCCTCCAGCAAGCACCCGAAGGAAGCCCAGGCCTTCCTGAAATGGGTGACCGGCAAGGGTGGTCAGGACGTGCTGAAGACCGGCAATTCCTTCGAATACGCGGTCGGCAAGGGCGCGGAGTCCAATCCGGCGCTGGTGCCGCTGGCCGATCTGCAGGCGCCGAAGGTCGACGCGACGACGCTGAACTCCAGGAAGGTGACCGACCTGATGACGGCAGCCGGCTTGCTTTAGTTCGCGTTCGTCCTAAAACGGCAGCCGACTGCGCTCCTGCGGGAATTCGCTTCCGCAGGAGCGCTCTGTTTTCGAGGTGGCATTCGTCCATGACGACAAGCTGCGTTTTTGGCCGTGTTTGCGGCTCTGCGATCGTTTCAACGGTTCGGCGTCTGAGCTGATGCTGCCTGCGGCCGACCTTGCACGTTCAGGCTTGCCGACCGGCATGGTGGCTGTGCATTGGAGGCGCCGGCGGCCGATATCCTGGATTTCGCTCGCCGCCATCCTGGTCTCACTTTTCTCGCTGCTGCCGCTCGCCTTCATCATCTGGATTGCCGTGCAGACCGGCTGGGACACCGTATCGGCACTGGTCTTCCGGCCACGTGTCGGCGAGCTGCTGGTCAACACCCTGCTTTTGGTGGTGCTGGCGGTGCCGATCTGCATCGTGCTCTCGGTGGCGCTGGCCTGGCTGACCGAACGCAGCAGCCTTCCCGGTGCCCGGCTGTGGGCCTGGCTGTCGGTGGCGCCGCTCGCCATCCCCGCCTTCGTCCACAGCTACGCCTGGATTACCCTGGTGCCGGGACTGCACGGGCTGTGGGCCGGCGTCCTGGTTTCCGTCGTCGCCTATTTCCCGTTCCTCTATCTGCCGGTGGCGGCAGCCTTGCGCCGGCTCGATCCTGCTCTCGAAGATGCCGCGGCAGCCGTCGGCCTCGGGCCATGGCGCGTGTTCCGGCGGGTCGTGCTGCCGCAACTCAGGCTCGCCATCTGCGGCGGCTCACTGCTGGTCGGCCTGCATCTCCTGGCCGAGTACGGCCTCTACGTGTTCATCCGCTTCGATACCTTCACCACGGCGATCGTCGACCAGTTCCAGTCGACCTTCAACGGCCCCGCCGCCAACATGCTGGCTGCGGTGCTGGTGACATGCTGTTTCGTGCTGCTCGGGATCGAAGTGCTGGTGCGCGGCGAGGAGCGCTATGCCCGCGTCGGCTCGGGCGCCGCGCGGCAGCAGCAACGCACAAGGCTCGGCCGCGCCACCATCCCGTGCTTGGCTCTGCCCGTCGTCACCGCGCTGCTGGCGCTCGGCGTGCCGTTCGTCACCATCGGCCGCTGGCTTGTGGCCGGCGGCGCCGATGTCTGGCGCCTCGATGAGATCGGCCTGGCGCTCGGCCAGACCCTTTTCCTGGCGCTCGCCGGCGCCCTGCTCGCCACAATCGCCGCCATGCCGATGGCCTGGATCTCGATCCGCGCGCCGGGGCCGCTGCAGCGCCTTCTGGAGGGCTGCAACTACATCGTCGGCTCGCTGCCAGGCGTCGTCGTGGCGCTGGCGCTGGTCACCATCACGGTGCGCATCGCCCTGCCGCTCTATCAGACCCTGTTCACGATCCTCGTAGCCTATGCGCTGATGTTCCTGCCGCGCGCCCTGATCAGCCTGCGGGCGTCGATCGCGCAGGCGCCGGTCGAGCTCGAACGCGCCGCCGCCAGTCTCGGCCGGCCACCGCTCAGGGCGCTGTGGTCGACGACGATCCGCCTGTCGGCGCCGGGTGCCGCGGCGGGCATGGCGCTGGTGGCGCTCGGCATCATGAACGAATTGACCGCCACGCAGATGCTGGCGCCTAACGGCACCCGCACGCTGGCGATGGCGTTCTGGGCCCACAGCGGCGAGATTGACTATGCGTCCGCCGCACCTTACGCGCTCATCATGGTGGCGATGTCGCTGCCGCTGACCTGGCTGCTCTACGTCCAGTCGAAGCGGATGGCCGGGCGATGAGCTTCCTCGAACTCACCGATGTGCACAAGCACTACGGCCCGGTGGCCGCACTGGCCGGCGTCGACCTCAGCGTGGCCAGCGGCAGCCGCACGGCGATCGTCGGGCCGTCCGGCTGCGGCAAGACGACCTTGCTGCGGTTGATCGCCGGCTTCGAAGTGCCGGACCAGGGTCGCATCGTGCTCGACGGCGAGGTGCTGGCCAATGGCGGCGCCGCGGTGCCGGCATATCGGCGCGGCATCGGCGTGGTGGCGCAGGACGGCGCCCTGTTCCCGCATCTGAGCATCGCCGCCAATATCGGTTTCGGCATGCGGCATCACCAGGACAAGCGCAGCGAGCGTATCACCGAGCTCGCCTATATCGTCGGGCTCGACAAGGCGATCCTGAAACGGCGGCCGCACGAGCTCTCAGGCGGTCAGCAGCAGCGTGTGGCGCTGGCCCGGGCCATGGCCATGAAGCCGCGGCTGATGCTGCTCGACGAGCCGTTCTCGGCGCTTGACACCGGCCTGCGCGCATCGATGCGCAAGGCGGTGGCCGAGCTTCTGGAGGCCGCCGGCATCACCACGATCCTGGTCACGCACGACCAGGCCGAGGCGCTGTCCTTTGCCAGCCAGG
The DNA here is from genome assembly GCF_055811215.1 of Mesorhizobium sp. WSM4819. Taxonomy (NCBI): domain Bacteria; kingdom Pseudomonadati; phylum Pseudomonadota; class Alphaproteobacteria; order Hyphomicrobiales; family Phyllobacteriaceae; genus Mesorhizobium; species Mesorhizobium sp. WSM4819. Next base: position 38,483 of record NZ_JBVVQO010000049.1, read on the forward strand.
TCGCGGTGATGCGCGAAGGCAAATTCTCGCAGGTCGGCACGCCGCGCGAGCTTTATCTCAAGCCGAAGGACCGGATGGTCGCCGAATTCCTCGGCGACGCCATCATCCTGCCGGCCAAGATCGCGGACGGCTTCGCCAGCTCGCCGCTCGGCCGCATCGCCGTCGACAGCACCGAGCGGCGCGATCTCGCCCGCATCATGCTGCGGCCGGAACAGGTGCTGTTGAAACGAACATCGCGCGAAGGCATGTCGGGCACGCCGGACATGCTGTTCGGCGAAGTGACGGAATCCGAATTCGCCGGCTCGACGTGCACCATCGCGGTGCGGCTCTTGAACAGTCCCGATCCGCCGGACGCAGCCGCGATCGGCAACACGCCACTGGTCCTGCGCAAGCCAGGCATGGACACACCGGTGGTTGGCGAGATCGTCCGACTGACGGTGTCGGGCAAGGCGCATGTGTTTGCCTGAACGCTCGGGTAGCGCGCCGATCAGGCCGACAGGCCGGCTTCAATCGACCCGCTTGCCGGCCTGATCGAACCAGTGCAGCTTTTCGGCAATGGCCACGACACGCAACTGCTCGCCGGGCGCTGCGGTGGCGCGCCCTGAGACGCGCACGATGATACGGCTGCCGGCTGCGGCGCAGTGAAGAAAGCTTTCGGCCCCGACCGGCTCGACCGCTTCGACTGTCGCCGGCAGGACGAGCGCACCGGGCAGCGCCTCCGCATCGAAGGTGACGTCGGCATCTTCAGGGCGAAACCCCAGCGTCACGGCTTGTGTTCCGGGAGCCGCAAAGCCGATCGCGGTGCCGTCAGCCAGCATCGGGCCTGAGGAACTTCCGGTCAGCGCCAGAAGATTCATCGGCGGCGCGCCGATGAAGGAAGCGACGAAGATCGACGCCGGCTTTTCGTAGATGTCGAGCGGCGCGCCCGTTTGCTCGACCAGCCCGGCGTTCATGACAACAAGGATGTCGGCCAGCGTCATCGCCTCGAGCTGGTCGTGAGTGACATAGACCGAGGTGACGCCGAGCGTGCGCTGCAAGTTCTTGATCTCGACCCGCATCTGCCCGCGCAATTTGGCATCGAGATTGCTGAGCGGCTCGTCGAACAGGAAGACCTTCGGATTGCGCACGATGGCGCGGCCCATGGCGACACGCTGGCGTTGACCGCCGGAAAGCTCGCGCGGCCGCCGGTCGAGCAGCGCCGAAAGCTCCAGCACCTTGGCGGTCGAACGCACCCTGCTGTCGATCTCGTCCTTCGGCGTGCCGCGATTGCGCAGGCCATAGGCCATGTTGTCATAAACTTTCATATGCGGGTAAAGCGCGTAGTTCTGGAACACCATGGCGATGTCGCGCTCGGTCGGGCCGATGGCGTTGACCACCTTGCCGTCGATGGCGACTGTGCCGGCGGAAATGGTCTCCAAACCGGCGATCATCCTCAGCAGCGTCGACTTGCCGCAACCGGAGGGACCGACCAGCACGCAAAGCTCCTTGTCGGGAATGGCGATGGAGACCCCCTTCACGGCTTCGACGCCGCTGGGATAGACCTTCTTCACGTCCTTCAGATCGACGGTCGCCATCAGCTTCTCACTTTTCGGATTCGACCAGGCCGCGCACGAACCAGCGTTGCATCAGCACCACCACCAGGATCGGCGGCACGATGGCCAGCATCGCCGTGACCATGACCAGGTGCCATTCGGTATCGGCATCGGCGAAGGAAACCATCTTTCTCAACGCGATGACGATGGTGTTCATGTCGTTGCTGTTGGTGACCAGCAGCGGCCAAAGATACTGCGTCCAGCCGTAGATGAAGAGGATCACGAACAGCGCCGCGATGTTGGTGCGCGACAATGGCAACAGAATATCGAAGAAGAAGCGCCATGGCCCGGCGCCGTCGACGCGCGCCGCCTCGACCAATTCGCCCGGTATGGTCATGAAGAACTGGCGGAACAGCAGCGTCGCGGTGGCCGAGGCGATCAGCGGGATGATCAGGCCGGCATAGGTGTCGATCATGCCGAGATCGACCATCACCTTGTAGGTCGGCAGGATGCGCACCTCGACGGGAAGCATCAAGGTGATGAAGATCAGCCAGAAGAAGGTCATGCGCAGGGGAAAGCGGAAGAACACGATCGCATAGGCCGACAGGATCGAGATGCAGATCTTTCCCACCGCAACACCGAGCGCCATGATCGTGGTGTTGAGGAGCAGTTGGCCGACGCTGACACCGCCGATGCGGCCAATGCCGCCGAACAGCGCCTCGCTGTAGTTGTTCCAGAGCTGGCCGCCGGGCAAAAGCGGCAGCGGCGGCCTGAGGATGGTTTGCAGCGTGTGTGTCGAGGCGACGAACGTGTAGTAGATCGGGAAAGCCACGATCAATATACCGAGGATCAGCACGGCATGGGCGATGAAGGTGCGGAGCGGGGACTGGCCGATCATCGCTGCCCTCAGCCGTAGTGGACTTTGCGTTCCACGTAGCGGAACTGGATGGCGGTGAGCGCAATGACGATCGCCATCAGGATGACCGACTGCGCCGCCGAGTCGCCCAGGATCAGATTGACGAAACCATCATTGTAGACCTTGTAGACCAGGGTCTCGGTCGCCTTGCCCGGCCCGCCGCCGGTGACGGCATGAACGATGCCGAACGTGTCGAACAGGGCATAGACGGTGTTGACGACCAGCAGGAAAAAGGTGGTCGGCGCGAGCAGCGGGAAGACGATGGTCCAGAAGCGCTTAGTCTCGCCGGCGCCGTCCATGGCCGCCGCCTCGATCAGCGTTTTCGGCACTGCCTGCAGACCGGCTACGAAGAACAGGAAATTGTAGCTGATCTGCTTCCAGGCAGCCGCCGACACCAGCAGGATCATGGCGTGGGTTCCGTTGAGCAGCGGATCCCATGCGATGCCGAGGCTTCTCAGCAAATACGCCAACGAGCCGATCGAAGGATTGAACAGAAACAGCCACAGCATGCCGGCAATCGCCGGCGCCACGGCATAAGGCCATATCAACAGCGTGCGGTAGAGGCCTTTGCCGCGCACCGCCTTCTCGGCCATGACCGCAAGCAAAAGCGCCACGCACATCGCGACGATCGCGGTCGCAAGCGAGAACACCACGGTGACCTTGATCGAATTGAGGTAGGCCGGATCGGCCAGCACCTTGCGGAAATTGGCAAACCAGACGAACCTGGTCCTCAGCCCGAACGGATCCTGCCTGAGCATCGACTGGTAAAGCGCCTGACCAGCCGGCCAGTAGAAGAAAACCAGTGTTATGGCGAGTTGCGGCGCCACCAGCAGGTAGGGCAGGATCTTGTTGGGAAAGACGACGCGGGGAGACAGGCTGATTTCCTTCGCTATCTCGGGGACGCCCACGCGAACTCGCGTGGGCGATATTCAAACAGACACCAACCGAGATAATCCCGTCAGTTCTCCAGCGCTTCCTTGATTGCGGCGTTGCCGCGCGTGACCGCGTTGTCAAGCGCCTGCTGAGCGGTTTGCTGGCCGGCCAGCATCTTCTCGAACTCCTCGTTCTGGATATCGCGCACTTGCGGCAGGTTCGGCAGGCGCACGCCCTTCGAGTTGTCGGTCGGCGCCTTGCCCGTCATTTGCAGGATGGGTGTCTCACGGCCGGGGTTCTTGTCATAGAAGCCCGATTTCTTGGTCGCCTCGTAGGCAGCGAGCGTCACCGGCAGGTATCCCGACTTCTGGTGCAGATAGTCCTGCACATCGGTCTTGGACAAATAGGCGAAGAACGCCGCAACGCCCTTGTATTGCTCGTCCGACTTGGCGCCGAACACCCACAGGCTGGCGCCGCCCGGCGTGGTGTTCTGCGGCGCGCCCTTGGCGTCGCTGTCGTAGGGAAGCTGGCCGATGCCATAGTTCATGCCGGACTTGACGATGTCGCCGAGGCCGCCCGACGATTCGGTGAAGATGCCGCATTCGCCGGCAAGGAAGATCTGCTTGGCTTCGGAGGTGCGCCCGCCATATTTGAAGGTGCCGTCCTTGGCGAGGTCTGCGAGCGCCTGGAAGTGGTTGACGAAAATCGGCGCGTTGATCTTGAGTTCGACATCACCGCCGGCCAGACCGTTCTGCTGGGTCGCCCACGACACATCATTCCACGCCGCGAAATTCTCCAGATGGATCCAGGTCAGCCAGGTCGAGGTATAGCCACAAGGGGCGGCGCCGCTCGTCTTGATCTTCTTGGCGGCTTCCCACACCTCATTCCAGGTCTTGGGCGGATTGTTCACGTCGAGGCCGGCCTTCTGGAAGATATCCTTGTTGTAGTAGAGGATCGGCGAGGAGGAGTTGTAGGGGAAGGACAGCATGGTGCCGTCCGGCTTCGAATAATAGCCGACGATACCGGGCAGATACTGGCTCTTGTCGAAGGTCATACCGGCACCGGTCATCACCTCGGCAACCGGCTTGATCGCACCCTCGGCCGCCATCATCACGCCGGTGCCGACGTCGAACACCTGGAGGATGTCGGGCGCCTGTCCGGCGCGGAAAGCGGCGATGCCGGCGTTCAGCGTCTCCGGATAGGTGCCCTTGAACACCGGAACCAGTTCATAGTCGCTCTGGCTGGCGTTGAAATCCTTGGAGATCTTGCCGACGACCTCGGCGTTGGCGCCGGTCATGGCGTGCCACCAGCTGATCTGCGTGACGGCGAAGGCGGAGGTGGTGGAAAGCAGGGTCAAGGTGGCGGCGACACCGGCCGCGAAGCCGAAGAACTTCATGTTTCATCTCCCGTTTGTCATTGGCGAAAGGGGCACTCTCGCAAAGCCAATATGTGCCGCCCATGACAATTGGACAACGGTTTTGTTGCAGGCCGATGAACTTGATTTCCACTTAAAGTGGCGTGCGCTTCCGAATAGGAGCCGATGGAAAGGAATTGCCAAGCCGGCTCACCAATCGAACAACGACGACGGCCGGCAATCGCCGGCGCCTCCTAAGGGCGCTCTATTGCGCGACATGCATTAGTCAGACTTGCCGAGCGCCGTCTCGACCAGCCGCTTGGCGTCCGGGCTCGACCATTCTGCCGGGCCGTTCATGTGGGCAATCAGGCAGCCTTCACCGTCGATCAGCATGGTGACCGGCAGGCCGAGCGCCAGGCCGCGTGTCTTGAGATCGTTGAACAGCGCCATCGTCGAATCGCGGTAGTAGCCGAGCGCCTTGACGCCGGTCTCCTCGAGGAACTTCTTCGGCTTGCTGTCGTCGCCGGCATCGACATTGACCGCGACGACCTCGAAGGCATCGCTGCCCATTTCGTTCTGCAGCGCGTCGAGTGCCGGCATTTCGGCGCGGCAGGGCGCGCACCATGTCGCCCACAGATTGAGCAGCACCGTCTTGCCGGCATGGTCGGCGAGCGTCATCGGCTTGCCGTCGGGGCTGTTGAAGGCAAGGCCCTTCAGCGATTGCGGCGGATCGGCCGGCAAAAGTGCGGCAACCTGACCGGTGGCAGCCGCCGCGACCGCCTTGGCGCGGTCGGCCTTGGCGGCGCAGGCGACATCGTCCTTGCTGTCGCCAACCGCGACTTGAGCGGGGGCGTTGTTGCCAGAACCGCTTTCGCTGACATATACCGCGACCGCGCCGGCAAGCACGCCTGCCACCAAAGCGGCGAGGATGAGGCGCGGGGCCGGGAAAAATCGATTGCCGTCTGCCATTTTTTAAAACTGCTCCGGAGCACGGGTTATAGCGATGAGCGACAAGAAGGCCAGCAACCAGATGTGGGGCGGACGTTTTGCCTCGGGTCCGGCCGCGATCATGGAAGCGATCAACGCGTCGATCTCGTTCGACCGCAAACTCTACGCGCAGGATATCAGAGGCTCGATCGCCCACAGCGAGATGCTGGCGCAAACCGGCATTATTTCGACGGCCGACCAAGAAAAAATCGCTCACGGGCTGAACACGATCCTGGCAGAGATCGAAGCCGGCACGTTCGAGTTCTCGACCAGGCTGGAAGACATCCACATGAATGTCGAGGCCCGCCTTGCCGAGCTGATCGGCCCGGCTGCCGGCCGCCTGCATACCGCCCGTTCGCGCAACGACCAGGTGGCGGTCGATCTCAGGCTATGGGTCAAGGACGAGTGCTTTCGCGTCGCCGAGGCGCTGAAGGGCCTGATCACTGCGTTCCTGGAGCGAGCCGAGGAGCATGCGGCAACGGTGATGCCGGGCTTCACCCACATGCAGGCGGCTCAGCCGGTAACCTTCGGCCATCACTGCATGGCCTATGTCGAGATGTTCTCGCGCGACCTGTCGCGTGTTCGCGACGCTATCGAACGGATGGACGAAAGCCCGCTCGGTGCGGCCGCGCTTGCCGGCACCAGCTTTCCGATCGACCGGCACCAGACGGCCAGGGCGCTCGGCTTCCGTGAGCCGATGCGCAATTCCCTCGACAGCGTTTCGGACCGCGATTTCGCGCTCGAGTTTTTGGGGCTGGCGGCGATCTGCGCGACGCATCTGTCGCGGCTAGCCGAAGAAATCATCATCTGGTCGACGCCGCAATTCGGCTTCGTCAGGCTGTCGGACTCATTCTCCACCGGCTCCTCGATCATGCCGCAGAAAAAGAACCCCGACGCCGCCGAGCTGGTGCGCGGCAAGACCGGCCGCGTCACCGGCCATCTGGTCGGCCTGCTGACTGTCATGAAGGGCATGCCGCTGACCTACGGCAAGGACATGCAGGAAGACAAGGAATCCGTGTTCGACGCCGCCGAGACGCTCGACCTGATGCTGGCGGCGATGACCGGCATGGTGCGCGACATGACGGTGAATGCCGCCGCCATGAGGAAGGCCGCCGGGTCAGGCTATGCGACCGCGACCGATCTCGCCGACTGGCTGGTGCGCAGCCTCGGCCTGCCGTTCCGCGAGGCGCATCATGTCACCGGCCGCGCGGTAGCGCTGGCCGAAGAGAAGAAGATCGGGCTCGACAGGCTGCCGCTGGAAGACTTGCAATCCATTCACCCCGGCATCACGGCGGACGTGTTTTCCGTGCTTGCCGTGCAGAACTCGGTGAAGAGCCGCACGAGCTTCGGCGGCACCGCGCCATCGGAAGTGAGGAAGCAGATCCGCTACTGGAAAAAGCGCATTGCGAGGGCGTGATGCTCGTGCGGTGAATCCGAAATTCGCATCACGTTGGAGCAGCGCGGCGAGCGAATTTCGGATTCAAAAGCCGCACGAGTAATTCAATGAATTCTAGTGTGGTTTTTGGATTTGAAGTTCCTCAACGCGAATGCCGTCAATGCCGGGAACTTCAAATCCACCACACTAGAGCGTTTCACGTTTTGACGGAAGCGTATCCAGCGTTTTTGAAGTAGTTGTTGCATTCGGCTGCCCCGATGGTT